>NZ_DATBQF010000070.1:0-125628 GCF_036560965.1 Methylosinus sp. | reverse complement strand
CGAGGAATCTCACTTCCGTGGACTGCCTCATCGAGGCCCTCGCATCTTCGCTTGCCGCGCGGCGCGGCGGGGAAGGCCCACTTGCCGGCGCCTATTCGCAGTTGGCGTCGATCCAAATGGAAACCATGCAGCGGCGCGCCGCTGTTGGCTTTGGCGGGGATGCGGCGCCGCTTGATCGCGTGGCCGCGACGATCGAGCGCGGAATCACAGGCAATTGGCTTCCCAGCGGGGTGCGCACCCTGTTCGCGCATCTGAGAAGCCTGCTTCTTGCAACCGCCGACGCTGGCGCCAAACCTGGTGACGAAAATCTTGCCCGGGTCGTGCAACGCATCCGGGCACTGCGCGCCAAGACGGTTGATCAAGGCTGCACCGAGCAGGAAGCCCTGGCGTCGGCAAACAAGGTGGCGGAACTCCTCGACCGCCATGGATTGTCGCTGAGCGAAATCGAGCTTCGCCGGCAGGCTTGCGAAGGATTCGGCATCGACACAGGGCGCCGCAGGCACGGCGTCTTCGATGCATGCCTTCCCAGCATTGCCGTCTTTTGCGACTGCAAGGCGTGGGGCGAAACGACCCGAGACGGTTTGATCCGCCATGTGTTTTTCGGTCTTCCGGCCGATGTCGAGGCCGCCCATTTCCTCTACGATCTCATCGGCGTGACCTTCGATTCGGAAACCGCGCGGTTCAAGGCCGGCGCCATCTATGCCGGTTTGGAAACGGGCGAGCGCCGCAACGCCGTGAATTCCTTTCAAATCGGGCTTGCGCAGGGGATCGGCGGGAAGTTGAAGGCCATGAAAGGCGAGCGCGATGCTGTTATGCGGACCTCGTCCGGACGCGATCTTGTGCCGCTGAAAGCTTCGGTCATCGATGACGAGCTCGCAAAGCTCGGATTATCGTTCCACGTGAAAAGCCAGGGCCGCAGGAAACGCGTGTTGGCCGACGCCTATGCGGCCGGGCAAATCGCCGGATACCAATTCGAGGCGCGGGCGGGCATCGCGACAGGCACCGCCGTCTGATCGCGGGCGGGTACCCGGTGCCGCTTTTCGATTGCCACAGGCTTGGCGAGGAGACACGCGAATTCTGGCCAAAGCGGAAGAGCCAGATAGGCAATGCGGGGTAATCTGCGGGCTTAGAAGTATGTCGAAAGATTTATGGTAATTGCGCGACCCCCGGCTACACGCCCTAGCGAGGGGGCGGCGGTGGCCGGAGCGGACCGGCTCACCGGCGAGATCATCCTGGATACTCCCGATGGAAACGTCCGTAGCCAAGCATGAACCCAAAAAGTTGCTGACTCTTTGGGTAAGATCGTGCGATCAACTTGGCCAGGGTGACCATGCGCGATTCGCTCTGAAGCGATCATGGTCCCGGCAGTGGAGAGGTGGCTGAGCGGTTGAAAGCACCGCACTCGAAATGCGGCATAGGCGCAAGCCTATCGGGGGTTCGAATCCCCCCCTCTCCGCCATATTTTCAAATATTTGACTTCATTGATATATTTTTTCGAAGAAAAAAGCGTTCCAGCAGCCAACCTAGCAACTCGTTACGCTTGGCGAGCGGAAGAAAACTGCACATGCCTTGCAAAGCGATCGAATTTTTGCACTGCGGCACCCTTCCGGCTTAAGGGCGAATTCAAGGACTTTGCCGAAGGGGCGTGCCCTTCGCCAGCCCCAACGCCTCGTTCAATCTCTCAAAACTGTCAGTGTGGTGGCTCAGGCTCGGCATTGCCATCGAGCGCATCAAGCCCGACCAGCCGCAGCAAAACGGCCGCCACGAGCGCATGCACCTCACCCACCAGCTTCATGCACTATGACCTTGGATATTTCGACCTGGAGCAGAAAACCTTGCAACCCCTCGACAACCCGTTCGGCCCGAGGTTGTCACCCATGTCTTAGGTACAATCCGTTACCCATGTCTCAAGGCCGGACATTTCAGTTAATGGAGCGGGCGAAGGGATTCGAACCCTCGACCCCAACCTTGGCAAGGTTGTGCTCTACCCCTGAGCTACACCCGCATCCGAGCCGCGTCGCCGCGACGGGGCCCTTATGCCGTAATCGAAGCGGCATTGCAACTGTCTCGAACGACTGCCCACAGGCGGAAGACGATCTATCTTTTCGCCGCCGCCTGCGCTAATCCCTCGGCCTCCTGCGCCGGCGCCCGAAATGGCGGCCCGGCGCGCGATTTCTTGTACCCCCTCCAGCCCACGTCCGCGGATTTCCGCCCTTGAGCGCCTCTGCTTCAGACGATCCCGACATCCGCCGCCGGCGCATAAAAATTCGCGCCTGGCGTCGCGGCATGCGCGAGATGGATATTTTGATGGGCCGTTTCGTCGACGCCGAGATCGCCGCTCTGCCCGAGGCCGAGCTCGACGATCTCGAAGCGCTGCTCGACGCGCAGGACGACGAGGTCTTCCGCTGGCTGTCGCGCGCCGAGCCGGTTCCGGCGCGCTATGACACGCCCCTCTTCCGCCGGATCGCGGCTTTTCACGCGCATGAGACGCCGCTCGATCTTTAACCAGCATGTTCCCGAAAGACGCCGAGCGGTTTTCGGAAAAGAGCACGCGACTTCATAAGCGCGCATTCGGAGATGATTTGTCCGAATGCGCTCTGAGAGACCCGACAGGATCATGACCGATCTTCGATCCGCCGTCGCCCGCATCGAAAAAGGCGACAAGCTCCGCTTCGTGAATGTCCCGGACGGTTTCGACGCTTTCGTCGCCGCCGATCTCACCCGCGCTCTGGCGCGCGGCGCGGAGGGGCGGCCGGCCGTCTTCGTCCATGTGGCGCGCGACGCGCAGCGCTCGGCGGCGTTTCGCGAGGCGCTGCGATTCGCGGCGCCCGAGGCGGAGGCGCTGGATTTCCCCGGCTGGGACTGCCAGCCCTATGACCGCGTCTCGCCCAACGCCGCGATTTCGGCGCGGCGCATGACGGCGCTGGCGCGACTCGCCCGCTCCAAATCCTCGGCCGAGCGGCCGCGCGTTCTCGTCACCACGGTGGATTGCCTGCTGCAGCGGGTTCCGCCGCTGGAGAGCGTCGCCGCCGACACGTTTTCGGCCGCGCCGGGCAATGTGGTGCGTCTGGACGAGCTGGCGCTGTGGTTGGAGACCAACGGCTTTCTGCGCTCCTCCACCGTGCGCGAGACCGGCGAATACGCCCAGCGCGGCGGCATCGTCGATCTCTATGCGCCGGGAATGCCGGGGCCGATCCGTCTCGATTTCTTCGGCGACACGCTCGAATCGATCCGCAGCTTCGATCCCGAGAGCCAGCGCACCATCGGGCAATTGCGCTCGCTCGATCTGGTGCCGATGAGCGAGCTGCGGCTCACCAGCGACACGATGCGGCGCTTTCGCCAGGCCTACACCACGCGCTTCGGCGGGCAGACGCGCGGCGACGCGCTCTATGAGGCGATCAGCGAGGGCCGCCGCCATCAGGGCGCGGAACATTGGCTGCCGCTCTTTTATGCGCGCATGGGCAGCGTCTTCGATTATGTCGGCGAGGCGCCGCTGCTGCTCGATCCGCTGGTGGAAGAGGCCGCCGGCGAGCGGCTGACGCAGATCGCCGATTATTACGACGCCCGCAAATTCGCCTATGACGCCGCGCCGGCCGATTCCAATTACAAGCCGCTGCCGCCGGACCAGCTCTATCTCACCATAGAGGAATGGCGCGGCAAGCTCGAGGGGCGCAGCCTCGCGACTTTCTCGCCCTTCGCCGCGCCGGACGGCGCCGGCAAGGAGACGATCGATTGCGCCGCCCGCGCCGGCCGCGATTTCGCGCCCGAGCGCAACAATGAAGAGGCCAATGTCTTCGAGGCGGCCGTCGCCCATGTGAAGGCGCTGCGCGGCGCCGGCAAGAGCGTCGTCGTCGCCGGCTGGTCGGACGGCTCCTGCGAGCGTCTCGGCCATGTGCTCGCCGAGCACGGGCTGAACGATCTCGAGACCGTGCCTTCGCTGCCGGCGGCACTGGCGCTCGGCAAAGGCGCGGCGGCGCTCGCCGTGCTCGGCGTCGAGCATGGCTTCGAGACGCAAGGCCTCGCCATTCTCGGCGAGCAGGACATTCTCGGCGACCGCCTCGTGCGGCGCCGGCGCAAGACCAAGCATACGGAAAATCTGCTCGGCGAGGTGGCGGCGCTCTCGGCCGGCGATCTCGTCGTGCATGTCGATCACGGCATCGGCCGCTTCATCGGCCTGGAGACGATCACCGCCGCCGGCGCGCCGCACGACTGCCTCGAGATTCACTATGCCGGCGGCGACAAGCTCTATCTGCCGGTCGAGAATATCGAGCTTTTGACCCGCTACGGCTCCGAGGATACGGAGGCGGTTCTCGACAAGCTCGGCGGCGTCGGCTGGCAGACGCGCAAGGCCCGGTTGAAGAATCGCATTCGCGAGATGGCCAAGGGCCTCATCGCGATCGCGGCGCAGCGCAGCCTTCGGCAGGCGACCAAGCTGGTCCCGCCGGAAGGACTCTACGACGAATTCTGCGCGCGCTTCCCCTATGACGAGACCGAGGATCAGGCGGCGGCGATCGAGGCCGTGCTCGACGATCTCGGCTCGGGGCGCCCGATGGATCGACTCGTCTGCGGCGATGTCGGCTTCGGCAAGACGGAAGTGGCGCTGCGCGCCGCCTTTTGCGCGGCGATCAACGGCAGCCAGGTCGCCGTCGTCGTGCCGACGACCTTGCTCGCGCGCCAGCATTACAAGACGTTTTCCACGCGCTTCTCCGGCCTGCCGATCCGCATCGCGCAATTGTCGCGCATGACCCACGCCACCGACATGCGCCTCGCCAAGTCGGGCATTGCTGATGGCACCATCGACATCGCCGTCGGCACTCATGCCGTGCTCGGCAAGGCGATCTCCTTCAAGGATCTCGGCCTCGTCATCATCGACGAGGAGCAGCATTTCGGCGTCGGCCATAAGGAGCGGCTGAAGGAGCTGCGCGCCGAGGTGCATGTGCTGACGCTCTCCGCGACGCCGATACCGCGCACCTTGCAGCTCGCCATGACCGGCGTGCGGGAATTGTCGCTCATCGCCACCGCGCCGGTCGATCGCCTCGCGGTGCGCAGCTTCGTTTCTCCGTTTGATCCGCTCATCGTGCGCGAGGCGCTGCTACGCGAGCGCTACCGCGGCGGCCAGGCCTTTTTCGTCTGCCCGCGCATCGAAGATCTGGAAGACGCCGCCGCATTTCTGCGCGAGGCCGTGCCGGAGGCGAAATTCGTCATGGCCCATGGGCAGATGGCGGCAGGCGATCTCGAGGAGCGCATGACCGCCTTCTACGAGGGAAAGTTCGACATTCTCCTCTCGACGACGATCGTCGAGTCTGGCTTGGACATTCCGACCGCCAACACGCTCATCGTCTGGCGCGCCGATATGTTCGGCCTCGCGCAGCTCTATCAATTGCGCGGACGCGTCGGCCGCTCCAAGACGCGCGCCTATGCGCTGTTCACCACGCCCGCCAACAAGACCATCACGCCCCAGGCGCAAAAGCGCCTCGAGGTGTTGCAGAGCCTCGACACGCTCGGCGCCGGCTTCCAGCTGGCGAGCCATGATCTCGACATTCGCGGCGCCGGCAATCTTCTGGGCGATGAGCAATCCGGCCATATCAAGGAGGTCGGCTATGAACTCTATCAACAGATGCTGGGCGATGCGATCACGCTGCTGAAGGCCGGCATAGAGGAGCCGGAGGAGGAGGCCTGGTCGCCGACCATCGCGATCGGCGCGCCGGTGACGATACCGGAAGACTATGTGCAGGACCTCACTCTGCGCCTGCAGCTCTATCGGCGCCTCTCGACGCTGGAGACGGATCAGGACATCGAATCCTTCGCGGCGGAGCTCATCGACCGTTTCGGCCCGACGCCGCCGGAGGTGGAGCTGCTGCTCAAGATCGTCGCCATCAAGGCGCTCTGCCGCCGGGCGCATGTGGAGAAGCTGGAGGCCGGGCCCAAGGGCGTCATCGTCGCGTTCCGCGAGGGCAATTTCGCCGATCCGGCCGGCCTCGCGCGCTTCGTCATGGAGCCGGGCGCGCAAGCCAAGGTGCGCCCCGACATGCGCATCGTCTTCATCCGCGATTTCGCCGATATGAAGAGCCGCTTGGAGGGCGCGCGGCGCATATTGCGCACGCTGGTGTCGATCGCGGAGAAGAAGAAGAAGGCGTGACCGCCGCTACCGGCTCTCGGCGCGGATCGCGCTCGCCCGACGGGCGATGCAGACCCTGTCGCGGCCCAGCGTCTTGGCGCGGTAGAGCGCCTGATCGGCGCGGCGCATCGCATGAGAGAAGGTTTCATCCGCGGCGATTTCGGCGACGCCGATGCTGACGGTGATCGGGGGCAGGCGCGGCGTGGCGTGCAGCGCCGCCGCCTGTCGGATCGTCTCGGCGACGCGCCGTCCCTGCGCGATCGGCGCGCCTGCCAGGAAAATGACGAACTCCTCTCCGCCCATGCGGCCGGCGAGCGCGTCTTCGGGGGTCGTCAGCCGCAGCAGCGCGGCGAAGTATCGCAAGACCTCGTCGCCGACAGCATGGCCGAATCGATCATTGACCCGTTTGAAATGATCGAGGTCGAGGAGAATGACGGTCGTCGGATCGCGCCCGGCCTGCGCGCTCGCGAGCCGGGGCGCGCAAGCGACGTCGAATCCGCGCCGGTTCAAGAGCCCGGTCAATTGATCGGTCTCCGCCGCGCGGCGCGCCTCGGCGATCGCCTCCTGCGCGACGATGAGCAAGGTGAGCAGCCCGGCCGCGATCAGCAGAACGCCCGTCGCCGATTGCGAGGCGATCGCATAGGAGCTGGCGACATATTCGCTCGGCGTGCGGCCGACGCCGAAGGCGGTCGCGAAAAAGGGCTTCGCGAGGAAATGCGCCGCGATCAGCCCATAGAGGCCCGCGAGCGTGATCTCGAGCTGCCCGCGCCGGCTCGCGAGCAGGATGATCCAGCCGCAGCAGGCGCTCGCAAGGGCGTAGGGCGTCTGATAGACGAGGTTGAAAGCGAGATTGTCTTGCGGCCATTCGGCGATCGTCGCGCCGCTGAGCAGCGCGGCGCAATAGAGCGCGGCGACGGCGCTCCAGCGCGGGCCGCGACCATAGAAACGGGCGAGAGAGGCCGTCATCAAAAACAGGCCCGCGCAAAAGCCCACATAGTTCAGGGCGCCGAAGAAATTGGGCCAGGGGCTGAACGGAGTGACGAACAGGCTCAGCGGCGCCACCATTCCGAGCAAATAGCTCGCGGCGAACCACAGCGCCCGGCGGTCGGCAGGATTGGCCAGCGCGACGAATATGAAGCTCGCGGCGAATAGCGCCGCGATCATGATATTGACGATGAGAGCGAAGGACGCGCCGAGCATGGGACTCCCGAAGACGCAGGAATAGACCTATAAGATTGACAATTCACGTCATTTTCACGTCGGCGGCAATAGGGCGGGGCCGGGTCTGCGCGGCGGCCCTTCATTGGAGGACGATCGATTGCATTCTATCGACAGGACATGGAGCCCGACCGGCCTTCTCGGAGCTTGGCGCGCGACGCCGCTCTATATGCGCATCATCGCGGCCGTGGCGCTGGGCGTCGGCGCCGGCCTCGCCCTGGGCAACGCCGCGCAAATCCTCGAGACGCCGGCCAGGCTGGTCTTGCGTCTGCTCGGCGCGTTGGCGCCGCCGCTGATTCTGCTCGCCATCGTGCAGGCGCTGATGCGCGCGCATCTCGGCGGACGACAGGCGCTGCGTCTCGTCACGCTGCTGCTCACCAATACTCTGGTGGCGATCTTCATCGGCCTCGCCGTCGCGAACATCCTGCAGCCCGGCGCCTGGATGTCGGCGCCCCCCGGCGCCCCGGCGGCCGCCCCCGTGGGCGGCGGGACCGATCCACTGACGCAATTCCTCGACAGCGTGCCCAAGAGCATTGTCGGGCCCTTCTCCGACAATGGCGCGGTGATGGGCGTCATCTTCATCGCGGTCGCTTTCGGCATAGCGTTGCGCGGGTTGAGGACGCATGAGGTGCGCTCGGTCGAGGATCTCGTTCATGTGGCGCTGACGAGCCTCATCACCATTCTGCATTGGATCATCGAAATCGTGCCCTTCGCCGTCTTCGGCCTCGTCGCCAGCATCGTCGGCGTGAAGGGCTTTCGCGATTTTTTCGCGCTCGGCGGATTCTTCATCGCCGTCGTCACCGCGCTGGCGCTGCAATTTCTCTATTACGCGCTGCGCATCAGGCTCGGCTCATGGGCGAGCCCGCTGCATGTCGTCGCCGGCGTGCGCGATGCGCTGCTGATGGCGTTTTCGACGGGCAGCTCCACAGTGACCATGCCGCTGACTTATGAGCTTCTGCGCGAGAAGGTCGGCCTGCGCGAGCAATCGGCGAGCATGGGCGCGCTGGTCGGCTCCAATTTCAACAATGACGGCACCGCCCTCTACGAGGCGATGGCGGCGCTGTTCGTCGCGCAATTGCTGGGATTGCATTTGACGATGGGCCAGCAATTCCTGGTGGTGCTGACCTCGGTCGTCGCCTCGGTGGGCGCGGCCGGCATTCCGGAGGCCGGCCTCGTGACCATGACCATGGTGTTTCGCGCCGTGTCGCTGCCGACGGACTATATCGCGCTGCTGCTGACGATCGACTGGCTGCTCGACCGCTGCCGCACGGCGATCAATGTGATGGGCGATGTGACGGTGAGCTGTCTGCTGGACGGCAAGGAGCGGGAGGCGAAATAGCCGGGCCGCGTCGCGACAGCAAAGCCCGAAGGCGTCTCACAGAGCGGAAATATTTGCCGCGCGCGAGAAAAGCGACGGCAAAACTTCGCGCGCAATCTTCACCCTGAGATATCGCGCGCGGCGTGCGGCTGTCTTCGGATTCTGGGTGAGAGCTTGAAGGAAGCGCTCGCGCATTGCGCGGTTGCGGGCATGATGCTGATCGCGCTGCTGCGCCCGACCTCGGGCGCCGATCCCGCCGGCGGCTCGACCTATGCTTTCGTTCCCACCACGATCTCGGCGGACGGCCAGCGGCTGCTGGCGAAGATCGGCAGGGATCGCACCGCCATTCCCACTCTGCCGGAGCCCGGCGATCACACTGGCTGGGCGCGGCTCCAAGCCGCCGCGACGTCCGCCCGCGAGGTCGATCTTTCGGCTGTCGAGGCGCAGGGCGTCGCCGTCTCGCGGGTCGAGATCGGCGACGCCGCCTATTTCGATCTGCGGCCGCGCGGCCTATCCGACGACGGATCGACGATCGTCTATCTCCACGGCGGCGCCTTCGTCTATTTCGACGCGCGCGGATCGCTCGCCGGAATGGCGAAGCTCGCGCGCGCCTTCGGCCGTCGTGTGATCGTCGTCGATTATCGCCTCGCGCCCGCGGCGAAATGGCCGCAGATCACCGGCGACGTCGTCGCCGTGATGAGGAGCCTGCTGCGTCCGGATCGCAGATGCGGCGCATCGCCATCTTCGGCGATTCCGCCGGCGGCAATCTGGCGATCGCGACGACGCTGAAAATGCGCGACCAGGGCCTCGGCCTGCCGGCGGCGGTGGTGACATGGTCGCTCGCCGCCGATTTCCGCAACGCCGCCGACACGCGCGTGACGCTGCGCGACGCCGATCCCATAATGGCCTACGAGCGCCAGATCAAAAACGCCATGCTCGCCTATGCGGACGAGAAGGATTGGAGCCATCCTTACGTCTCGCCCGTCTATGGCGATTTCGCGAAAGGGTTTCCGCCCTCGCTCATCCAGGCCGGCACGCGGGAAATTCTGCTCAGCGATTCGGTGCGGCTGTATCAGGCGATCGAGGCGGCGGGCGGGACCGCCAAGCTCGATGTCTATGAAGGAATGCCGCATGTGTTCCAGGCGCAAATTCCCGATGCGCCGGAATCACGCCTGGCCCTCGCCAAGATGAAGGCGTTTTTCGACCGAAATCTCGCGCAGTGAGCGTCGCTCACTCATGCACGCCCGGCGCCTCGCGCCCGGTGCGCGCGACATATTCGGTATAGCCGCCGCCGAATTGATGCACGCCCTCCGGCGTCAGCTCCAGCACGCGATTGGAGAGCGCCGCGAGAAAGCGCCGGTCATGCGAGACGAACAGCATGGCGCCCTCATAGGCCGCCAGCGCCGCCACCAGCATCTCCTTGGTGCCCAGGTCCAGATGGTTGGTCGGCTCGTCGAGCACCAGGAAATTCGGCGGATCGTAGAGCATTTTCGCCATCACCAGCCGCGCCTTCTCGCCGCCCGAGAGCACGCGGCATTTCTTCTCCACATCGTCGCCGGAGAAGCCGAAGCAGCCGGCGAGCGAGCGCAGCGAACCCTGCCCCGCCTGCGGAAACGCATCCTCCAGCGCCTCGAAGACGCTGTGCTCGCCATTCAGCAGCTCCATGGCGTGCTGGGCGAAATAGCCCATCTTCACATTGGCGCCGAGCGCCGCCGCGCCCTCGTCCGGCCGCGTCGCGCCGGCGATGAGCTTCAGCAGCGTGGATTTGCCGGCGCCATTGACGCCCATCACGCACCAGCGCTCCCTGCGCCGCACCTGAAAGTCGAGCCCTTCATAGATGCTGCGCGAGCCATAGCGCTTATGCACGCGCGACAACGTCGCCACCTCCTCGCCGGAGCGCGGCGCCGGGGCGAATTCGAACGTGACCGACTGGCGCCGGCGCGGCGGCTCGACACGCTCGATCTTGTCGAGCTTCTTCACGCGGCTCTGCACCTGCGCGGCATGCGAGGCGCGCGCCTTGAAGCGCTCGATGAATTTGATCTCCTTGGCGAGCATGGCCTGCTGGCGCTCGAATTGCGCCTGCTGCTGCTGCTCGTTCTGCGCGCGCTGGCGCTCGTAGAATTCATAATCGCCGGAAAAGCTGGTGAGCGAGCCGCCGTCGATCTCGATGATCTTGCCGACGATGCGGTTCATGAACTCGCGATCATGCGAGGTCATCAGCAGCGCGCCGGGATAGCCCTTCAAAAACTCCTCGAGCCAGATCAGGCTTTCGATATCGAGATGGTTGCTCGGCTCGTCGAGCAGCATGGCGTCCGGGCGCATCAGCAGAATGCGCGCCAGCGCGACGCGCATCTTCCAGCCGCCGGAGAGCGCGCCGACATCCCCGTCCATCATCTCCTGGGAGAAGCCGAGGCCGGCGAGCACTTCCCGCGCGCGGCCGTCCAGCGCATAGCCGTCGAGCTCCTCGAAACGCGCCTGGACCTCGCCATAGCGCTCGAGGACGTGATCGAAATTCTCCGCGGCGTCCGGATCGGCCATGGCGGCCTCGAGCTCGGCGAGCTCGGCCGCCACGGCGCTGACCGGGCCGGCGCCGTCCATCGTCTCGGCGACGGCGCTGCGGCCGGCCATCTCGCCGACATCCTGGTTGAAATAGCCGATGGTGACGCCTCGATCGACCGAGACCTGGCCCTCGTCGGGCCGCTCCTGGCCGGCGATCATGCGGAACAGCGTCGTCTTGCCGGTGCCATTGGGGCCGACGAGGCCGACCTTCTCGCCGGAAAGGATGGCCGCCGAAGCTTCGATGAAGAGGAGCTGCTGGCCGTTCTGCTTGCTGATGGTCTCGAGGCGTATCATATCCGCGCGGGGTCTAAGGGGTGAGTTGCGCGGCTCTTATGGCATGCTCGGCCGGATTCTCGAAACCCCTCGCCATCCCCTCTCCCCGCCGGCGCGGGGAGAGGGAGGAGCGCGCCCTCAAGCGACGCCTTTCTCGTTGAAAAAGGAGCCATATCGCTTGTCGATCTTCGGAATATGGTCGGTCAGCCAGCCGACGAGAAAGGCGGCCGTGTCCGCGGTCACGTCGGTCTCGCCGGCGTGGAACTTCTTCTGCAGATCGAGCGCCGTGGCGACGAGCTTGTCGTGCTCGGCCTTGTGGCCGGGATAGGCGGGATAGCCATAGGCCTCGAAATTCGCCTCTTCCGACGCGAAATGCTCGGCCACGCAGGCGATGAGCGCGTCGAGATCGCGGCCGACAGCCGCGCGATCGCCGCCGGCGACCGAATCGCCCAGAACATTCAGCAGTCTGAAAATTTCCTGATGCTCTATGTCGTGCTTGGAGACATTGGTGGCGAATTGCTCTGGCGTCCAGGTGATGAGCGACATGCTTCCTCCATCGAATGATCGGCTCGATCGAGAGATGCGCAGGAAAATGCGAGAGGGACGCGCGCCGCGATCGAGCGAGGCTCGGCGTAAACGGCGTGCGGACGCGCGTCTTTGATCGGCGTCAATAAAGGACGAATTGCCGCTGCGGCATGATGCGGCCTCAGGCGCGGCGCCGGCGAGCGATCGTATCAGCGCGCCGCCAGCTCGGCCGCGCGATAGCCGGACCTTATCGCGCCCTCGATCGTGGCCGGCAGCCCGGTGGCGGTCCAATCGCCGGCGAGGAAGAGATTGCGCCAGCGCGTCGTCGCGCCGGGACGTCTGGCCTGCTGCGCCGGCGTCGCGGCGAAGGTCGCGCGCTTTTCCTTTACGATCTGCCATGGCGGCAGCGCCGCCGGCAGGCCGGTGGCGGCCGCCACCTCGGCCCAGATGCGCTCGGCGAGGCTCTCGCGCGAATCGTCCATCAGCCGATCGGCGCCGCTGATCGTCACCGAGAGCCGATCCTCGAAAGCGAACAGCCATTCGGCGAGCGAGCCGACCATGCCGAGCAGCGGCGGCTGGCCTCGAGGCGGCGCGATCTTGAAATGCGCATTGACGATGCCGCGGAAATCATCCGGCGCGACGAGATCGGGCAGCAGATCCTGCGCCGCCCAGGGCGGAACCGCGAGCGCGACGCTGTCATCCTCGCCGAGCGCGATTTTTTCGTCGCCGAAATCGAGCGCCACGGCGCGCTCGCCGGACCATTCGATCGCCTTCAGCCGGGCGGCGAAGCGCGGCGCGGCGCCGCGCGCGGCGAGCGTCGTCAACGCCGGCTCGATGAAAGCGGTCCCGAGCCCGCGCCGAGCGACCAGCGGACGACAGGCGGCGCCGCCGGCGGCGAGCGTCTCGCGCAGCACGGCGGCGGCGAGCGCGGCGGAAGATTCGCGCGGCTCGGTGTTGAGCGCCGACAGCAGCACCGGGCCCCAAAGCCGCTCATAGAGCAGGCCGGAGCAATTCATCGCCTCGCCGATCGTCGCGCCCTTATTGGCGACGAGAATGCCGAGCGCGCCGAGATAATCGCGCGGCGACGTGCCGGGGACGCGGCGATCCGCCACGAAAATCCACCACGGCAGGCGCGAGGCGTTGGGCCGCAGGCGCCAGCGCGCGCCGTCGCGCGTGTCGAGAAAATCGAAGGCGCAGTCCTTCGGCCCGACGAGCTCGTCGACCGAGCCGATGCGACGAGCGTAGTCCAGCGCCGCGGCATTGCCGGAGAGCAGCAGATGATTGCCATTGTCGAGGGAAAGATCGAGGCTGGAATCATAGTAGGAGCGGCAGCGTCCGCCCGCCATGCGCGCGGCTTCGTAGAGCGCGACGCCGCGGCCCTGGTCGGTCAGGCGAATGGCGCAGGAGAGGCCGGCGAGGCCGGCGCCGATGATATGCGTGGTTCCGGTCACGTCAGCGCGAATCGGAGCAGAGCGAGGAGGACTTTCGTCCGCGAGGCGGAGACCGGCTCGCGCGGCGGCGCGAAGCCGCGCGCCACCAGACGATCGAGAACGGAGCGATAGGCCGTCGCCATCAGATAGGGCGCCTTCACCGCGCGCTGCGGCGAGACGCGCATCAGAAGCTCCGATTCCGCATAATGCTTGCGCGCGCGCTCGGCCACCGCTGCGCAAACCTCCGGCAGGCCGGGATGCGTCAGCACCACGCCGGGCGCGAAATCCGTGACGCCCGCCGCCTCCAGCGCCTCGCGCGGCAGATAGAGACGGCCGCGCGCCTCGTCCTCGTCGAGATCGCGCAGAATATTGGTGAGCTGCAAGGCGCGGCCCATGTGATAGGCGAGCATGCGCGCCTTCGTGGGCAAGGCGCCGACCGCGCAATCGGGCTCGTCGGCGAGGCCGAAGACGCGCACCGACAGGCGGCCGACGGCGCTGGCGACATGGTCGCAATAGAGATCGAGCCGATCCCATTGCGGCGCGCGAATATCCTCGACGACATCCATCGCCATGCCGTCGATGATCGCCTCGAAATCGGCGCGCTCGAGGCCGAAACGGCGCACCGGCCGCGCCAGATCGGCGCAGCGCTGATGCGTGCGGCCGGCGTAGAGCGCGTCGAGATCGCGGCGCCAATCGTCGAGCTGGGCGAGACGCAGGGCGCGATCGCCCTCCTCGTCGGCGATATCGTCGACGGCGCGGCAGAAGCCGTAGATCGCATACATCGCGTCGCGCCGCTCGGGCTCGAGAATGCGCATGGCGAGATAGAAGGAGCTTTTCGCGGCGACCCGCGGCGCCTCGGGGGCGATCGTCTCCATGCTCATCGCGCGACGCTCGCGGCGGCGGGGCGCGGTCCGACCAGCCGGCGCAGCAGCGTGGTCCCGGCGCCGGCGAGCGCCGTGAGCAGATACTGGCTCTTGGAGGCGTGGACCGTCTCGCTCAACGGATCGGCGAGGCGAAGCCGCGCGGTGAGCGTCTCGGCGAGGCGCTGGATGGCGCCCACTTCCAAGGCGAGCCGCGTGTCGACGATGCGATCGGCGAAAGGCGCGCTCTCCTTCAGCAGCTGCTGCGTGCGCTCCGCCAGCGCGCGCAGCGTCGCGGCGAGCGGCGGCGACGCGCGCTCGGCGGCGAGCATGTCGACGCTCGCGCCATTGGCGGCGAGCATGTCCTGCGGCAGATAGACGCGATCGAGATTGCGATAATCCTTCGCGCAATCTTGCAGGTGATTGATGATCTGCAACGCCGCGCAGAGCGCGTCATTCGCTCCCCATGTCCGCGCGCGATCCTCGCCATGGACGTCGAGCACGAAGCGGCCGACCGGCATGGCGGAATAGCGGCAGTAGTCGATGAGATCGTCCCAATCGCGATAGCGCAATTGCGTCACGTCGCGGCGGAAGGCGATCAGCAGATCCTGCGCATGGCGCGGCTCGAGGCCGCGTTCGGCCAGCTCCGCGCGGAGCTTCGCCGCCACCGGAATATCCTCGCCCGAGCCCAGCAGCGCCGCCTCCATGCGGTCTAGCATGGCGATCTTCCGATCGCCCGAGAGCGTCGCATGGTCGGAGATATCATCCGCCGCGCGCACGAAACCATAGAAGGCGAGGACCGCCGCGCGGTGTCGCGGGGCGAAGAGAGAGGCGACGGGGAAATTCTCGTCCTTATGCCCTTTCCCCGAGGCGGCGGCGGCGATGTCGCTCATGTGATCTCGCTCAACCTCCTCAGGGGGCCTGATAGCGGCCCTTCCAGGCGCCGCCGCGCCCGCGTCCATGCCGCCAGGCGGACAGTATGGTGAACCACGTATAGCAGGCGGCGACCGCGGGCAAGGCGAAGGCGCCGAGCCGATTGCGTCCGTAAAATCGCAGAGACGGCATATAGGACTGCGCCATCAGGAGATAGGCGACCAGGGCGAGATAGGCGGCAGGCTCCGGCGCCGTGAAGGCGAGGACGGGCGGCGCCAGATAGACGACGACCATTCCCGCCACCGCGCCCGCGAGCCGCCAGGGCGAATAGCGCAATTGCGCATAGGCGGAGCGCGTGACCATCTGCTCTATGTCGCGCAAATGCGGATAGGGCCGCAGGCTGACGGCGTCGTCGGTGAGGCCGAGCCAGATCGGCCCCTGCTTCTTCAACAGCTTGCCGAGCGCGCAATCGTCGATCAGCGCGCCGCGGATCTGCTGGAGGCCGCCGGCCGCCTCCAGCGCCGCGGGACGGACCAGCATCACCCCGCCGGCCGCCCCCGCGACCTTGCTCCCGGGATCGTTCACGCGCGCGAAAGGGTAGAGCATCTCGAAGAAAAAGACGAAAGCCGGCACGAACCAGCGCTCGGCGAGGCTCTCGCAGCGCAGCTTGACCATGAGCGAGGAGAGCACGGTTCCACGCGCCGCCGCGCCGGCCACGAGCCGCTCGACGAGGCCGGGCGCGAAGGCGATGTCGGCGTCGCAGAACAAAACGAAATCGGGCGAGATATTGGACGAGAGCACATGGGCGAAGCCGCGGTCCATGGCCGCGAGCTTGCCGGTCCAGCCCTGCTCGGGGCGGCCCTGGAGGACGGTCAGCCGGTCCTGCGCCCCCTCCTCGCCGGCGCAGGCGCGCGCGACCGCCGCCGTGCCGTCGGAGCTCTCGTCGTCGACGAGCACGATCTCGAGCCTGCCGGAAAATTGCTGGCGGAACAGCGAGCGAAGCGCCGTCGCGACGACATCGGCCTCGTCGCGCGCCGGAATGACGGCGACGACGCGCGTTCCCGGCGGAACGCATGCGCCCGCGGGGACGAAACGGCGGTCATGCTCGGCGAGGCGCCAGAAGCCGCCGTGGCCGAGAAGGAGATAGAGCCATATGACGAGGCCGGCGCCTCCGAGGACAATCGCGATCATCGTCTCGCGCTCGCGTCGCGGGGAGCGCCCGGGACGATGTGACGGAGGCTGGGCCATAGCATCGCCGCGGCCGCGAGGCCAGCGCGCAGGATGGCGAGCGCCAGGGCGGGCGCGTCGTTCCGGCGTCGTCCCCGCCTCCTGCGAGGCGGCGATTTCCCGGGAAATGGCCGCCGATGGCTTCTCTTCTATCTGGAACAGGCGTATATCGCCGCGCCGGCGCGGTCGGGCCCGAGCCTAGCGCGGAGAGCCTAGCGCGGACCGACCGGCGCGCCGCGCATCCGATGTCAGTCGAGGAAATTTCCATGGATCCCAATGTGGCGCGTGACGCGGCGGGCTCTTCCTCTCGATGCGACACGGACGGGCCGGCGACGCCGCCGGGCGCCCATTCGGAGGGCGCGCCGAAAATGGCGGCGCTCATCGTCGGCTCGATCGGCGTCGTCTATGGCGACATCGGCACCAGCCCGCTCTATGCGCTGCGCGAGTCGCTCGCCCACGCCAAATCCGGCGGCCTCGGCGAGGACGTCGTCATCGGGACGATCTCGCTGCTCATTTTCGCGCTGATCTTCACGGTCACGGCGAAATATGTGTTCTTCCTGATGCGCGCGGACAATCGCGGCGAGGGCGGCATTCTCTCGCTGATGGCGCTGGCGCAGAATGCGCTGGGGCGGCGCGCGACGCCCGTCTTTCTGCTCGGCGTCGCCGGCGCGGCGCTGTTCTCGGGCGACGCCATCATCACCCCGGCGATCTCCGTGCTGTCGGCGGTCGAGGGCCTCGAGATCGTCAATCCGCGATTCGGCGAATATGTCTTTCCCATCACAGTGGCCATTCTCGTCTCGCTGTTCTGGGTGCAGAGCCATGGCACGGCGCGCGTCGCCGCTCTGTTCGGCCCGGTGATGGCGATCTTCTTCATCGTGATCGCCGTGCTCGGCGCCGCGCATATCGGCGATGCGCCGCAGGTCCTGCACGCTTTCGATCCACGCCGCGGCTTCGTCTTTCTGCTGACCCATGGCTGGATCGGCTTCGCCGTGCTCGGCTCGGTCTTCCTCGTCGTCACCGGCGCGGAGGCGCTCTACGCCGACATGGGCCATTTCGGCCGCGCGCCGATTCAGATCGCCTGGATTTTCTTCGTGCTGCCGGCGCTGTTCCTCAATTATCTCGGCCAGGGCGCGCTGATTCTCGCCGATCCCAAGGCGATCGAGAACCCCTTCTTCCTGCTCGCCCCGGACTGGGCGCTGCTGCCGCTCGTCATTCTCTCGACGCTGGCGACCGTCATCGCCAGCCAGGCGGTCATCACCGGCGCCTTCTCCATCGTGCGTCAGGCCATTCAGCTCGGCCTGCTGCCGCGCCTCGAGATCACCCATACCTCGGCGACGCAGGAGGGGCAGATCTATATCGGCCGCGTCAATCGGCTGCTGCTCATCGGCGTGCTGGTGCTGGTGACCACCTTCAAGAGCTCGAGCGCGCTGGCCTCCGCCTATGGCATCGCCGTCACCGGCACGATGGTGACGACGACGGCGCTCGCCTTCATCGTGGTGTGGCGCAAATGGCGCTGGCCGCTATGGGCGGCGACGCTGTTCATCCTGGCCTTCCTCGTCGTCGATCTCGCCTTCCTCGCCGCCAATCTCATGAAAGTGGTCGAGGGCGGCTGGGTTCCGCTGCTGCTCGGCGGCTGCTCGCTGGTGGTGATGTGGACCTGGGTGCGCGGCACCGCGCTGCTCGCCGAGAAGACGCATCGCGATTCGATCCCGATCTGCGATCTCATCGCCATGCTGGAGAAATCCAAGCCGACGCGCGTGCCGGGCACGGCGATCTTCTTGACCAGCGACCCCAATGTCGCGCCCACCGCGCTGCTGCACAATCTCAAGCACAATAAAGTGCTGCACGAGCGCGTGCTGGTCATTTGCGTGAGCACGGAGGACACGCCGCGCGTGCCGCCGGAAAAGCGCTTCGAGATCGAGAAATTGTCGCACGACTTCACCCGCGCGACGCTGCATTATGGCTTTATGGAGAGCCCGCGCGTGCCGGCGGCGCTCGCCGCCATGCGCAAGGCCGGCGTCAAATACGATATTATGACGACCTCCTTCTTCCTCGGCCGGCGCTCGATCAAGGAGAGCCCCGCCTCGGAAATGCCGGTCTGGCAGGACAAGCTCTATGTCGCTCTGACCAAGCAGTCGGCCAACGCCACCGACTTCTTCTCCATACCGACCGACCGCGTGGTGGAGCTCGGCGCTCAGCTGACGATTTGAGCGCGGGCTCGACGCGAGACTAAGTGGTTTCCCTTATTTCCCTTCGGGCGCTCATTCCCGAAAATCGCTCTCGCGAGCGAAGTCGCGCGCGTAGCGTCGAAGGGCGCCGCTCCCCCGTGCGGCGACGACCGACGGGAGGATGTCCGATGGCCAATCTGAATTTCGACGAGTTTCGCGATCTCGGAAAGCATCAGCTCGACGCCTTCAACACGGCGAGCAGCTCGACGGCCAAGAGCCTGCGCGCGATCGCGGCGGAGGCGACCGATTATTCCAAGGCGTCGCTCGACAATGGCCGCGCCTATTTCGAGAAGCTGCTGCGCGTGCAGAAGATCGACGACGTCGTGCAATTGCAGTCGGAATTCTACCGCAACGTCTATGGCGATTTCTTCACCCGCGCCTCGCGCGTCGGCGAGCTGTGCTCCAATCTCGCCAAGGAGGCTTTCGTCTCGGCCCAGACGGCCAGCGAGCAGGCGACCAAGGCGGCGACCGAGGCGACCAGCAAGATCGTCGCGGACATCGGCGAGCAGACCGAGAAATTGGCCGCCAAGGCGCGGGACGTGGACAAGCAGAATTAGGCGGAAAACAGGGCGCTGCGCCCCTTCTCCCCTTGCGGGAGAAGGTGGCCCCGCGAAGCGGGGTCGGATGAGGGCTGCTGCGGTTCTCGGGATAGATTTTTTGCAGCGCGGCGCCCCCTCATCCGACCCTCGCTGACGCGAGGGCCACCTTCTCCCGCGAGGGGAGAAGGAGTCGCGCGTCGAGATTTTGGTTAATGGATATTCCCAGCGCCTCGGCCTTCGCCGGTCTCCGCGCAGCGCCCTGTCCCTGCGATCTCGCCCTTGCGTCCGCTCGCGAGTTTTGCCACATAGGGCGCGGGAGGTTGGCGGTGGACGCTCCACTCGCCAACCGGGTCAGGTCCGGAAGGAAGCAGCCCTAACGAGTTCCGGGCGGGTCTTCGTCCAGCCTCCCACTTTTCGCGCCGCCGCCCCGGCGCGCTCTTTCGGGCGAAAGCTGTCTTCGGGCGACGAGATGGACGACGAGCATTCTGCGCCATCCGACGCCCTGTTTGCCGCCGAGCCGCAGGGCAAGCGCGACGGGCAAGCCGCCTATCGCGTGCTGGCGCGCAAATATCGCCCCTCCGGCTTCGCCGACCTCATCGGCCAGGAGCCGATGGTGCGCACGCTCGAGAACGCCTTCGCGCTGAACCGCATCCATCAGGCCTATCTGCTGACCGGCGTGCGCGGCGTCGGCAAGACGACGACCGCGCGCATCCTCGCCCGCGCCTTCAATTACGAGCTTCCCGCGCAGGACGGCCGCCCCGCCGTGGATCGCCCGACGATCCATATGGACGCGCTCGGCGCGCATTGTCAGGCGATCATCGATTCGCGCCATCCGGACGTGCTGGAGATGGACGCCGCCTCGCACACCGGCATCGACGACATTCGCGAGATCATCGAGAACGCCCGTTATCGCCCGGTGATGGCGCGCGTCAAAGTCTACATCATCGACGAAGTGCACATGCTCTCCAAGGCCGCCTTCAACGGCCTGCTGAAGACGCTGGAAGAGCCGCCTGAGCATGTGAAATTCATCTTCGCGACGACGGAGATCGACAAGGTTCCGGTCACTGTGCGCTCGCGCTGCCAGCGTTTCGATCTGCGCCGCATCGACGCCGGCCTGCTCGCCGCGCATTTGCGCAAGATCTGCGATCTCGAGGCCGTGACGATCGAGGACGAGGCGCTGGCCATGGTCGCCCGCGCGGCGGAAGGCTCGGCGCGCGACGCGCTCTCGCTGCTCGATCAGGCCATCGCCCATGGCGCTTCCGGCGGCGGCGCGATCGCCGCGCAGGATCTGCGGCTGATGCTCGGCGTCGCCGATAAATCGCGCGTCATCGATCTCTTCGAGGCGGCGATGAAGGGCGAGATCGCCACGGCGCTCGCCCTGCTCCAGGATCAGTACGATGGCGGCGCCGATCCGGCGCAGGTGCTGCTGGAGCTGGCCGAATTCACCCATCTCGTCACGCGGCTGAAGCTCGCGCCGGACGCCGGCCAATCCACGGCGCTGACCGAGGAGGAGCGCCGCCGCGGCGCCGCGGCGGCGGAGACGCTGACCATCTCCGTGCTGACCCGCGCCTGGCAAATTCTGATGAAGGGCGTCGATGAGCTGCGCGGCTCGCCGCGGCCGCTCGCCAGCGCCGATATGGTGCTGGTGCGCCTGACCCACGCCGCCGACATGCCCTCGCCGGAGGAGGCGCTGCGGCGTCTCGGCTTCGGCCAGGGCGGCGGCGCCCCCCGTCCCGCGCCGGGCCCGGCTCCGGCGGCGGCGCCCGCCGAGCGGGCCCCGATCGCCCTGGCGTCGGTCTCCTCCCGGCCCGCGCCACCCGCCAGCGCGCCGCGCGCCGCAACCGCCCCGCGCCGCGAGCCGGACCCCTCCCCGGCGCCGCCGGGCGTGAAAATCGCCGATTTCCGCGCCCTCGTGGCCCTGGCCGGAGAGAAGCGCGACATACAATTGAAGATTGCGCTCGAAGCGGAGGTGCGCCTCGTGCGCTTCGAGCAAGGGCGCATCGAGTTCGAGCTGGCGCAGGGCGGCTCGACGCGGCTTCCGCAGCTCCTGATGCAGAAGCTGCAGGACTGGACCGGGACGCGCTGGCTGGTGGCGCTCGCCTCCGGCGGCGCGCCGACGCTGCGCGAGGAGGCCGAGGCCCGCGCGAGCGAGAAGCGCTCCGGGATCGAGGCCGATCCGCTCGTCGCCAGCATAATGGCGCGTTTCCCGGGCGCGGAGATCGTCGCCGTGCGCGGCAAGGAGACGGAGCAGGTCGCGACGGCCGGCGCCGAATTGGCTTATGACGACGAGGAGCCGGACGACGTCTGAAGCGTCGCCGCGCGAGGAGTTCAGGACATGCTCGACTTCATGGGACTGATGAAGCAGGCGCAAGCCATGCAATCGAAGATGACCGAGCTGCAATCCGAGCTCGACCAGCTTCTGGTCGAGGGCGAGGCGGGCGGCGGGCTCGTGAAAGTGACGATGACCGCCAAGGGCGCGCTGCAGCGCGTCTCCATCGATCCGAGCCTGTTGAAGCCGGAGGAGAGCGACATCGTCGAGGATCTGATCGTCACCGCCCATGCGCAGGCGCGCGCCAAGGCGGAGGAGACCCTCGCCGAAAAGATGAAGGCGGTGACCGGCGGGCTGCAATTGCCGCCGGGGATGAAGCTGCCGTTCTGATCGGCTCGAGCGAGGCATCGTGGCCGAACGCATCGCCGGACCCGAGATCGAGCGCCTCGTGCAATTGCTGGCGCGGCTGCCCGGGCTCGGGCCGCGCTCGGCGCGGCGCGCCGTGCTGCATCTCATCCGCAAGCGCGAGGAATTGCTGGGCCCGCTGGGCGAGGCCATGCGCGTCGCCCATGAGCGCATTCTCACCTGCAAGACCTGTGGCAATATCGACACCAGCGATCCTTGCGCGATCTGTCGCGACACGCGGCGCGATCCGGGCATTCTCGTCATCGTCGAGACGGTGGCCGATCTCTGGGCGCTGGAGCGCGCCGGCCTGCTGGCGGCGCGCTATCATGTGCTCGGCGGCGTGCTGTCGCCGCTCGACGGCGTCGGGCCGAACGAGCTGAACATCGCGAGCCTGGCGCAGCGCATTTCCGACGGCGGCGTGCATGAGGCGATCATCGCGGTGAACGCCACTGTCGACGGCCAGACGACCGCGCATTATCTCGCCGATCTGCTGGCGCCGCTCGGCGTCAAGACGACGCGCCTCGCCCATGGCGTGCCTGTCGGCGGCGAGCTCGACTATCTCGACGAAGGCACGCTCGCCGCGGCGCTCGAGCGCCGCACGGCGTTCTGAAAGGCTCGCATCTCGCCCGCAACGAAAAACCGGGTCGCCGGCGCGCCGGGGGAGGCGTTGCGCCGACGACCCGTAGTCGGGCCAAGTCGAGTCGGGAAAAGTCGAAGGTCGGGAAAGTCGAAGGTCGGGAAAAGTCGGGGAAGCGTAGAAAAGTTCAGGATCGGGGAGCCGCGCCGCTCACGGCGCCGCGGCGGTTTTCGCTCCGCCGGTCGGCGCCTCGGACACCAGCGCCACCTTGGAGTAGCCGGCCGAATTGATCGCGCCCATGGCCTCGACGACGCGCCCATAGGGCACCGCCTTGTCGGCGCGCACATGGATGCGGCGATCCTTGTTGTTGTCGCTGCCGTCGCTCAGCGCGGCGAGCAATCCGTCCGCCGGAACCTCGCGCTTGTCGACGAAGAACCCGCCGCTGGCGTCGACGCTGACGACGATCGGCGGCTTCTGATCGTTGAGCTGCTTGGCCTGCGCCTTGGGCAGATCGACCGGAATGCCGGAGGTCATCAGCGGCGCGGCGACCATGAAGACGATGAGCAGGACGAGCATCACATCGACGAGCGGCGTGACATTGATGTCGGCGATCGGCTGAGAATCGAATTCCGAATCGTGCTTACGCAACGCGAAGGCCATGACGCTCTCCCTTGCGCGACAGATGACGGGACAGCTCGACCTCGAAGACGCCGATGAAGGCGGTCAGACGCTTGCCATAGGCGCCGATGTCGCCGCTGATGCGGTTGTAGAAGATAACGGCCGGAATAGCCGCCACGAGGCCGAGCGCCGTCGCGAACAGCGCCTCGGCGATGCCGGGCGCGACCACGGCGAGGCTGGTGTTGTTGGAGGCGGCGATGCCCTGGAAGGAATTCATAATGCCCCAGACCGTGCCGAACAGGCCGACGAAGGGCGCGACGGCGCCGATGGTGGCGAGCGCCGGCAGACGCAGCTGAAGCTGATCGAGAGCCGCGGCGCTGGCCAGCACGGAGACGCGATGGATGCGCTCCTGCAAAGCGTCGCGCTGTCCCTCGGAGGCGACGAGATCGGAGGAGCGCCGATATTCCTCCACCGCGGCCTTGTAGACCTGCGCCAGCGGATCGCTGGCCGGCGCCGCGAGGAAGGCGGGCGCCACTTCCGTCACCGGAAGCTCGTTCTGGACGCTCTCGATCAGCGCGGCGGCGCGCCGTTGCAGCAGCGACAGGCGAATGAGCTTCTCGGCGATCACGCCCCAACCCCAGGCCGAAGCGAGCAGCAGCAGGATGATGACGGTCTTGACGATCGAATCCGCCTGCACGAACAGCTCGACCGGTGAAAGGGCGTGGGCGACCGCGGCCGAAGCCGCGCCGATTGCTGGATCACTCATCTTGATTTTCGTCCTTTGTCGGCGAGAGAGACAGGAGGTGGCGAAGCTAGAAGACGACGCCGCCGCTGATGGCGAAGACGCGTCCGATCGCCGGCAGCGATCCGCAGCGCGAGCCGACGCGCGTCGCTATGGCGTCGAGCGTGGGATTGCCGGAGGAGGACACGATGCTGAAGCCGGTCATCCCGCCGCTGGCGCCGAAGGTCGCGCGATAGGCGACGCGGCCGTGCTTGGGGATGGGCGAGTCGGGCGCCGCGCTCCGCGCCGCACGCTGCATGCAGGATAGGAATTGATTGGCGGCGATGGATTGCTGCGCATTGGCGTTGGCGGCGGCGCCCTGCGTCGGAGCGGCGTCGCTGCGCGTTGCGGCGGCGGGGCGCGGCGTCGGCGGCTTCTTCTCCACGACCTTGGGGACCGGCTTGGGGGCCGGCGGCTTCGGCGGCTCGATCGGCGCGACAGGCTCGATCGCCTCGGGCGGCGGCGGCGTGTCGTCGAGCTCCTCGGGCTGCGGAATTTCCTCCGGCGGCGGCTGGTCGATCGCCGGATTGGGAACGACGACGAGCTCCAGAGGCTCCTCGACGATCGGCTCCGTATGCGGCAGGGAGAAATTCACCGCGGCGGTGAGCAGCAGCGCATAGGCGAGCACGGCGGCGAGGCGCACCGGATAATTCGGGCGGCCGCCCTCGGGCAGCAGGAGAGATTGTGTGTTGCGGAACGTCCCCGTCGTCGTGATCGGTTCCTGCGCGCCTATGAGCGCCTCTGCAGCCGCAGCCGTCATGGAATGCCCCCCTCGTGCGAAACATTATTCTCCTATTAAAGATTATAATTCCTATAGACGCAATGTGTTTAATTGCGGCTTTTATCGATTGGGTGAATTTCGCCCGGACGGTCGGTCCATAAGGACCAATGTGCTGCGCTAGAGGAATTCGAGAGGTCGTTGTTGCCGCTCAGGCGCGACAGTCCCCGAGGCCGAGGCGCCGCGCCACGCCGCGCGCCGCCACAAAGCCGCTGGAAAAAGCCGCCTGCAGCAGATAGCCGCCGGTCGGCGCGTCGAAATCCAGCATCTCGCCGGCGAGGAAGACGCCCGGCAGCGCCGTCAGCATCAGATCGTCGTCGAGCGCGTCGAAACGCACGCCGCCGGCGCTGGAAATCGCGCGCTCGAGCCCCGCCGTCGCGGCGATGGCGAGCGGCAGATTTTTCACGCGCGCGGCGAGCGCGTCGGGGCCGTCGGGCAGAGGCGCGGAGAGGCGCAGCAGCGCGATCTCCAGTTTCGACAGCCGGAGCGTCTTGCGCAGAAAGGTCGCGAGCGATTGTTTCGCCCGCGGGCGCGCGAGCTTTTGCGCCAGCGCCTCGACCGGGCTGCTCGGCCGCAGATCGATATGCAGTGTGGCGGCGCCAGCGCGCGCGACGGCGCGCCCGAGGCCGGAGGAGAGCGCATAGACGGGGCCGCCTTCGAGCCCGTCGCGCGTGACGACGAGATCGCCGCAGGCGCGCTCGTCGCCATGGCGCAAGGCGATCGTCTTCAGCGGCGCGCCTTCGAAGGCTTGCGCGAAACCATCCGGCCATTCGACGATCGCCGCGCAATTGGCGGGCGCGAGCGGCGCGATCCCGACTCCCTTCGCCGCGAGAAGATCGACCCAGCCGCCATCGGCGCCGAGCCGCGGCCAGGAGGCGCCGCCGAGCGCCAGAATAATGGCGTCCGCGGCGATGACGCGCCGCTCGCCGCGCGCATCCGCGATCAGCAATTCGCCGCTGTCCGAAACCCCCTCGAGCCGAGAGCGCGTCTCGATGCGGACCCCATTGGCGGCGAGACGCGCGAGCAGCGCGCGCAGCAGCGGCGAGGTCTTGAAGCGCGCGGGAAAGACGCGGCCGCTGGAGCCGACGAATGTCGTCTCGCCGAGCGCGGCGCAATAGTCGCGCAGCCGCTCCGGCGGAAAAGCGCCGATGATCGGCGCGAGCCGGTCCGCGGCTTCGCCATAGCGGGCGATAAATCTATCTAAGGGCTCGCTATGCGTGATATTGAGGCCGCCCCGCCCGGCCATCAGAAATTTGCGGGCGACGCTCGGCTTGCGCTCATAGACCGTCACGCTCACGCCCTGGCGCGAGAGCAGGTCGGCGGCGAAGAGGCCGGCCGGCCCGCCGCCGACGATGGCGCAGCTCGGCGAGCGAGGGGCAGGCGTGATGGCGCGGCTCCGATGCGGATCGAGGACAGGCGCGCTGGTTAGCACGCCGACAGCATGAGAAGGAAATTTATGCGCGAGCGCGCCCCGGCCCCGGAGATCGACGAAAGAGAGCCGATCGACGCGAGC
This sequence comes from Methylosinus sp., assembly GCF_036560965.1. Classification (NCBI taxonomy): domain Bacteria; kingdom Pseudomonadati; phylum Pseudomonadota; class Alphaproteobacteria; order Hyphomicrobiales; family Methylocystaceae; genus Methylosinus; species Methylosinus sp. The sequence continues at coordinate 99,519 of NZ_DATBQF010000070.1, read as the reverse complement.
GAGCTGATCGACGACGACGAGGACATGCTGTTCTCCTTCGAGGTTCCGCCCGAGGCGGCGGGCTCGCGGCTGGACCGTTTCCTCGCCGAGCGGCCGGAGCTCGTCGCCGCGCATCTCTCCCGCACGCGGCTCAAGGCGCTGATCGAGGATGGACGGCTCGCCATCGGCGCCGCCGCCGTTCGCGACGCCAGCCGCCGCCTCGCGACGGGCGACGCCCTTGCGCTCGCCGTGCCGCCGCCCGAGCCAGCCGAGCCGCAGGCCGAAAATATTCCGCTGAATGTGGTGTTCGAGGATGCGCATCTGCTCGTCGTCGACAAGCCGGCCGGCCTCGTGGTCCATCCCGCCCATGGCCATGAGACGGGAACGCTGGTGAATGCGCTCATCGCCCATTGCGGCGCGAGCCTCTCCGGCATAGGCGGCGTCAAGAAGCCCGGCATCGTGCATCGCATCGACAAGGACACATCGGGGCTTCTCGTCGTCGCCAAGACCGACGCCGCGCACAAGGGGCTCTCGCGCCTCTTCGAGGATCACGGCCGCAAGCTGCATCTGGTGCGCGAATATCTCGCCTTCGTCTGGGGCGCTCCATCGCGCGGCCATGGCGTGATCGCGGCGCCCATCGGCCGCCACTCGACCCAGCGCGAGAAAATGGCCGTCGTGCCGCCGGAGCGCGGCCGCGAGGCGGTGACGCATTGGGAGATGGTCGCGCCTCTCGGCCCGGCGTCGCTCGTCGCCTGCCGGCTGGAGACCGGCCGCACGCATCAGATTCGCGTGCATATGGCGCATATCGGCCATCCGCTGATCGGCGACGCGACCTATGGCGCCGGCTTCAAGACCAAGACGGCTCTGCTCTCGCCCGTGGCCCGCACCGCTGTCGAGTCCCTGGGACGCCAGGCGCTGCACGCCGCGACGCTCGGCTTCACGCATCCGGTGACGCGCGAGGAATTGCTGTTCGAGAGCGCATTGCCGGCCGACCTCGCGGCGCTGCGGGAAGCGCTCGGGACAGGCTGAGCCGACGCGGAGACGGCCATGCCCATTCCGATGGACTATCAACACGCGTCGGAAGAGTTCGAACGCTTCTTACGACTCGTCGTCGAGCGCTCGGGCCTTACGACGCGCAACCAAGCCTATACGACGGCGCAGAGTGTCCTGCTGACATTCCGCCGCCGACTCGAGATTCGCGACGCGATCCGCTTCGCCGGCGTGCTTCCAGCCGTGTTGCGGGCGATATACGTCGCCGATTGGGACACGCAGGAGGAGCGGCGCGCCTTTTCGTCCCGCGCGGCTATGCTCGAGGAGGTCAGGTCGCTACGGCGGGACCATAATTTCTCGCCTGACAGCGCCATCGCTGATGTCGCCTGCGCCCTACGCGCCTGCCTCGACGAAGCGGCATTCGATCGCCTTCTGGCGACGCTTCCCCCCGGAGCCGCGGACTTCTGGCGCGGCTGACGATTCAAGGCCGCAGCCGCGGCTCGGCGTGGATGCAATCGGCCAGAAAATCCATGACGGCGCGCACCGCGGGCGAGCGGCGCAGATCCGGATAGGCGATCAGCCAGAGGTCCCGTTTCGGCGGCTCCGGCTCGATCGGCAGGCTCACCAGCGCATCGTCCTCGTCGCCCATGAAGGTCGGGAGCGCCGCCGCGCCCGCCCCGGCGCGAGCGGCCGCCTGCTGGGCGAAGAGATCATTGGCCTCGAAGACGATTTTGCGTCCGCCGGCGATTTTGCGCAGCCACAGCTGCTGCGCCAGATGTCCGAGCGATTCGTCGAAGCCGACGAACGCCCATTCCTCCGCCGGCCGCGCCGCCAAATCGCGGCTGGCGTATAGACGAAAGCGCATGGCGCCGACCCGCCGCGCGACGGCGTCCGGCTCCTCGGGCCGGCTCATGCGGATCGCGATATCGGCTTCGCCGCGATCGAGCGCCGCGAAGGAAGCGGAGGCCAGCAGCACGAGCTTCAATTGCGGATGCAGCCGGCGCAGCGTCTCGATCCGCGGCGCGACGCAGAGCGTCGCCAGAACCGGCGGCAGGCTGACGCGCACGGCCCCGGACAAAGTCAGCGAGGCTCCACGGGAGCGCCGCAGCACCTCCTCGGCGAGCGCCTCCATGCGCTCCGCCGCCGCGGCGATGGCGGCGCCGTCCTCGGTGAGCGGTCGGCTGCGCGGCAGGCGGTCGATCAGCCGCAGCCCCAGCGACGCCTCCAGAGCCGCGATGCGCCGGCCGACCGTCGCATGATCGACGTCGAGCGCGCGCGCCGCCGCCGACAGCGAACCGCAGCGCGACAGAACCAGAAAAAAGCGCAGGTCCTCCCAATCCATCGGTGAATTATCGCACAAATATTGTGAGCGCTCGCCGAATTTTCGCGCCGATCGCGCCTCGTTAGGATCGACCGATATTATCAGTGAGGAGACCGCAAATGTCGCGCATCGTTCGTTTTCATCGTCTCGGCGGCCCGGATGTTCTGCAGATCGACGAAATGGCGCTCGGCGCCCCGAAAGCCGGCGAGATTCGCCTGCGCGTCCGGGCGATCGGCCTCAATCGCGCCGAGGCGATGTTCCGCTCCGGCGCCTATATCGAGACGCCGAGCCTACCGTCGGGTCTCGGCTATGAGGCGTCCGGCGAGATCGAGGCGATCGGCGAAGGGGTGACGGGATTTGCGATCGGGCAAGCGGTGAGCACGATGCCAGCCTTCTCGATGACCGAATATGGCGTCTATGGCGACGCCGCCATCGTCCCCGCCCATGCCGTGGTCGAGCATCCGAGCTCACTCTCCTGGAGCGAGGCGGCGGCGATCTGGATGCAATATCTCACCGCCTATGGCGCGCTGGTCGAGATCGGCGGCGTCGCGCCCGGCGATACGGTCATCGTCACCGCGGCGTCGAGCAGCGTCGGCCTCGCCGCCATTCAGATCGTCAACGCGGCCGGCGCGACGGCGATCGCCGTCACCCGCACGCGCGCCAAATGCGCGGCCTTGGAAAACGCCGGCGCGCGCCATGTCGTGGCGACGGAGAACGACGATCTCGTCGCCGAGACATTGCGCATCACGAAAGGCGCAGGCGCGCGCCTCGTCTTCGATCCGATCGGCGGGCCCGGCGTCGAGGCGCTCGCGAAAGCGACCGCGATCGGCGGAACCATCTTCCTCTACGGCGCGCTGTCGAGCGCGCCAACGCCGTTTCCCCTGTTCGCCGCCATTCGCAAGCAGCTCACGCTGCGCGGCTACACGCTGTTCTCTGTGACGCGCGATCCGCAAAAGCGCGAGCGCGGCGTACGCTTCGTGCTCGATGGACTGACGTCCGGGCGGCTGCGGCCGATCATCGCGCGCAGCTTTCCGCTCGCGCAAATCGTCGAAGCGCATCGCTATCTCGAGTCGAACGCGCAGATCGGCAAGATCGTCGCAACGGTCTGATCTGGCGCGAGCGATGCGCGTGACGAACGCTCGCGCCGCCCTAGTTGAGCGAGCACGAATTGCCGAAGCCCCTACGCACATTACAGAAATTTAACCCGGCCGCCATTTGGCGCTTAGCCAAGAGCCATCTTTCGGCCATGCTCGGATCGGTCTATATTGGGACGTTGCGGCCGGCGCTTGCGGTCGCGCATTACGGGCTCGCCGTATTCGGGGGCTCGTCAGGAGGTGAAAATGGCGAACGCCCTGCCCATCGTCTCCGGTGAAAGCGGCCTCGCGCGCTACCTCGCCGAGATCCGCCGGTTCCCCATGCTGGAGCCGCAGGAAGAATATATGCTCGCAAAGCGCTGGCGCGAGCACGAAGACCCGAAAGCCGCGCAGAAGCTCGTGACCTCCCACCTTCGGCTCGTCGCCAAGATCGCCATGGGCTATCGCGGCTACGGCCTGCCGATCGGCGAGATCGTGTCCGAGGGCAATGTCGGCCTGATGCAGGCCGTCAAGCGCTTCGAGCCCGACCGCGGCTTTCGGCTGGCCACCTACGCCATGTGGTGGATCCGCGCCTCGATCCAGGAATACATACTGCGCTCCTGGTCGCTCGTGAAAATGGGCACCACCGCGAGCCAGAAGAAATTGTTCTTCAATCTCCGCAAGGCCAAGAGCCGCATCTCGGCCTTCGAGGAGGGCGATCTCACGCCCGAGCATGTCCAGACGATCGCCACGCGCCTCGGCGTCTCCAAGCAGGACGTCATCGATATGAATCGCCGCATGGCCGGCGACGCCTCGCTGAACGCGCCTTTGCGCGAGGAGGGCGAGGGCGAGTGGCAGGACTGGCTGGTCGACGATGCGTCCGTCGACCAGGAGCATGTGCTCATGCGTCAGGAGGAGAGCAACAATCGGCTCGACGCGCTGCGCGGCGCGCTGACCGTTCTCAATCCGCGCGAGCGCCGCATCTTCGAGGCGCGCCGCCTCTCCGACGATCCCGTCACGCTCGAGGATCTGTCCGAGGAGTTCGGCGTCTCCCGCGAGCGCGTGCGGCAGATCGAGGTTCGCGCCTTCGAGAAGGTGCAGTCCGCGGTTCGCGCCGGAATCGCGCATCTCGAGGCGGCGCCCATGGCCTCGCTCTGACGTCGAAGCCGAGAGCGGCGTAACGCTCTCGCGCCGGCGAGCGAAATGAGAGCGGCCGGTCCGTGCGGAGAGCGCCGGGCCGGCCGCTCTTTCTTTTTTGCCAAAGGCGCGAACCATGCTGATCCGTCACTCGCCCGATATCGCCTCGTCCGAGATCACGCCGCACGCGGCCTATCTGCGGCGGCGCGAGTTTCTCGCCTTGCTCGGCGCGACGCTGGCCGCGGGCGCCGCGCAGGCGAAGCCGCTCTCTTCCGCCGCGAGCCGCTTCTCGACCGACGAGCCGAAGACGCCGCGGGCGGATGTGCTCGCCTATAATAATTTCTACGAGTTCGGCGGCCGCAAGAGCGACCCGGCCGACAACGCCCACACGCTGACCACCGCGCCCTGGACGGTGCGGATCGACGGTCTCGTCGCCAAGCCCGCCGATTATCGTCTCGAAGACCTGATCAAGCCGCTCGCGCTGGAGGAGCGCGTCTATCGCATGCGCTGCGTCGAGGGCTGGTCCATGGTCATTCCCTGGATCGGCGTGCCGCTCGCCGAGATTTTGAAGCGCGCCGAACCTTCGAGCTCGGCCAAATATGTCGCCTTCGAGACTCTGGTGCGGCCGGAGGAAATGCCCGGCCAGAAGGGCCTGCTGCAACTTTTGCCCTGGCCCTATGTCGAGGGGCTGCGGCTCGACGAGGCGCTGCATCCGCTCACAATTCTCGCCGTCGGCCTCTATGGCGAGACGCTGCCCAATCAGAATGGCGCGCCGCTGCGGCTCGTGGTTCCGTGGAAATATGGCTTCAAGGGCGTCAAATCGATCGTGCGCATCTCGCTGGTCGAAAAGCAGCCCAAGACCTCCTGGAACATTCAAAACCCGCGCGAATACGGCTTCTATTCCAACGTCAATCCGACCGTCGACCATCCGCGCTGGAGCCAGGCCACGGAGCGCCGCATCGGCGAGGGCGGCCTCTTCGCCAAGCGGCGGCCGACGCTGATGTTCAACGGCTATGCGGATCAGGTCGCCTCGCTCTATGGCGGCATGGACCTCGAGCGATATTTTTGATGCGCGCCGCCTCCGCCCCCGCGCGTCGCTGGCGCGTTCCCAAGCTCGCCGTCTATGTCGCGGGCTTCGTCCCCGCGGTGTGGACCTTTTATCTCGGCCTCGTCGATCGGCTGGGGCCGGAGCCGATCAAGGCGCTGGAGCAGGCGCTCGGTCTATGGTCGCTGCGCTTTCTGCTGCTCTGCCTCATGATCTCGCCGCTGCGCCGCGCAGCGGGCGTCGATCTGCTCCGCTATCGCCGCGCGCTGGGGCTGCTCGCCTTCTATTATGCGGCGCTGCATCTCGCCGCCTATGTCGCGCTGGACCATGGCTTCGACTGGCCGGCTATCCTCCGCGACATTTTGAAGCGGCCCTATGTGACGATCGGCATGGCGGCTTTCATCATTCTCGTCCCGCTGGCCGCGACCTCCACCAACGCCGCCATCCGTCGGCTCGGGGGCAAGGCCTGGGCGCGGCTGCACAAGCTCGTCTATGTGGCGGCCGTGTTGGCGGCGGCGCATTTTCTGCTGATCGTGAAATCCTGGCCGGCGGAGCCTCTGCTCTACGCCGCCGCCACAGCGGCGCTACTGGCCGTGCGGGCGATTGCGGCGCCGCGCCGAAGGCGGACGGCGCCGGCTTCTCCCGACCCGGCAAGCAAGGGCGTCGTCATTCCCGGCAGGCCACAGGCCTGACCGGAAATCCGTAGCGATCCGAACCATCATGAGCCGGAACGCATCGGACACAGTCAGGCCGATGGTCGCCAGCACGGCGGCGGCGGGAATGGAAGGATCACAGGGATTGCCACCTTCGCCCCGACCTTTTGCTCATTTACCGCAAGCCCGATGCTGAAAGGCTAGAATTGGTGCGCATCGGCTCACACAGTGAACTCGGATTCTGACAAGGAAAGGAAGCCCGCCCGCGCCTCAGCGCGTGGGGACGGGCGTGCCGCTGCGATAATCGTAGAAGCCGCGCTGCGTCTTGCGGCCGAGCCAGCCGGCCTCGACATATTTCACCAGCAGCGGACAGGGCCGATATTTCGAATCGGCCAGCCCCTCGTGCAGCACCTGCATCACCGAGAGGCAGACGTCCAGACCGATGAAATCGGCGAGCTGCAACGGCCCCATCGGATGATTGGCGCCGAGCCGCATGGCGGTGTCGATCGCCTCCACCGAGCCGACGCCCTCATAGAGCGTGTAGATCGCCTCGTTGATCATCGGCAGCAGGATGCGATTGACGATGAAGGCCGGAAAATCCTCCGACACCGTCACCGTCTTGCCGAGGTCGCCGATGAACTGCTTGGTCGCGTCGAAGGTCTTGTCATCGGTGGCGATGCCGCGAATCACCTCGACGAGCTGCATCTTGGGCACCGGATTCATGAAATGAATGCCGATGAACTGCTCCGGCCGCCCCGTCACCGCGGCGAGGCGGGTGATCGAGATGGAGGAGGTGTTGGTGCCGATGAAGGCGCCGGGGCGCAGCTTGGGGCCGAGGTCCGAGAGGATGTTGCGCTTGATCTCCTCATTCTCGGTGGCGGCCTCGATGACGAGGTCGCTATCCGCGAATGCGGCGTAATCCTTGGCGGGCCGGATGCGCGCGACGGCGGCCACGCGGGCCTGCTCGTCGAATTGGCCGCGCTCCACGGCCTTGCCGAGATGCGCCGCAATGTCCTCTATTCCGGCGACGATGCGCTGCTCCGACAGGTCGTTGAGCGCCACATCGAAACCCGCGATCGCGCAGACCTGAGCGATGCCCTTGCCCATCTGTCCGGCGCCGACGATGCCGATCCTGCGAATTTCAGAGCCCATCTTTCGAACACCACCAGCAAGAACGAGCCTGCGTCTCGAAGCGGAACGCTTCCAATTCAGTATAGCGCGCGTTCGGCCTTTGTGAAAACCGGCGTTTGCACCGCAGCGAAAACGCGATTTCCACCCGCCCCTTTCCGAGGGAGGGCCGGCCAGCGAAGCCGGCCGGGATGGGGCGCCCCCGAGACCTGGGACTCACCCCCTCCCGAGCGCCGACGCGGCCTCAGCGGCCGGCCTTGGCCAGTTCCGCGTCGAGCTCCTTCAGGGTCGGGAAGAGATCCGCCACGAGGCCGAAGTCGGCGACCTGGAAGATCGGCGCCTCCTCGTCCTTGTTGATCGCCACGATCACCTTGGAGTCCTTCATGCCCGCCAGATGCTGGATCGCGCCGGAGATGCCGACGGCGACATAGAGGTCCGGCGCCACCACCTTGCCGGTCTGGCCGACCTGTAGATCATTGGCCGCATAGCCGGCGTCCACCGCCGCGCGCGAGGCGCCGATCGCCGCGCCGAGGCGGGTCGCCACCGGCTCGATATACTCCTTGAAATTCTCCGCGCTGGCGAGACCGCGGCCGCCCGAGACGATGATCTTGGCCGCCGTCAGCTCCGGCCGCTCGGATTTGGCCAGCGCCTCGCTCGTGAAGCGCGACACGGCCGGATCGGAGCCGGCGCCGATCGCCTCGATCGCCGCCGAGCCGCCCTCGCCCGTCGCGGTGAAGGAGGCGGTGCGCACGGTGAGGACCTTTTTGGCGTCCTTCGAGCGCACCGTCTGGATGGCGTTGCCGGCGTAGATCGGCCGCTCGAACGTGTCGGCGGAGATGACCTTGATGACGTCCGAGACCTGCGCCACATCGAGCAGAGCGGCGACGCGCGGCAGCACATTCTTCGAATTCGAGGTCGAAGGCGCGAGAATGGCGTCATAGCCGCCGGCGAGGCCGACGATCAGCGCCGCCAGCGGCTCCGCCAGATGATGGCCATAGAGCGCGTCATCGGCGACGAGCACTTTCTCGACGCCGGAGAGCTTGGCGGCGGTCTCGGCCGCCGGGCCGACCGTCTGGCCGGCGACGAGAATATGCACCGGGCCGCCGAGCTGCAGCGCCGCCGTCAGCGCCTTGGCGGTGGAGGGGGCGAGCGCGGACTCTGTGACTTCCGCGACGATGAGCGCCGTCATTTACAGAACTCCCGCAGTCTTGAGCTTCTCGAGCAATTCGGGCACCGAGCCGACCTTTATGCCGGCTTTGCGCGCCGGCGGCTCGGCCGTCTTCAGCACTTCGAGGCGCGGCGTGATGTCGACGCCGTAATCGGCCGGGGTCTTGGCCGCGACCTCTTTCTTCTTCGCCTTGATGATATTCGGCAGGCTGGCGTAGCGCGGCTCGTTGAGGCGCAGATCGGTCGTCACCACGGCCGGCAGCGTCAGCGTCACGGTCTGCAATCCGCCGTCGACCTCGCGGGTGACATCCACCGAGCCGTCGCCGATCTCCACCTTGGAGGCGAAGGCGCCCTGGCCCCAGCCGAGCAGGGCGGCGAGCATCTGGCCGGTCTGATTGCTGTCGTCGTCGATCGCCTGCTTGCCGAGAATGACGAGGCCGGGCGCCTCCTCGGCGACGATCTTGGCGAGAATCTTGGCCACCGCCAGCGGCTCGACCAGATCATCGGTCTTGACGTGAATGCCGCGGTCGGCGCCGATCGCCATGCCGGAGCGCAGCGTCTCGTCCGCCTTGGCCGGGCCGATGGTGACGAGCACGACCTCCGTCGCCTTGCCGGCTTCTCTCAGGCGAATGGCCTCCTCGACGGCGATCTCGTCGAAAGGATTCATCGAAAATTTCACATTGGCGACGTCGACGCCCGAACCGTCCGGCTTGACCCTGATCTTGACGTTATAGTCGACCACCCGTTTGACGGGCACGAGAACCTTCATCGCGCAACTCCCGGCGAGATTGACCTTCGTCTCGATTGTTTCGAAAAATCGCGCCCTGTGGCCGAATGGCCCCGATCGGCTTTTTCGAGCGCCGCGTCGAGAACGAATTAGCGCCGCGCGGCGCGAGGCCTGCGCGGAATGCTCGGAAGCCGTTCTGGTAACGTCGGCTCGCCGCCCTGTCAAACGCGCACACGGTTCTCGCCGAATGATCGCGCGAAAAAACGCGCGGGACGCTCGACGGCGCCGGCTCCGCCTCCTCCGGGGGTCAGATCCAGAGCCAGGGGGCGGCCCGGCGCGCAAAGGCGCGAATGCGGCGCTTGGCGCGAATGGCGCCGGAATTATAGTCGGAATTGTCCCGGGCGGCGTAGCCCGTCGCCCCGCATTCGATCGGCCATCGCAGCGCCAGCGCGCCCGTTTCCGCCCGTCCGCGAATCGGCAAGATCACCTGCGGAACGAATTCCTCGAAGAGAACGGGGCTGTCGATCATCCGGTCGCGCCGCTCGAAAAAATACTCCAAATAGAACGCCTTGTGAAAGAACATCAATTCGGTGCGCGCCCGCATCGGCGCCCCGCCCTCTTTGGAATAGGCGCGCCGGAAATCGGCGCCGAAGCGGCAATCATCGGGCAATCGATCCATCAGCGCGGAAATCCGCTCGAAGGTCAGCCGGCCGGTCGCCTTGAAAAAGCGGTCGCCGCTCCCGAGCAGGCGGCTGTGTCTGCAGGCGTGATCGATGACGCCGAGCTCCGAGTAGCCGTAATGCAGGCCGCTCGGCCGGCGATTGCCGCAAAAGCCGATGAGCTCGAGCGGCCGCTCCGCGTAGCGCCGAAGCGTCTCCGCACGCAGGAACGAGAGATCGGCGCCCGAATTCTCGCAGAACACGACGCCGCAGATGCGCGAGTCTTCGAGGCCGAGGTAGAATTGCAGGGCGTTTCGATAGTCGGCCTTGCGGACCTCGAGATCGCGCCGCGCGATATCGGCCGCATAATCGCCGGGATCGACTGTCGCGGTCAGAACGATCACGGTCGGCTGCGTCATCATGCGGAACGTCCCCGCCTCACCGACGCCTCACCGCCATGGCCCGTCGAAGGGCCGTGGGCCGAACCAGCGCACGTCGCGCCGCTTGAACAAAGGCGTCAGCGCGAGGCCCGCCAGAATGCCGCCGATATGGGCCCACCAGCCGACCTGGCCCTGGTCGTCGGTCAAGGCGTTGAACAGCTGAAAGAGAATCCATGTGCCGACGAAGAGCGAGGCCGGCGCATGGATGGGGATGATCCCGGCGACGAGGCCGAAGATCGTCGAGCGCGGATAGAGCAGGATGAAGGCCGCGCAGACGCCCGAGATCGCGCCCGAGGCGCCCACCAGAGGGGTGAGGGTGAAAGGCGCGCCGACCGCGAACAGCAGCGCCGCCGAGACGCCGCAGAGCAGATAGAACAGCAGATAGCGCAGCGACCCCATGGCGTCCTCGACATTGTCGCCGAAGACATAGAGGAAGATCATATTGCCCGCGAGATGACCGAGCCCGGAATGAAAGAACAGGCTCGTCAGCAGCGTCCAGCCGGGGCCCGGCGTGACGATCCAGGGGGCGAGCTCGGCGCGGCCGAACAGCACCGCCGGGATGAGGCCGAAGCCGCGCACCACGGTGAGCGGATCGCCGAAGGATTCGCTGAACACGGCGACGAAGACCGCGATATTGATCGCCATCAGCGCCCAATTGACATAGGGCCGCCGCACATATCGGAGCGGCGCGTCGTCGTGAAGCGGCAGCACCATCGTGAAAACTCCCCCCGCCGCCGCCCGTCTCGCCGAAACGTTCCGCATTCCTGGCCCGGCCTCGCGGCAGGGATTTATAGCGCGGCCCGAGCTCTGGCCAATATGGGGCCCGCCAAGGAGCGGGCGAGGCCGCGCAGCCCGGCGATGTCGAAGACGAGGACCGCCGCGCAATAGACCGCCCCGCCGACACCGACTTGCAGGAGCAGGGTGAGAATTCCCGGCGCGAGGCCCGCGAGCGGACGCAGCGCCAGGACCATCGCGCCGGTCGCCGCCAGCGCGCCGAGCATGTCGCGCCCGCTCGGCCATTGCGGCGCGGTGCGCGCGGCGAACAGCACGAGCGCCGCCAGCGCCGCGACATAGGCCCCGCATTGGGCCAGCGCCAGGCTCGAGGCGTCCGCCCCGCGCGGCAGCGCCAGAGCCAGGCAGAGGCCCGCGACCACGGCCACCAAGGCGGCGCCGATGAGCGGCGCTGTCTTCTTCTCGAGCTGGAACACCGGATTGACGGCGAATTGGATGAGCCCCATGGCGAACAGGCCCGGCAGCAGAAGATCGAGATAATGGCCGAAGGGCCCGCGGAATTGCGCCGGCACGATGAGCTCCTCTATCGAGGGCATGGTGAGCCAGATTCCGGCGCAGGCGGGCATGAGGAAGGCGGCGACGATCGTCATATTGCGGGCGATCTGCTCCTTGCCCTTCTGCGCCCCATGCCGCTCATGGGCGGCGACGGCGATCTGGAACAGCAGCACGTCCAGCGCCGAGCCCAGCGCATAAATGGCGCGAATGCCGAGATCATAGGCGAGCGAGAACTGTCCCGTCTCGGCGAAGCCGTAATAGGCGGTGACGAGCCCGCGCGCCGCCAGCGGCACCGATTGATAGAGCATGTTCGCCGCGACGATCGGCGCGCTATAGGCGACGAGCGTGCGCGCCGTCGCCATGCGCGCGCCGCGCGGCGAGGCGCCGGGGTCCTTCAGCGAGACGCGCGCGGTGAAGACGGCGCCGAGCAGGCTGGCGAGGCTGCCGGCGATCGCCATTCCCGCCGAATGGAAGAGGAAGGCGCCGCCGCCGGTGAGAGCGAGGGCGAGAATATTCTTGGCGAGCACGACGCGGCTGTAGCTCTTGTCCTCGAAGCGCGCGCGCAGCAGCGCGGTGGAATAGTCGAAGAGGCCGTTGATCGCCGCCGTGGCCAGCGCCAGAGCGATGAGCGTGTCGCCGAGCGCGAAAGGCGGCGCCACGAAGAGAAACAACCCGCCGCAGAGGATGAGCGCCGCCAGCGTCGCGAGATAGGCGAAATCGAGCGTCGAGCGTATGGCCGGCTCCGCCTCCCGCACGCGCGTCGAATAAAAGCGCGTCGCCGAGAGGCGCATCCAATCGAAGGCCCCGGTCTGAATGACGACGCCGATCGCGAAGGCGAGCGCGAAGCGGCCATATTCCTCGGGGCCCAGAAATTTGGCGACGAGCAGGCCGATGAGAAAATTCGCGACCGTGTTGGCGAGAAAGGCGGCGAGAACCTTCAATTGACGTCGCCTCCCTGGCGCGATCTCTGTGCGCGATCCCTTCTCCCGTTCCGGGAGAAGGCGGCCCGGCGAAGCCGGGTCGGATGAGGGCCGCAGCGGCTCCTCGAAACCGGCGGATCATGCGCGACGGCGCGGACCCTCATCCGTCGCGCATTCGCGCGACGCCTTCTCCCACGCGTGGGAGAAGGAGCGAGCACGAAGATCGAGGCTAGCGACCAGGGACGAAGAAACCCTTACGCCGGCCATTTGCCCGCCGCCGTCAGCTCGCGCAACGCCTGCGCGTCGCGGGGGGTGACGCCGGGGAAGTCGGCCTGCGCCGCGGCAGGATCGAAATATTTCCACGAGCGCGCGCATTTGACGCCCGAAGCCCGCCGCGGAACCACCGCCACGCCGGCGACCTCGGCGAGGCGGAAGGCCTCCGCCGGGCCCTCGTCCACCCGCACCTCTATGTCCGAGACGATGCAGATTTCGGCGAAGTCCACGCCCGTGAGCGCCGCGCGAAGACCGGCGTCGGTCACATGGACGAGCGGCGCCGCCTCCAGCGAGGAGCCGATGCGCTTTTGCGCGCGCTCGATCTCCAGCGCGCCGGTCACGACCGAGCGGATCGCCCGCAGCGTCTCCCATTTCTCGGCGAGCGCCGCATCGCGCCAGGCGGCGGGCGGCTCGGCGAAACGCTCGAGATGCACGGAGACGGCCTCGGCGTAGCGCGAGAGCCACGCCTCCTCCGCCGTGAAGGCGAGGATGGGCGCGAGCCAAGTGGTCACCGCGCGGAACACTTCCTCCACCACGGTCAGCGCCGCCTTGCGCTTTGTGCTCGACGGCGGATCGCAATAGAGCGCGTCCTTGCGAATATCGAAGTAGAAGGCCGAGAGGTCGCTGGTCAGGAAAGGCGTCAGCAGCGCGACGACCTTCTTGTAATCGAACTCGGCGTAAGCCGCGCCGACCTCCTCGCCGAGCTCCGACAGACGATGCAGCACGAGCCGCTCGAGCTCCGGCAGATCGGCGTAGGCGACGCGCTCCTCGGCGCGATAATGCGCGAGCGTGCCCAGCATCCAGCGGATAGTGTTGCGCAGCTTGCGGTAATTATCGGTGACGCTCTTGAGGATTTCCGGCCCGATGCGCGTATCGTCGCTGTAATCGACGCTCGCCACCCACAGGCGCAATATGTCGGCGCCGGCGTCGGCGATGACCTTCTGCGGCGCGACGACATTGCCCTTCGACTTCGACATTTTATGGCCGTGCTCGTCGAGCGTGAAGCCATGCGTCAGCACGATGTCATAGGGCGCGCGGCCGCGCGTGCCGCAGGATTCCAGCAGCGAGGAATGGAACCAGCCGCGATGCTGATCCGAGCCCTCGAGATAGAGCACCTCGTCGGCGCCGCCATCGCGCTTGCGTTTGATTCCCGCGAGGCCGGGGAAATGCACCGGGTCCTCCAGCGTGAAGGAATGCGTCGAGCCCGAGTCGAACCACACGTCGAGAACATCGTCGATCTTCTCGTAATCGGCGGGGTCGTGGTCGGGCGCGAGGAAACGCTTCGCCGCGCCCTCCTCGTACCAGGCGTCGGCGCCCTCCTTCTCGAAGGCGTCCACGATGCGCGCATTGACGCGCTCGTCGACGAGAATCTCGTGGCCGCCCTTCTTCACGAAGACGGCGATGGGCACGCCCCAGGCGCGCTGGCGCGAGACCACCCAATCGGGACGATTGGCGATCATGCCGCGGATGCGATTCTCGCCCGCCGCGGGCACCCATTGCGTGCGCGAGATTTCATCGAGCGCGATATCGCGCAACGTCGGCGCGTTTCCGCCAGCCCGCTCATCTCGTGTCGACCCCGACCCCTCATCCTGAGGAGCCGGCGTCTCGAAGGATGGGCCGCTGTGCGACCCCTCGCCCTTCGAGACGGCGCTTCGCGCCTCCTCGGGGTGAGGGTTCGAATGAGAGAATGTCTTGTCGAGCGCGATGAACCATTGCGGCGTGTTGCGGAAGATGACCGGCTTCTTCGACCGCCACGAATGCGGATATTGATGCTTCAGCCGCCCGCGCGCGACGAGATTGCCCGCCGCGACAAGCGCCTGGATCACCGCGTCATTGGCGTCGCCCTTGTCGCCCTTCTCGGTAAGCACGCGCTTGCCGGGAAAGCCGGGCGCCTCGTCGGTGTAGAAGCCGTCGGCGTCGACCGTATAGGGGATGCGCGTGTCGATGCCGCGCTCGGCGAGCATGCGCCCGCTCGCCATCCATATGTCGAAGTCCTCGCGGCCATGTCCGGGCGCGGTATGGACGAAGCCCGTTCCGGTGTCGTCGGTGACGTGGTCGCCATCGAGCAGAGGCACTTTGAAATCATATCCCAAATGCGCAAGCGGATGCGACGCCACAACGCTCGAAAGCTCTTGCGCCGGAACGTCGCGCAAACGCTCGAAAGCTTCCACCTTGGCGGATTTGAACACATCTTCCGCGAGCTTGTCGGCGAGCACGTAGGTCGCGCCGACCTTCGCCCAATTATTCTCAGGAGCCGCGGTCACGCGATAGAGGCCATAGGCGATCTTGTGCGAGAAAGAGATCGCGCGATTGCCGGGCAGCGTCCAGGGAGTCGTCGTCCAGATGACGACCGCGCCCGGCCCGTCCTTCACCGGAAAGGCGACATGCACCGTGTCGCTGACATGGTCCTCATACTCCACCTCGGCCTCGGCGAGCGCGGTCTTCTCGACGACGCTCCACATCACCGGCTTGGAGCCGCGGTACAGCAACCCATTCGCGGCGAATTTCATCAGCTCGCGGGCGATATGCGCCTCGGCCGGGAAATTCATCGTGGCGTAGGGATTGGCCCAATCGCCGGTGACGCCGAGCCGCTTGAACTCCTCGCGCTGCACCGACAGCCAATGCCCCGCATAGGCGCGGCACTCCTGGCGGAAGGCGACGATGGCGGCCGGATCGGCGAAATCGGGCTTCTTCTTGCCCTTGGAGCGGTAATTCTCCTCCTCGATCTTCCATTCGATCGGCAGGCCGTGGCAGTCCCAGCCAGGAACGTAATTGCTGTCCTTGCCGGCCATCTGGCGGCTGCGAGTGACGAGATCCTTGAGGATCTTGTTCAGCGCATGGCCGATGTGGATATTGCCATTGGCGTAGGGCGGGCCGTCGTGCAGCACGAATTTCGGCCGGCCTTTCGCGGTCTCGCGCAGCTTGGCGTAGAGGCCGATCTGCTCCCAGCGGGCGAGGATTTCCGGCTCGCGCTGCGGCAGGCCGGCGCGCATCGGGAAATCCGTCTGCGGCAGATAGAGGCTCTTGGAGAAATCGGGGCCCTTGTCCTCTTGGACCTTGCTTTTGGACTTGTCGTTCATCTGATCGGAAACCGCTGCGCTCGCGGGCTGCGCCCCGAGCCGGGGCGGCGCGCGAAAGGGAAGGGAAAACAAGTGGAAGGGCGCCTCGAATGGGCGCGAGAACCCGGTCGCCGCGCGAGCCTCGTCAAGCTCGAGCGCGGGCCGGGCCGATAATTCGTGTGCTGCGGCGCAGGACCATGGCCCTATCTACCAGCGCCGGCGGCCTCCGCAAAGCCCGGAAATTGGCCGAGCCGCGTCAGCGTATGCGGCGGAAGGGATTGCCCGCGGCGCCGGTGAGATAGGCGATGGCCCCGACGACCAGCGCAATCGGCAACAGCACCAGAAAAGCGCTGGCGAAGAAGATGAGCCCCATCGCCAGAGCCACCGCGCCGGCGAGCGTCAGCACAGCGGCGCCGATCGGCCCGACCTTGATGACCTTCACGCCATTTGTCCCGCCGATCCAGATGCGCGCGCGGGAGCGCGGGCGCGGCCCGTTCTCGGTCTCCGGCGGGAGAATCTCGATTTCGGCCTGTCTGTCGATTTCGTGCTTCTGGGACACGGGACGCTCCAGTGTGAGGCGACCTCGATATAAGGGCTCGCCGCGCCCGCGCCAATGCAGCGGGAGGCGAAATCGCCCCTCAATTGGCCGCGTGCATCCGCCACAGATCGCCCTGCGGCGCGCGCGTCTCGCGGTCGCCGAAGCGGGCGCGATAGACGGTCAGATTCTCGATCACGCGCTGCACATAGTTGCGCGTCTCGCTGATCGGTATGCGCTCCACCCAATCGATCGGATCGATCTCCTGCTTGCGCGGATCGCCATAGGCGTCGATCCATTCCTTCACCCTTTTGCCGCCGGCGTTATAGGCGGCGAAGGCGAGGATATAGGAGCCCTTGTGCTCGTCCAGCAGCATGCCGAGATGCGCCGCGCCGAGCCGCGCGTTGAAGGCCGGCTCGTCGATCATGCGCTTCAAATCGAAGCCGACGCCGGTCTGCTGCGCGGTATGGCGCGCCGTCGAGGCGATCATCTGCATCAGCCCCATGGCGCCGGCGCTGGAGACCGCCTTGGGATCGAAGGCGCTTTCCTGCCGCGCGATGGCGTAGACGATCGCCCGCGAGGCCGAGCGCGGCAGCGCCGCGAAAGTGGGTATGCCGAAAGAGGGAAAGGCGGCGTCGTCGATGGCGACGCCGCGATAGGAGGCGAGCTTGCCGAGGGTGAGCGAAATTTTGGCCTCGCGCCGGCGCTGCGCCACCTCGGTCAGCGCCGAGAGCTGCGCCTCGCCGACCAGCGTCTTCGCCGCATCGGCGGCGAGCTGCGCGGCGATCTCCTTCTCGCCGGCGGCGAAGAACAGCTCGACCGCGCGCACCGATTCGTCCCGGGCGTCGCCGCGGGCGGGCTCGGGCGTCGGGCGCAGCGGCGAATCGAAGGCGCCGAGCTTGGCGCGGGCGAGCTGGCCGTAGAAGGTCGTCGATTGCAGCGCGGCGTTCTCGTAGGACGCGCGCGCCGCCGCGGCCGCGCCGCCGGCCTCCTCGGCGCGGGCGAGCCAATAGGCGCCGCGCGATTTCTGGATCGGCGTCTCGGCGATGCGGGCGATCGCCTCGAAATGCCGCTCCGCCTTGGCGGGATCGTTCAGGAAGCGCAGCGCGATCCAGCCGGCGTGGAACTCGGCCTCGACGCGATAGGTGAGCGAGCGCGCCGAATGCTGCGCGCAGAGCTCATAGGCCTGCTCGAATTGGCCGAGATCCATCATCTTGCGCGAGATGAGCCGGCGCTCCACCCACCAGGCGTCGCCGTCGACGACGAGGCGCGGATCGCGCGGCGCCGTGCGCAGCAGCGCCGCCGCCTCGACCAGCTTTTTCTGGTGACGCAGCATGTGAATGCGCGCGAAGATCAGGCCCGGGTCCTTCTGCGCCTCGGCCGGCAGGGCCGAGAAGGTTTTTTCCGAAGCGCTCTCATTGATCGCCAGCGCGCGGGCGCGGGCGAGATCGAGCGTCTCCTTGCCGGCATGGGCGGCGACGCGCAGCGCCGGGCCGATCTTCTCGGCGTAGAGCAGCCGGTCGGCGCGATATTTGTGATCGGCGACGTCGAGATAGTCGGAGAACTCTTTCTTCGCCGTCTGCTCCAGCGGCTCGTTGAAATCATCCTCGCGCCACATGGGCTTGATCAGCGCCGCGACCTCCAGCGGCTCGCCGCGGCGGGCCATGACGCGGGCGAGCGCGAGCTTGCCGGCCGGCGTCTTGGGCGGCCGCTCGGCGAAATAATCGACGATCAGCCGATCCGGATGCTTGTCGCCATAGAGCGCCTCCTCGACGCGCTGGCGCAGCCAGGCCGAGGCCGGCCAGCCCGGATGCTCGGCGAAGAATTTCGACAGCCGCGCGAAGCCGGCCTCGCGCGGATGCAGCCGCAGCCCGGCCCATTGCGCGGCGGCGCGGGCGAGCGGCGCCTCGACGCCGCCGAGCGCCAGATCGCCGCCGGAAAAATCACCGGATTTGAAGGCCGCGAGCGCGCGGCCGAACGCCTCGTAATCCGGGCCGAGCAGAACCGCCGCCTCGGGCGGCTGCGGCGCATGCGCCTCGAAATCGAGCCCGCCGTCGGCCGGCGCGTAGGCCAGCAGCTTGGAGGCGGCGTCGCCCTCCGCCGGCCGGCGCAGCAAGCTGGCCGTGCGCCGGTCCGGCGGGGCGTCGCCGGAGCCGAGAAAATCATGCAGCGCCTCACGCGCCGAATCGCGCGGCCGCCAGGGCACCTGCGGCGAGGGCTCCTGTTGCGAGGACGCGGCCGCCGGGGACTGCGGATCGTCGTTGTCGTGGTCCGGGATGCGGCGCTGTGTCGTCGGAAAAACGGCCGCCGCAACGCCCAGGGCGGCGACGAGAAGAACGAGGCGCGCGGCGCCCCTCTGGCGATTCGTCATCAGCCTCACGCTCCGGACACTCGACGTCATCCAGCCTGCGGTCATTTCGTTGCAGAACTGTCAACCAAATCGATAAGCCGCGGGATTTTCAAATTTTCTTCTCGGCGTCGACCCGTCGCTCGAGCTATTCGGCGATTCCGCTCGCAGAGAGGTCGCGCACCCTTTTCACCTAAACGCCCAGAGGCTATGACTGGCGCCAATCTCCGAAGCGGAATGGCCGCCGCGAGGGAAAGGCCGAAAATTCTCCGTACCAGTCCCAGTCAGTAAGCGCGGCGATTACGGCGCCCGCGTGGCGCAGCGAAAGCGACGGCATATGAACGACAAGCCAGTCTTCCGAGGATCTTACACGGCTCTGGTCACGCCTTTCGTCGATGGCGCGGTCGACCTCGCAGGTCTGCGCGCGCTCGTCGACTGGCAGATCGAGAGCGGGACGCACGGCCTGGTTCCCGTGGGTACGACGGGCGAGAGCCCGACTTTGAGCCACGAAGAGCATCGCACCGTCGTCGAGACCGTGATTCGGCAGGCCGCCGGCCGCGTCCCCGTCATCGCCGGGGCGGGCTCCAACAACACGCGCGAGGCGATCGACCTCGCCCTCCATGCGCAGGAGGCGGGCGCCGCCGGCGTGCTCGTCGTCACGCCTTATTACAACAAGCCGAATCAGGAAGGCCTCTATCGCCATTTCGAGGCGGTGGCGCAGGCGATCTCGATTCCGATCATCGTCTACAACATCCCGCCGCGCTCGGTGGTCGACATGAGCGTCGCCACGCTCGCCCGCCTCGCCGAGCTGAAGACCATCGTCGGCGTCAAGGACGCCACCGGCAATGTGGGCCGCATTCTCCAGCAGCGCGCCGCCATCGGGCCGGATTTCGCGCAATTCTCGGGCGACGACATTCTGGCGCTGGCGAGCGTCGCCGTCGGCGCGATCGGCGTCATCTCGGTCGTCTCCAATGTCGCGCCCGCGCTCTGCGCCGATCTGCAGAACGCCGCGCTCGCCGGGGATTTCAAAACCGCGCTGGCGCTGCAGGACCGCCTCACCGCGCTGCAGCAGGCGATCTTCCTCGAGGCCGGCGTGACGGGAGCGAAATACGCGCTCTCGCTGCTCGGCCGCGCGCGGGAAGAGGTCCGCCTGCCGCTCGTGCCCTCCTCCGAGCCGACGAAGAAGGCGATTCGCGACGCCCTCGTCTCGGCGGGCGTGCTGGACGCCTGAGCCGAACGCAGGACCAGAACCGTGGCCGAGAAGGAAAATTCGAATTTCAAGGTCGTCGCCGACAACCGGCGCGCGCGCTACGATTATGAGATCGGCGAGATCTTCGAGGCCGGCCTGTCGCTGACCGGCACGGAGGTGAAGTCGCTGCGCACCGGCAAGGCGACGATCGCCGAGAGCTACGCCCATGTCGACCGCAAGGGCGAGGCCTGGCTCGTCAACGCCACGATTCCGCAATATCTGGCCGGCAATCGCTTCAATCACGAGCCCAAGCGGCTGCGCAAGCTGCTGTTGAAGCAGCGCGAGATCGCCAAGTTGTCGCAGGGCGTCGAGCGCGAGGGCATGACCATCGTGCCGATGAAGCTCTATTTCAACGAGCGCGGCCGCGCCAAGCTGCAGATCGCGCTGGGACGCGGCAAGAAGCTGCACGACAAGCGCGAGGTCGAGAAGAAACGCGACTGGGGCCGCGAGAAGAGCCGGCTGCTGCGCGACCGCGGCTGAAGCGTCGAAGATCAGCGCGCGTCCAAAATCTCCCGAGCCCGCGCGAAGATCGCGCGAAACATTTGCGGCGTCAGCGCGCCCGTATTGGTGTTGAGGCGCGAGCAATGATAGCTGTCGATAAGAATAATCGGACTATTCGTAGTATTATCGGCGATCGCATGCTGGATCTCATGCTCGCGCCCATGCGCGAAGGGGAATCCGCCGGTCTTCAGCGATAGGCCGCGCAGCGCGCCCTCATGCGCGACGCGGCCGAGCGCGACGATAAGTCGCAGCCGTTTCAGGCGGCGGAGCGTCGCGACGAAGAAGGGGCGGCAGGCCGAAAGCTCGGCCGGGAGCGGCTTATTGCCGGGCGGAACACAGCGCAGGACATTGGCGATACGGCAATCGACGAGGGCGACGCCATCGTCCGAGCGGGCGTCGTAGACGCCGCTCGAAAAGCCGAATTCCGCGAGAGTGGCGTAGAGGAGACGGCCGGCGTCGTCGCCGGTGAAAGGGCGGCTGGTGCGGTTTGCGCCCATTCGCCCGGGCGCGAGGCCGACGACCAGCAGACGCGCGTCCAGCGAACCGAAATCGCCGACGGGCGCATTATGCCAATCGGGATGGCTCTCCCTCAGCTCCCGCCGATAAACGACGAGACGCGGACAGAGCTGGCAGTCATGGCCCGGCTCGTCCGCGCGCGAAGGTGATTTTCGATCAGGCGTCGTGTTCGTCGTCGGGGGCGCCGCCCGGCGTCACCGGCTGCGGCCGGCGCTCCTGGAAGCGCTGCATGCGCTCGGCGCGCTCGCCCGGATCGCGGCCGATCTTGCCGACGAGATGGATGAGATCGACGAATTCATCGGCCTGGCGGCGCAGCTCGTCGGCGATCATCGGCGGCTGCGTGGTGATCGTCGAGATCACCGAGACCCGCACGCCCTTGCGCTGGACGGCCTCGACCAGGGAGCGGAAGTCGCCGTCTCCCGAGAACAGAACCATATGGTCGATATGCTCCGCCATCTCCATCGCGTCGACGGCGAGCTCTATGTCCATATTGCCCTTGACCTTGCGGCGGCCGAGCGAATCGACGAACTCTTTGGTCGGCTTCGTCACGACGGCGTAGCCATTGTAGTCGAGCCAATCGATCAGCGGACGGATCGACGAATATTCCTGATCCTCGATCAGCGCCGTGTAATAGAAGGCGCGAATCAGCCGGCCCCTGCCCTGGAACTCGCGCAACAGCCGCTTGTAGTCGATGTCGAAACCGAGCGATTTGGCGGTCGCATAGAGGTTGGCGCCATCAATGAATAAGGCAATTCGTTCCGGGTCTGCCATAGTGCTTGGTCTCGCTTGTCGGGTCCAGTATCGAGGGGCAGCCGCTTGCCGAGCGCGCCGCCGACCCTACTGGCGGCACGCCTCTCTACATGACGCGACTCACGCGCGCCACCGCCTCCGCTGCATCACGACGCTTTGGCCCGCGCCGCGAAGCTTGTAGCGCTCGCTTTGCAAACGCGCGCGCTTCGCGAACAGCTTTGGTCACATTACAGTCACGCCCTTCGTTAATGTCGTAAATCGACCATGTAACGGCGGTCGTCAAGGGGGTACGCGAAAAATCCGTCCAGAAATACTACAGCAATAGACTGCGATAGGCCCGATCTTATCGGCGTGGTCGTGACAGGCCTCGCCGTCGCGCATTGCCAGGGGCAAGGAATTGGTGTAGCAGGCGGCTCGCTCGAAAGCTAGAGGAGTCCGAACGACATGGCGCGCGTCACCGTCGAAGACTGCATCGACAAGATCGAGAACCGTTTCGATCTGGTTCTCCTCGCGGCGCATCGCGCGCGGCTGATCTCCTCCGGCCAATCGATCCTGGTCGAGCGCGACAAGGACAAGAATCCCGTGGTCGCGCTTCGCGAGATCGCCGAGACCGCGCTTTCGCCCGACGATCTCAAGGAAGACTTCATCCATTCGCTGCAGCGCCATGTCGAGGTCGACGAGCCCGAGACCGAGACGGTGCCCGCGCTCACCGCCGCGACGCCCGATTCCGACGGCGGCGACGCGCAATTCGACCGCATGACGGAGGAAGATCTTCTCCGCGGCCTCGAAGGGCTGGTGCCGCCGGCCGAGGTCGAGGACGAAGGCGAGTAAATCCCGCCGAGATCGTCCGCCGCCGAGATCCTCCGCCGCCTAGATCCGCCCGGCGCTCCGTCGCCGAAATCTCTAGGAGGCCGGCCGCGAGGTGTTCTACAATCGCGCTCGAATGCGGCCGTCGGCCGGCTTCGGGCCCTCGCGCCGTCTCCCGTCCGATCTTCCCCGTGAGTTCCGCGACGCCCCCGACGATCCGCGCAACCAGATCGTTGGTCGACGCCGATGATGCGCCAATATGAACTCGTCGAGCGGGTGCGCAAATACAACCCGCAGGTCGACGAGGATCTGCTGAACCGGGCCTATGTCTACGCCATGAAGGCGCATGGGCAGCAGACCCGCGCCTCCGGCGACCCGTATTTCTCCCATCCGCTGGAAGTGGCGGCGATCCTCACCGACCTCAAGCTCGACGACGCCACCATCGTGGCCGCCGTGCTGCACGACACGATCGAGGACACGAGCTCCACGCTCGACGAGATCAACCGTCTGTTCGGCCCGCAGATCGGCAAGCTGGTCGACGGGCTGACCAAGATCGAGAAGCTCGACCTCGTCTCCAAAAAAGCCGCTCAGGGCGAGAATTTCCGCAAGCTGCTGCTCGCCGTCGCCGAGGATGTGCGCGTGCTGCTGGTCAAGCTCGCCGACCGGCTGCACAATATGCGCACGCTGCATTTCGTGCCGCCCGAGAAGCGCGCGCGCATCGCGCAGGAGACGCTGGACATTTACGCCCCGCTCGCCGGCCGCATGGGCATGCAGCGCCTGCGCGAGGAGCTGGAGGGGCTGGCCTTCCGCCATCTGACGCCGGAGGCCTATCAGGCGATCGAATCGCGCCTGCACGATCTGCGCGCGAAAAACGGCCGCATCATCAAGAAGATCGAGAAGGAGCTGACGCAGGAGTTCGCCGATCGCGGCATTCATGCGGCCGTCACCGGGCGGCAGAAGACGCCCTTCTCCGTCTGGCGCAAGATGGAGCGCAAATCGATCGCCTTCGAGCAGCTGTCCGATATTTTCGGCTTCCGCATCATCGTCGACGGCGTGGAGGACTGCTATCGCGCGCTCGGCGTCGTGCACACCAAATGGCCGAGCGTTCCCGGCCGTTTCAAAGACTATATTTCGACGCCCAAGCAGAATGATTATCGCTCCCTTCAT
Source organism: Methylosinus sp. (assembly GCF_036560965.1). Taxonomy (NCBI): domain Bacteria; kingdom Pseudomonadati; phylum Pseudomonadota; class Alphaproteobacteria; order Hyphomicrobiales; family Methylocystaceae; genus Methylosinus; species Methylosinus sp. The sequence goes on along the minus strand of NZ_DATBQF010000070.1, from coordinate 75,789 downwards.
ACGACGGTGATCGGCCCCGGCCATCAGCGCGTGGAATTGCAGATCCGCACCGCCGCCATGCATGAGATCGCGCGTTTCGGCATCGCCGCCCATGCGCTCTACAAGGATTCGTCGAGCATCGAGGGCAAGGAGGATCTCGCCAAGGAGAGCCGCGCCTTCAAATGGCTGCAGGACACGCTGGAGCTGCTCGCCCATGGCGACAGTCCGGAAGAGTTCCTGGAGCATACGCGGCTCGAATTGTTCCAGGATCAGGTGTTCTGCTTCACGCCCAAGGGCGGGCTCATCGCTTTGCCGCGCGGCGCGACGCCGATCGATTTCGCCTATGCGGTGCATACGCGCGTCGGCGATTCCGCGGTCGGGGCGAAGATCAACGGCCGCATCTCGCCGGTTCTGTCGCAATTGCAGAATGGCGACGAGGTGGAGATCATCCGCGCCGAGGGCCATGTGCCGCCGGCGGCCTGGGAGTCGCTCGTCGTCACCGGCAAGGCGCGCTCCGCCATCCGCCGCGCGACGCGCGAGGCCGTGCGCATGCAATATGCCGGGCTCGGCCGGCAGATCGTGACCCGCGCCTTCGAGCGGGCCGGCCGCCCGGTCTCGGACGAGAAGCTGAAAGCCGCGCTGCCGCGGCTCGCCCGCGCCTCGCTCGAGGATGCTTTCGCCGCCGTCGGCCGCGGCGAGATCTATTCGGGCGATGTGGTGAAATCCGTCTATCCGGACTTCAGCGAGGAGCGCAAGCCCGCGCCGCAAATGCGGCTCGAGCCGGGCGAGCCCGGCTGGTTCGGCATGAAGTCCAACGTCAATGTGGTGTTCAAGGCGCCGGGCGTCGTCGATCAATCGAGCGCCATTCCGATCCGCGGCCTGCGCGGCGACGTGCCGGTGCGCTTCGCGCCGGAGGGCGGCGCGGTGCCGGGCGACCGTATCGTCGGCATACTGACGCCGGGCGAAGGCATCACCATCTATCCGATACAATCGCCGGCGCTCACCGCCTTCGACGACCAGCCGGACCGCTGGCTCGACGTGCGCTGGGACATCGATCCGGACAGCCGGGAACTGTTCCCGGCCTGCCTCGTGGTGACGGCGATCAACGAGCCGGGCACGCTGGGCGGGCTGGCGACGCTGATCGGCGAGACGGGAGCCAATATCGACAATGTCGCCTTCGCCATTCATTCTCCCGACTTTCGTGAGATGCGATTCGATCTGGAAGTCGCCGATCTGAAACATTTGAACGACATCGTCGCCCGGCTGCGGGCGAGCGCTCTGGTCAGCAAGGTCGAGCGCGTCATCGGGTGATGGCGAGCAAGGCTCGAGGCGACGCAAGCAAGGCTCGGGATGATGCGAGCAAGGCTCGGAGGTGAGGAAAGATGAAGGCTCGCCGTATCCGCCTCGGCGTGAATGTCGATCACGTCGCCACCATCCGCAACGCCCGCGGCGGCCAGGGGCCGGACCCGGTGCGCGCCGCTCTGCTCGCCATAGAGGCGGGCGCGGACGGCATAACGGCGCATCTGCGTGAGGATCGCCGCCATATTCGCGACTCCGATATGGCGCGGCTCAAGGCCGAAATCTCCAAGCCAGAGATCGCCAGGCCGCTCAATTTCGAGATGGCGGCGACCGAGCAGATGCTCGACATAGCGCTCGAGACCAAGCCGCACGCCGTCTGCCTGGTGCCCGAGCGGCGCACCGAGCGCACGACGGAAGGCGGCCTCGACGTCATCGGCGGCCATGATCATCTCGTCCCCTTCGTCGACGAGCTGAACCGCGCCGGAATTCGCGTTTCTCTGTTCATCGAGCCGGGCGCCGAGGCGATCGACGCCGCCGCCTCGATCCGCGCTCCGGTCGTCGAGCTGCACACCGGCGCCTGGTGCCACGCCGTCGAGGTGGGCGACCTCGAGACCGCCGAGCGCGAGTTCGCCCGCATCGTCGCGGCCGCCGCCCATACGGCGGCGTGCGGGCTCGAGTGCCACGCCGGCCATGGGCTCGACTATGCGACGGCGCGGCGCATCGCCGCCCTGCCGCAGATCGTCGAATTGAACATCGGCCATTTCCTCGTCGGCGAGGCGGTGTTCGTCGGCCTCGCCGAAACGATCCGGGCCATGCGCCGCGCGATCGACGAAGGCTCGGCCGCCTCATGATCATCGGCTTCGGCAGCGATCTCTGCGACATTCGCCGCATCGAGCAGGCGCTCGAGCGCTATGGCGATCGCTTCATCCACCGCTGCTTCACCGATATCGAGCGCGAGAAATCGGAGGGCCGCGCCACGCGCGCGGCCTCCTACGCCAAGCGTTTCGCCGCCAAGGAGGCCTGCGCCAAGGCGCTCGGCACCGGCATAAAAGACGGAATCACCTGGAAAACCATGGGCGTAGTGAATCTGCCCTCCGGCAAGCCGACGGTCGAGCTGACCGGCGGCGCCGCCGAGCGCCTGGCCGAGATCACGCCAAAGGGCGCGAAAGTGGTCGTTCACCTCACATTGACCGACGAATATCCACTCGCGCAAGCCCAGGTTCTCATAGAGGCGTTGACGTGATAGACGAGCGGGCGAGCCTGAAGGCTCACGGTTCGACCCTCATCGACCGCGAGCCTTCAGGCTCGCTCGCAAATTGATCCAAGACGACCGAAAGCGGCTTCGGCCAAAAGGGAGTGACGCGGTTTGAGCAGGAACGTCTCGGTCGCCGAACGGCGCGACGAAGGTGGTTTGCTCGAGACGATCAAGGTGATCGTCCAGGCGCTGGTCATCGCGCTCGTCATTCGCACGCTGCTGTTTCAGCCCTTCAACATCCCCTCGGGCTCGATGATCCCGACCTTGCTGATCGGCGACTATGTCTTCGTCTCGAAATACGCCTATGGCTATTCGAACTTCTCCCTGCCCTCCGTGCCTTATCTCGACTGGCGGGCCGATCTCTTCGCCGGCCGCGTGCTCGGCTCGCAGCCCAAGCGCGGCGATGTGGTCGTGTTCAAGCTGCCGCGCGACAATGAGACCGATTATATCAAGCGCGTGATCGGCCTGCCCGGCGACCGCATCCAGATGATCGAGGGCCGCCTCTCGATCAATGGCGAGATCGTGCCGCGCGAGGCCAAGCTCAAAGAGAAGCACGAGGGCCGCGACGGCCGCGAGGTCGAGGTGCCGACCTATACCGAGACGCTGCCCGGCGGCGTCGCCCATACGATCATCGAGATCGAGGGCGACCACGGCTACAAGGACAATACCGAGCTCTTCGTCGTGCCGCCGAATCACTATTTCATGATGGGCGACAATCGCGACAATTCGACCGATTCGCGCTTCGCGCCGGAAGAAGGCGGCGTCGGCTACGTGCCCTTCGAAAATCTGGTGGGCCGCGCCGAGATCATCTTCTTCTCGGTGCAGAAGGACGAATATGCTCTGGCCTTCTGGCGCTGGCCGTGGACGGTCAGATGGAATCGGCTGTTCAAGCCGGCGCATTGACGCCGCTCCGCATAAAGCAGACGCTAATGGGCGCTCTCGGTCGGGAGGACCTCGCCGTCCTCGAGGCGAATGTCGGCCATGGCTTCGCCAACCGGGGCCTGCTGGAGCACGCGCTGACGCATGTCAGCGCCTCCGCGGCGCGGCCCGATTCCTATGAGCGGCTGGAGTTTCTCGGCGACCGCGTGCTCGGCGTCGTCGTCGCCCATATGCTCTATGAGAATTTTCCGCAGGAGAGCGAGGGCGAATTGTCCCGGCGGCTCGCCGATCTCGTCCGCAAGGAAACCTGCGCGGAAGCGGCCGAGCGCTGGGGCGTCGGCCCCTTCATGCGGCTCGGCGATGGCGAGGCGCAGACCGGCGGACGGAAAAAGCGCGCCATATTGGGCGATATGTGCGAAGCGATCATCGGCGCGGTCTATCTCGACGGCGGCCCGCAAGCGGCCGAGGCCGTGGTGCGCGCCGCTTTCGCCGAGCGCATGTGCGCGCCGGGACGCCGCCTGCGCGACGCCAAGACCGCGCTGCAGGAATGGGCGCAGGCGCGCCGGCTGGCGACGCCGCGCTACCGGCTCGCGGCGCGCAGCGGACCGGATCACGCGCCCTTTTTCGAGGTGGCGGTGGAGGTGGAAGGCTTTGTCGCGGCGGCCGGCGCCGGCGCCTCCAAGCGCGCCGCCGAGCAATCGGCCGCCCAGGCCTTTCTCGACCGCGAGGGGATCGAGAGGGAAGAGGCGTGAGCGCCAGCTTCACGGGCTCGACACGACAATCCCCTCGTCCTGAGGCGCTTTTTGCGGAACGCAAAAAGCCTCGAAAGACACTCCGCCAGCGCGCGGCGTCGCGACCCTTCGAGACGCCGGCTCCGCAGGGTGAGGGCGCTGATTTGGACCAGGACTTCACGCCAACATCGAAAGGCGCATATTCGTGACAGAAACCCGCTGTGGCTTCGTCGCTCTGGTCGGCGCGCCCAACGCCGGCAAGTCGACGCTGCTCAATCAGCTCGTGGGCGCCAAAGTGTCGATCGTCTCGCGCAAGGCGCAGACGACGCGCGCCCTGGTGCGGGGCATCGCGCTCGAGGGCGAGGCGCAGCTCATCCTCGTCGACACGCCCGGCATTTTCGCGCCCAAGCGCAGGCTCGACCGCGCCATGGTGGCGAGCGCCATCGCCGGCGCCGGCGACGCCGACGCGATCGTGCTGCTCGTCGACGCGCGCCGCGGCCTCGTCGCCGAGGTGGAGGAGATCGTCGCCAAGCTGGCCACGCTGTCCGCGCCGAAAATTCTGGCGCTCAACAAGATCGATCTGGTGCCGCGCGACTCCTTGCTGGCGCTGACGGCGGCGCTCACGGCGAAGGCGGATTTCATCGAGACCTACATGATCTCCGCGCTCAATGGCGACGGCGTCGCCGATCTGAAGGCCAAGCTCGGCGCGCTGATGCAGCCCTCGCCCTGGCTCTATCCGGAAGACCAGCTCTCCGACGCGCCTTTGCGCCTGCTCGCCGCCGAGATCACGCGCGAGAAAATCTTCGAGCGGCTGCACGATGAATTGCCCTATCAATCGACGGTCGAGACCGAGTCCTGGGAGAATCAGAAGGACGGCTCGGCGCGCATAGAGCAGACGATCTATGTCACCCGCGACGGGCAGAAGAAGATCGTCATCGGCGAGGGCGGCCGCACCATAAAGGCGATCGGCCAGGCCGCGCGGCGCGAGATCGCGGAGGCCGCCGAGCAGAAGGTGCATCTCTTCCTGTTCGTGAAAGTGCGCGAGAACTGGGCCGACGACCCTGAGCGCTATCGCGAGATGCGGCTGGATTTCCCGAAGGAGTGAGGCGGGTTTTCAGCCCCTCTCTTTTTTACGTCCTTCTGCCGCAGGGGCGGGAGAAGGAGCGGCCGCGCCCACGCGAAATCACCCGCTCGCCTTCAGCCGCAACCCCCGCGGCACAACCCATGGCTCGATCGCATCGAACAGCCCCTGCGCCGCCAGCGCCATCAGCGCGGCCGGAATCGCCCCTTCCAGGATCAGCGCGAAATTATCCAGGCGCACGCCGGTGAAGATCGGCTGGCCATAGCCGCCCGCGCCGATGAGCGCGCCGAGCGTCGCCGTGCCGACATTGATGACCGCCGCCGTCTTCAGCCCGGCGAGCATCGCCGGCGACGCCATGGGCAATTCGACGAGCAGCAGCCGCCGCCAGGGCGTCAGCCCGATGGCGATCGCCGAATCGTTTATCGCGCGCGGAATGGTCGTCAGGCCGGTCGCGACATTCCGCACGATCGGCAGCAGGCTGTAGAGGAAAAGCGCGGCGATCGCCGGCGGCGCGCCGATGCCGAGCAGCGGAATCATGAAGACGAGCAGCGCCAGCGACGGAATGGTCTGCAGCACGCTGGCGACGCCGAGAATCGCATGGCCGAGGACCGGCCGCCTGGCCGCCGCCACGCCGAGCGGCAGAGCGACGACGATCGCCGCCGCCAAAGACACGCTCACGAGAAAGAGATGCTCCCGCGTGCGCCTCAGCACGCGCTCGACCAATCCCTGCGACGCCGCCGGCGCCTCGACGCCGAATTGCGCGGAGACGAAATTCGCCGCCGCCTCGCGCTCGCTGCGCAGGCCGGTCCTCACCGCGACATTCATCGCGATCATGGCCGCCGCGTCGATGCGGCCCTCCAGCCGCAGCATGGCCGCGACCGCCCGCGGCGCGCGCTGCTCGAGATCGGCGCGATAGAGCAGAACCGCGCGATTTTCGGCGAAGAGCTTGCGGTCGTCGGCGAGCACGAGGATACGCCGATCGGCGATCTGCGGATCGGTGGTGTAGAGATCGACGACGTCGATGGCGCCCTCGATCAGGCCCTTATAGGCGATGTCGTGATCGAGCCCGCGCACATCCTCCGCCTCGAGCCCATAGGCCGCGCGCAGCGCCGGCCAGCCGTCGGCGCGGGCGAGCAATTCCTCGCTGAGACCGAAGACCAGCGACGAACGCCGCGCGAGATCGGAGATGGTCCGCACGCCCAGCGCCTCGGCCTTGTCGCGGCGCATGCCGAGCGCATAGCCATTGCCGAAGCCGAGCGGCAGGCTCATGCGCAGCCCGAGCCCGGCGAGCGCCGCCGCGATCTCGCGATCATTGGAAAGCCGCCGCTCGGCGAGGATCTCCTGCCGCAGCGTGCCGGTATATTCGGGATAGGCGTCGATCTCGCCGGACAGCAGCGCGTTCCAGACGAGCCTCGTGCCGCCGAGCGCCGGACGGCGGATCGCGCGCGCGCCGGAGGCGGCGACGAGATCGGCGACGATATCGGAGAGAATGATCGATTCGGTGAAGGTCTTGGAGCCGATCTGCACGCCTGTTTCCGCGTCACGCGCGCAGGCGCAGAGAAAAAGCAGCGCGAGCCCGATGGGCGCGACGCGCCTCATCGCGCGCCCTCCGGCGGCGGCGGCAGATCGGCGAGGCGCCGCGCGCTGGCGCGCACGAAGCGCGTGACGAACGCCTCCGCCGGCCGCTCGACGAAATCGACGAAGCGCCCCTGCTGCACGATGCGGCCGTGATTCATCAGAACAATCGTCTCGGCGAAGAATCCGGCCTCGGCGAGATCATGGGTGACGATGACGACCGTCTTGGCGAGACGCGCGAAAATATCGGCGAGATCGTCCTGCAGATCGGCGCGGATCAACGGATCGAGCGCGCCCAGGGGCTCGTCCATCAGCAATATTTCCGGGTCGAGCATCAACGCGCGCATCAGCGCCACGCGTTGCCGCTGGCCGCCGGAGAGCTCGGCCGGATAGCGCTCCAGCGCCGGCGCCGGAAAGCGCGTGAGGCGCAGCAGCTCGTCGAGCCGCGCCGCCTGCCGCTCCGGCGTCCAGCCCATCTCGCGCGCCATCAGCTCTATGTTGCGGCGCGCGGAAAGATGCGGGAAGAGACCGCCCTCCTGGATCACATAGCCCATCAGCCGCCTGAGCTTCTCCGCCGAGAGCGGCGTCAGCAGATGGCTCGCGACCTCGATCTCGCCGTCATCGGGCGTCGCGAGGCCGACGATCAGCGAGAGCAGCGTGGATTTGCCGGAGCCGGACGGGCCGATCAGCGCCGTCGTGCGGGCCGGCGGAATCGTCAGCGTGACGTCGTCGACGACGCGCGCGCCGCCGAAACATTTGGTGACGTGCTCCAATCGGATCATGACCGCGCCGCGACGTCGAGGCTATCGGCTGTCAACTGGCGCGCGCGGGCTCGGTTCCAAGGGGGTGATCGAAGACGAGACCGCCGAGTGGGTCGTCGCAGGCCCGGCCGCCGCGCGAACGGCGGCCGGGAGGATCAATATTCGACGCGCAGCGAGCCGATGACCGAGCGCGGCGCGCCGGGCGTGCCGGCGAAGCGGCCGGGGAATTGCGACGTGCCATAGTAATAGGTGGAGCCGGTGAGATTGTCGGCGTTGATCTGCGCCGTCACGAAGCTCCCGCCGAGCTGGAAGCGATAAGAGGCCATCGCCTTCAGATTCGTATAGGCCGGCGCGAGAAACGTGTTCGCCGGATCGACGAAAGCATTGCCGACGCGCGACACGCCGATCGCGCCGCTCAAGCCGCGCAGATTGCCGTCCGCCTCATATTTCACCCAGACATTGCCCATGTTGTCCGGCACGGCGGGCAGACGCTTGCCGGTGATGGGCGCCTGTGTGGTGACATCGAACGGGTCCGTCGCTGTCGGCGTCGAGCCCTTCATCACATGCGTCGACATGTGGGAGAAATTGGCGATGACGCTCCAATTGTCGTCGATGCGCCCGCTCACATCGAGCTCGACGCCTTCGCTGCGCGCATCGAGCAGATCGAACACATAATTGCGCAACGCCGCCGGCGCCGTCGGCGTCGCCTGCGCGATATTGCGCTTGTCGATCACGTAATAGGCGGCGCTGGCGACGAGGCGCTTATCGAAGAGCTCGGCCTTCACGCCGCCTTCCCATTGGATCGCGCGTTGCGGGCCGAGCGGCGTGTTGTTGCGGGTGACGCCATTGTTGAGGCCGAAGGACTCGGTGTAATTGCCGTAGACGGCGAGCCAGGGCAGCGCCTGAATGGAGAGGCCGACGCGCGGGCTGAAGGCATGATCGGCGACGTGAACGGCGAGATAATTGGCGCGCATCAGCGCATTGTTCAGGACCGCCGAGGTCGATGATTGGCCCGAGCTCACGGCGCTGGCGAAATCATAGCGGCCGCCGAGCAGAAGATGGACGCGATCGTCCAAGAAGGAGATCATGTCCTGCGCATAGAGGCCCTGCCACTCCTGCTTGCGTATGAAGGCCGTGCCATTGGCCGGCGTGATGAAGCGTGAGAGTCCGAGACCGCTATAGGGCGCGAAGCTCCCGCTGAAATAATTGGGCGCATAGATGTCGAGCGATTGCGCCTGATTGGACTGATAGATGTCGCCGACCTGCGAATAGCTCATATGATCCGTGCCGAACAGCACGGAATGATGCAGGAAGCCGGTGTCGAACCTGCCCTTCACATCGAGATTGCCGGTGATGGTGCGATAGGCGACGGGGCCCCAGTTCAGCGAAACATTGGCCTGGCCGACCGGCCAGCTCGTCGGGCACCAGCTCGCCGGCGTGTTGTTGAGCTGGCCGGGCTGGTTCACGCAGACGAGGAAGAGGCTCGTCTGAATCTCGCGGCTGTTGGAATAGAGGAACCGATTGGCGACGCTCCAATCCTTGTCGAGATCATAGGTCCAGTCATAGGCGACCTGCCGGCGCATGGAATGGCTGGGATTGTCGACGGTGATGCTCGGATCGGCGAGATAGCGGCTGATCGGAATCGGTGCGGCGTTATAGCCGATGGCCGGAATATTCGGGTTGTTGTCGACGCCTTTGACGTCCGAATATTCGGCGTCGACATTGAGCTTGAATTGCTCGCTCGGATGATAGGTGACGGTCGCCGAGCCGAACCAGCGATCGTCGGTCACATAATCGATGAAAGAAGGATTGTGGTTGTATTCCGCCGTCACGCGATAGAGCCAGACCTTGTCCGCCGTGATCGGACCGGTCGCGTCGATCGTCGTGCGCGCGCCGCCGAAGGAGCCGCCCTGCTGATGCACGGAATAATAGGGCGTCTCCAGCGGCCGCTTGATGATTGTGTCGACGAGGCCGCCGGGCTCGACGCGGCCGTAGAGCATGGCCACCGGGCCCTTCACCACCTCGATCGACTGCACATTGGCCGTGCTCGGACATTTCTGCGCGGGCAGCAGCAGGCCGTTGCGATAGGATTGCGAGAGCTGGAGATTGCCGGTCGGGAAGCCGCGGATGATGAGATTCTGGAACAGCGTGCAGCCCGTCGGCATCAGCGATGTGCTGCTCACCGCGCCGACGACGGCGTCATTGACCGAGATGGCCTGCTGGTCGTCCATCATCTGGCGCGTCACCACCTGCACGGCGATCGGCGTATCGAGGATCGGCGCGTCGAGCTTGGCGGAAGCGGCGCTGGAGGCGGCGTAGCCGGTCACGCGGTCGCCCGATCGCGCGCTGCGCGGATCATTGCCGCCCGGAGCGCGGCGCGCCGCGTCCGCGCCGACGTCGATCGTCGGGAGCAGCTCCTGCGCCTGCGCGCAAGCCTGAAATGCGAGAGCGAGCGCCGTGCTGGCGAGAACGCGGCGCGCCGCGCGAGAAACGATATGCATTGCGATGGTCTCCGGCCGCGTCTTCGAGGACGCGCTTAAAGCGGACGGCTCATGCAGCCTCGGCGGCTGCGCTCGATCGGCGGAGAGACCGGCGGCGGTCCGCGAGCAGAAGCCGAGCCGGCGCAGCGCGACGGCGCGCAAAGCTCGCCGTCCTCGGCTCGGGCGGCGAAGCCGGCGGCGGCGCGCGGGGTCGGAGATTGCGAGCGGCCGGCGAGAATGGCGAGCAGGACGGCCTGCTTATCCGCGCGATCGAGCGAGCAGAGAAGGCAGCAATCGGCCGGGTCCGGCTGCGCCGGCGCCGTGCGGCCCTGCGGCCGACATTCGCCCGCGGCCGCGGCGATCCCGCCCATCACGGCCCTATGCGCGGCGACGGCCTCCCGGCCGATGCCCAGGGCGAGGCTCTGCAGGACGAGCAGAAACGCGAATATCCGAACCAGACGCCGCAAATTCCATCCTCACGCCAGACGAGGACCTTTCCTCTAACAAAAGTCGCATAACGGCAGCGTAACGGTGGAGCCGGCAACCGCCCGGCCGCGGCGATTTCACCGGAACCTATTGCAAAGATACGACACCGGCGGCTAGGCTGGCGCTCCGGCGCCTCGTCTTGCGGCCGGCCGCGCAGAAAACCCGGGCGGGATGCGGAAAACATCGATGCGCATTTTGATCGTCGAGGACCAGCCGGAGCTGGCGGCGCTCGTCGCCGGCCGGCTCACCAAATCGGGTTATGTCGCCGACAGCGTCGGGACGTTGGCCGAAGCCGTCGAGGCGGTCGCGCAATTCGACTATCCGGTGATCCTGCTCGATCGACGCCTGCCCGATGGCGACGGCGTGTCGATCCTGAAGCAGCTCCGCTCGACCAAGCCCGGCTCGCGCGTGCTGCTGGTGACGGCGGCGCGCTCGATCGACGACCGGATCAACGGCCTCGACGCCGGCGCCGACGATTATCTCACCAAGCCCTTCGACGTCGACGAGCTGCTGGCGCGCATCAGGGCCGTGCTGCGCCGGCCGCAGGGCGTCGCCCTGCCGCCGGTCGGGCTCGGCGAATTGTCCTTCGATCTCAACCAGCGCGAGGCCTTCGTGCGCGGGCGCCCCTTCGTGCTCGCCAAGCGCGAGCTGCTGCTGCTCGAGGCGTTGATGCGGCGCGCCGGGCGGGCGGTCAAGCACAGCACGCTGATCGGCGAAATCTATGGGCTCGACGACAGCGTGCAGATCGACGCGCTCAAAATGTCGGTCTCACGCCTACGCCAGCGCCTGAAGGACTGCGAGGCCGGCGTCGAGGTCCATACGCTGCGCGGCATAGGCTATCTCATCGAGATGTCGCGCGCGTGAGGCTGCTGCGCTCGCTCTCCTCCCGGCTCGTCTTTAATTGGGTCGTCTTCTCGCTCATCGTCTTCTTCACCGTTCCGGCGACCGTGCTCTTGCCTCTGGCGGCCCTCGGCGTCGACGATGTCGGCTATGTGCGGCTCGAGGGCCATACGGTGAAGCGCGCGCGCATCATCGTCATGCACGCCGTCCGCAAGACGCCCGAGGGCCGGCTTCGCATCGAGCCGACGCCGGAGCTGCGAGACTATCTGGCGCGCAATCCGCGCTTCCGTTTCGCGGCCTTCGACGCGCAGACAGGCGAGGCCTTCGCCGGCTCGTCGCAGGAGCTCGTCGATTATTTCAGCAGCCAGCTCGGCAAGCTCGAAATGCTCGGCGCGACCTTTCACATATTGGGCGACGACGACCCCGACTCGCGCGGCTCCGCCCGAATGGTGCGCACGCCCTTCGGCCGTTTCGGCACCATCGTCTATGGCGCGCAATTCCATTGGGACGATGTGCTGTTCTGGCTCTACAATTATCCCACCACGGCCAATGTCGTCGCCTATATCCCCCTCTGCGCGGCGCTGTCGCTCGTCGCTCTGATCGTCGTTCGCAAAAGCCTGCGGCCTCTGCGCGTGAGCGCGGCGAGGCTCGCCGAGATCGATCTCGATTCGCTCGATCGGCGTGTGCCGACCGCCGACATGCCGTCCGAGGTGCTGCCTTTCGTCGAGGCGCTGAATGGCGCGCTCGAGCGCGTCGACGCGGGCGTCGCCCGCCAGCGTCGCTTCATCGCCAATTCGGCGCATGAGCTGCGCACGCCCATCGCCATTTTGCGCACGCGGCTCGATCAGCTCGACGATACCCCGATCAAAAGAGAGCTCGAACGCGATTCGCTGCGCATTCAGACGATCCTCGAGCAGCTCATGGTGCTGGCGCAGGTCGAGGAGCGCGCCAGGACGTGCGCCGCGCCGGAGCTCGATCTCGGCGAGGCCGTGCTGAGCGTCACCGCCGATTACACGCCGATCGCGCTCGGCGCCGGCCGGCGGCTGGCCTTCGAGCCGCCAGCGACGCGCGTCATCGCACGCGCCTATGAATGGGCGCTGGAGAGCGTCGTCACCAATCTCGTCGCCAACGCAGTGCGCGCCGAGCCGCCCGGCGGCGCCGTCGTCGTGCGCGTGACCGCCGACGGAGTCGTCGAGGTGGAAGATCATGGCGAGGGCGTCGAGCCTGACAGCCGCGACACGATCTTCGAGCCCTTCTGGCGAAAGAGCGAGGCGACGCCGGGCGCCGGCCTCGGCCTCGCCATAGCGCGGGAGTTGATGGGGAAGCTCGACGGCCGCATATGGGTGGAGGAGACGCCCGGCGGCGGAGCGACATTCAAGCTCGCCTTCGACAAGGTCGGCTGAGCGCGCTCAAGCGAGGCCGCCGGCGGCCGGCGAGCGCGTGACCATCTCGACGCGATTGCGGCCGCGCAGCTTGGCGAGATAGAGCGCCTCATCGGCGCGGCCGACGAAATCCTCCGCCCGATCCTCGTCGGAAAATTGCGTGACGCCGAAGCTGCATGTGATCGCGAAGCCGCATGTGGTCCCGTCGACGCCGTCGACGTCGAGCGTCTCGATCGAGGCGCGCAATTTCTCGGCCGCCTTCAGCGCCGCGGCGCCGTCCACGCCCGGCGTCAGCAGCGCGAATTCCTCGCCGCCCCAGCGCGCCAGAATATCGGTCCCGCGCACGAGCCCCGCCATCGCCTCGGCGAGGCGCACCAGCGTGCGGTCGCCGATCTGATGCCCATGGGCGTCATTGATGGATTTGAAATTATCCACGTCGAAGAGCACCAGCGAGAGCGGCGCGCCATAGCGCTGCGCGCGCAGCATCTCGCTGGCCAGCGCCTGATCGAACTTCAGCCGGTTGAACAGGCCGGTGAGCCGGTCGGTCACCGCCTGCTGGCCGAGGTCGCGGGCCAGCTCCTGCAGACGCAGGCGCTTCTCCATCTGTATGCCGTCCTGCAGCCGGCGCTCCTGTCCGATGAGATAGATCAAGGTCATCATCGTCACGAGCAGCGTGACCACGATGCCGAGCACGCGCGAGGCGAACAGCTCGCGCGTCGGCGTCGCGATCGCCACCGACCAGCCCTCCGTGTCGATGAAGCGCCGCCGCACGTAGCCTTGCTCGTAGCCTTGCTCGCCCTCCAGCGTGACCCAATTGGATTCGCCGAGCTCTCGCTCGAGCAGCGGCCGATCGTCGAGCGGGCCATAGCGGCGCTCGACCTCGCGCAGCCGGTCCGGCGAGAGCGGCCACATCGGCCGCGGCATGAGGGCGTCGCGATTGGTCATCGTCACCACGCCATCGGCGTCGAGAAGAAAATAGCGCCGGTCGAATCGACGCAGATCGGCCTGCAGAGCGACCAGCGGCTTTGCGAGCGTGGCGACGCCGACGACGCCGCCGCCCGCATCGCGGATCGGCGCGCTCGCATGAAAGACCACGCCGCGATCCGCCGGATCATAGGTCATGCAGCGGCTCGCGACGCCGCCGATCGCCTCGCGAAACGGACGCTTCGACGCATAATCGCCCTCGCTCGCCGCGGCCTCTCCCGCGGCCGCGGCCGCGGCCGCAGCGACGATGCGGCCGGAGGCGTCGAGGAGCAGCCCTGTTTCCGCGCCGGAGGCTTCGACATGCAGCCGGAGCGTGATTCGCGCGGCCTCGCTCGCCTGCGGCGCGTCGCCCTCCGGCCCGGGCCGCACCGAGGGCGAGCCCGCGAGCGTCGCCGTCATTCCCGAGAGGGCGGCGGTCTCGCCGACGAAACGGCTGGCGAGCAGATCGAGATCGCTGCGCGTCTCCTCCTGAATATTGCGCTGATAGATCGCGCCGAGAAAATCGGTGAGGCCCCAGCCGCAGAGCAGGATCGCCATCATCGCCGCGACGGTCCAGACGAACTGCCGGCGCAGATAAGTGGCGAAGCGCCGCGACGAGAGCTCGAGCGCCAGCTGATGCTGACGGATCGACCACACCGAAAAAGCGATGCCGCAGGCGAGCAGTCCGCGCAGCAGCTGGATCGGAACGCCCGTCGCCGCCACGAAACGGCGGCTGTCGAGCACGCTGGCCGGCCAGAACGGGGCCGGCGCGACGACGAGTCCGGCGCAAAATGCGTAGAGCGCGAAGGCGGCGGCGGCGAGATAGGCGTAACGGCGCGCGGCGACGGTGAGCGTCCGCGCGCCGCCGGCGAAAACGAGCGCTGCGCCGAGCGCCGCGGGAAAGCCGATGATGTAGCGCGCGACCGCCGATGCGCTGGCGAGACCGGCGCCGGCCGCGACCACGGCGACGACCAGCGCCAGCGGAATATGAATCCATCGGCCCGGCTTGCCGGCGCCGAACGCTCCCGCCTCCATTCGCGCGAATTCTAGCAAAAGGAGATAGGAGCCGGTCATCAGCGCCTTGCGCGCCAGCGCGAAAGCGGGGCCGTCGCCGATGACGAGCGCGAGCAGATCGAGCCATTCGACCGCGCCATGCGCATAGCCGAAGAAGGCGAGCGTGACCCAGCCCGCGCGGCGCGGGCCCTCTCCGGCTGCGGCGAAGCAGATCGCGCCGAGCAAAAGAAACGCCAAGCCATAGAAAAAGAAAATGAAATCGAGCTGCGCGTCTAAAAAGGCCGATAAGGTCTCCCGCATGTCGCTTGCGCCGGCGCTCCCTTTCGACGCGTCTAAGCGCGCCATTGTGGACAAATTGGAGGGGCGGCGCGATCGTCAAGGCCGGGTCGGTAACGGAGGCCGCGCCGCATATTGAATCCGGCGGACCGACGTGAGACTCTGCGGCCTCGAGACATTCCGCTCGACGCCTCGCTCGCGATGGCGCCGCCCAGAGATGACGTCGCTCGCACCATGGCGTCGCAACGCAAGATCATCCACGTCGACATGGACGCTTTCTATGCGTCGGTCGAGCAGCGCGACAATCCGCAATTGCGCGGGCGGCCCGTCGCCGTCGGCTCGCCGCGCGCGCGGGGCGTCGTGGCTGCCGCGAGCTATGAGGCGCGCGCTTTCGGCGTGCGCTCGGCGATGCCCTCGGTGACGGCGATGAGGCGCTGTCCCGAGCTCGTCTTCGTTCCGCCGCGCTTCGACGTCTATCGCGACGTTTCGCGGCGAATTCGCGCGATTTTCTTCGACTACACGCCGCTCGTCGAGCCGCTCTCGCTCGACGAGGCCTATCTCGACGTCACCGAAAATCGCAAGGGACTCGCATCGGCGACGCGCATCGCCGAGGAGATCAGGGCGCGCATTCGCGAGGAGACGCGCCTGACCGCCTCCGCCGGCGTCTCCTACAACAAGTTTCTCGCCAAGCTCGCCTCGGATCAAAACAAGCCGGACGGACTCTTCGTCGTCACGCCGAGCATGGGCGCCGATTTCGTCGCCGCTCTGCAAATCGGCAAATTCCACGGCGTCGGGCCGGCGACGACGAAGAAGATGAACGCGCTCGGCATCGAGACCGGGCTCGATCTGCGCGCCCAGACGCTGCCGTTTCTGCAGCGGCATTTCGGCAAATCGGGGAGCTATTATTACGGAATCGCGCGCGGCGTCGACGAACGCCCGGTGCGGCCGGACCGCATTCGCAAATCGATCGGCGCCGAGGTGACGTTCGCCAGCGATCTCTTCGCGCTCGACGAGGCCGTCGCCGCGCTCGCGCCCATCGTGACGCGCGTCTTCGCGCATTGCGAGGGCGCGCGCATCGGCGGACGCACGGTGACGCTCAAAGTCAAATACGCGGATTTTCAGCAGATCACGCGCCGCAGCACCAGCGCGGCGCCGATCGTCTCGCGCGCCGCGCTGGAGGCGGCGACGCGCGCCCTGCTGTATCCGCTGTTTCCCTCGCAGAAGGGCGTGCGCCTGCTCGGCGTCACGCTCTCGTCTCTCGCTCCCGCCGGCGCGAGCGCCGATCCACAGCTGAGCCTCGCGGTCTGAGCCGCGCGGCGAATCAGCGCGCGGTCCAGGGGTAGGTCCAGGTCTCGGTCAAGGTCTGCGAGCCGGCCTTGAGAAAGGCGCGAATATCCGCCGTCTGTCCGGACTTCACCGCGACGTCGAACATCACGCGCATGCCGTCGATATGCGGATTGGCGGCGACGCTCGAGCGGATGACGACGCCATTGGCCGCCGAGGCGACGACCTCGACCTGAGACGGATCATTGGCGTAGAAGGGCAGATCGCCGCCGGCGAAATCGACGATGAAGCGATGCGCGCCGACCGTCATCGGCTCGCCCGAGCCGAGCGCCCGCGCCGGCGTCTCGAAAGTGTTCACCGCGCGGCCATTGGGCGACAGACGCGGCAGATCGAGCAGCGAGGTGATGCGATAGGCGTAGGAGAACGCCTTGCCCACCTCGAGCGGCTGCGCGCCGACCCAGGCCGCGACGATATTGTCATTGGTCTCGTCGAGCGTCGGCAATTCGAGCAGCTCGACCGCCCCCTCGCCCCAGGCGTTCTGCGGCTCGATGAAATAGCTCGGCCGGCGCTCATAGGCGAGGTCTATGTCCTGATAGGCCTCGAAATTGCGGTCGCGCTGCATCAGCCCGAAGCCGCGAATATTGGGATCGGAGAAGGTGGTGAGCCGCGCGATGGGCGCATTGGCGAGCGGACGCCAGAGCCACTCCTTCGAATCTCCGTGGACCAGCAATCCGTCCGAATCATGCAGCTCGGTGCGGAAGCCGTCGCGCATGCGGCGATCGTTCTCGCCGGTGAGATACATGGAGGTGAGCGGCGCGAGGCCGAATTTCGCCTTGCGACGCGGGAACAAGGTCGCCTGCACGTCGATCGTGCTCTCCTGGCCGGTGACGACATCGAAACGATAGGCGCCCGTCGCCGCCTCGCCGTCGAGCAGCGCGTAGAGGGTGATGCGATTGCTGCCCGGCTGCGGCGTCTCGATCCAGAATTCGCGGAAGAAGGGAAAGACTTCCGAATTGTCGCCGCAATCGACGCAGAGCGCCCGCGCCGAAAGGCCATAGCGCTGGCCGCGGCCGAGAAAACGGAAATAGCTCGCGCCGAGGAAGGAGATCACCTCGTCGTGCACATGCGGATCATTGAGCGGAAAATGCAGGCGGAAGCCGGCGAAGCCGATATTGATCGGCAGCGTCTTCTCGATTTTGTTGCGGCCATAGTCGAACAACGCCGCAGAATAGGGAATGGGCGTCGGAATGCCGTCGCGGATCGTGTTCACCGTCACCGGGCGCTTGTAGAGAAAGCCGAGATGAAAGGTGTGCAGCCGGAAGGAGCCCGGAATATTCGAGAAAAACGCCTTCTCGGGCCGGAAGCGGAGATCGCGATAGGAGTCGAAGTCGAGCTTCGCCAATTCCTCCGGCAGCTGCGGCGGAGCCGCCTCGAACGGCGCGCCGGCGAGGTCGCGGGCGCGGCGCGCCACATCCTCGAGCCCGAAGCGCGATCCTTGCCCGTTCTGGACGCTTTGCGCGACGACGCGCCCGAGCGGCGCGGCCTGCGCGCCCGCCGCGACCATCGCGCCGAGAAGACGGCGGCGTGTGATGTCGATCATTTCAGTCGGTTTCCGGAAAAAAGGACGAGCGGAGCCCGTCTTCGGGTCACAGACGAATCGGGCGTTCTTGGGGACGCCGGACCCGTCCTCGGAGCACGGCCCGCCGCCGCCGGCCCCGTCCGTGCTTCTGCCTATCCGGCTTTGCGGCCGCCCGCAAGACGGCGCACCTCCCGACGCCGCCTGGCGCCCGCCTGGCGCGATCGGGCGAAAAATGCACGCCTGCTCGAAAAAGCTCTTGCAGAGGCGGCGAAAGCGCGTATTTACGTTCTCGCCCACTTTCGCACGTGCCTGTGGTCGTGTGTCGGTCGATGGGGATCCGGACAAGAGGCCGGTCAACCATCGGAATAAAACCGGCAGCCGGAGGCGAAACCGGCGAACCTCGCCTGAGCGAGGGATCGCGACTTAAAGCAACGACGGACCGGGCTTTTTCGTCTCTGTCGGCCCTCCAAAGGCCGACGTACCGAAGAGGCTTGTCTTTCTTGCCGGGCGTGCGGAAGGGAAAAACTTTCCTTCCAAGCGATGGCTATTCGACTCGGATTCCATGTCCGTCTGGACATGCGCGTCCGCGCCTCGTCTAGCCGACGGCGCATCACCCGACCGTTCTCGGCTTCGCCTTTGGCGCGGCCGCGGGCGGTCATGGAACGCGATCGTCTCGATGTGCAGCGCGCCTCCACCGCGCCTGCGCAAACGGCGTCGTGTATCCGATCGAAGCCCTTGGCCACTCCGCGGCTCGACTGCCGCGACTTCGTTGGGGATGCCGCAAATGACGGATCGCATTCGCGAATTTTTGGACGCCCGCCGTCGCGCCGGTCGCGACCTCGGCCCCTGCCTCGTCGTCGATCTCGACGTCGTGCGCGACAATTACACGAGCTTCGCCAAGGCGCTGCCGGACACGCGCGTGTTCTACGCGGTCAAAGCGAATCCGGCGCCAGAGGTTCTGTCTCTGCTCGCCGCGCTCGGCTCCTGCTTCGACACCGCCTCCGTCGTCGAGATCGAGCAGGCGCTGGCCGCCGGCGCGACGCCCGATCGCGTGAGCTTCGGCAACACGATCAAGAAGGAGCGCGACATCGCCCGCGCCTATGCGCTGGGCGTTCGCCTGTTTGCGGTCGATTGCGAGGCGGAGGTCGAGAAGATCGCCCGCGCCGCGCCCGGCTCCAAGGTTTTCTGCCGCATCCTCTGCGACGGAACCGGGGCCGAATGGCCGCTGTCGCGCAAATTCGGCTGCGCGCCGGATATGGCGCCGCGCGTCCTCGAGCATGCGCATCGGCTGGGCCTTTCCGCCTATGGCGTCTCCTTCCACGTCGGCTCGCAGCAGGGCGATCCCGGCATGTGGGACGGGGCGCTGAAGTCGGCCTCGGCGATTTTCCGCGATCTCGCCGAGCGCGGAATCCAGCTCCAAATGGTCAATCTCGGCGGCGGATTTCCGACCCGCTACCTCAAGAACGTCCCGGCCGTGAAGGCCTATGGGCAGGCGATCTTCCGGGCCTTGTCGAAGCATTTCGGCAATCGCATTCCGGAGACGATCATCGAGCCCGGCCGCGGCATGGTCGGCAACGCCGGGATCATCGAGGCCGAGGTGGTGCTGGTGTCGAAGAAGTCCGAGGACGACGCCGTGCGCTGGGTCTATCTCGACATCGGCAAGTTCAACGGCCTCGCCGAGACCACCGACGAGATGATCCGCTATCCGATCCGCACCGAGGCGGACGGCTCCGCGACAACGCCCTGCGTCATCGCCGGGCCGAGCTGCGATTCGGTCGACGTGCTGTATGAGAAGGTGCCTTACCTCCTTCCCATCAGCCTGGAGATCGGCTCGAAAGTGCTGATCGAAGGAACGGGCGCCTATACGACGACCTATTCGTCGGTCGGCTTCAACGGCTTCCCGCCGCTCGAATCCTTCGTCATCTGACGCGCCTGTGAGGGGGCTCCCCCTCGCATTTCGATCCGCCCTATCGTCAGTCCCGTTCGGCGGGCGCGCGCATGCGCGCCAGGCGCGAGGGTCGTCCGTCCTCGAATGGGGGAAGAGATGGCCTTTGAATTCTCTTGTCATCAGCCTGCGCCGCGAGCCTTCGCGCTCGCTCCGGAGATTGCGGCGGCGAGCCTGAAGGCTCGCGGTCCGGCCTTCGATATCCTCGACGAAACGCCGGATGATGTCGCGGCGCGCGAAGCCTTGCTCGACGCCTCCTTCGGCCCGGCGCGCTTTCTGAAGACCTGCGAGCGCCTTCGCGAAGGGCGCATGCCGGCGCGCGGCCTCGCGCTCGTCGCCAAGGACGAGGATCGTGTCGTGGCCACCATGCGCCTGTGGCCGATCTTCGCCGGCGCTGGCCGTCCGGCGCTGCTGCTCGGTCCGCTGGCGGTCGCGCGCGATTATCGTTCGCTGGGGCTCGGCGCCGCCATGATCGAGGAAGGCCTCTGCCGCGCCGCGGCCCGCAATCATCGCGCGGTGCTGCTGGTCGGCGACGCGCCCTATTATGCGCGCTTCGGCTTCGACCGGCGCTTCACGGATGCGCTGATCATGCCGGGGCCGGTGGAGCGCGAGCGCTTCCTCGGCCTCGAGCTTTCGAAGGACGCGCTCGCGGGCGCGCAGGGCCGCGTCTCGGGCGCCGGCGCGCGCGACGCGACGACGCTCCGCTCCGTTTCGCCGGAGCTGGCGCGCGCGGCCTGAGCTCAGAGACAAAAGAAGCTGATCGGTCTCGACGTCATTCGAAACGGAAGACCGCCAGGGCGCGGACAAAGGGGCGGGCCTCGGGGGCGGGCCTCGAAAACGACAAAACGGCCCGAGGTCGCGTGACCTCGGGCCGTTTTGTTTTTGTCCGTGGTGAAACGGGCGTCAGTGCGCCAGCGACTTCACATCCGCGATGCCGGCGGCGACGAAATCGGTTCCGGCGACGCCCTTGCGCAGCACGGCCTCGGCGACCTTCACCGCGGCGTCGGCGGCGCTGGCGCGCACTTCGGCGGCGGCCTGCGCCTCGGCCTGGGCGATCTTGCCCTCGACCTGCTTGGTGCGGCGGGTCACATAGTCCTCGAGGCGCTGGCGCGCCTCGGCGGCCAGCAGCTCGGCCTCGCTCTTGGCCTGAGCGACGATCGCCTTGGCCTCGGTCTCGGCGTCCTCACGCTTCTTCTCGAAGGAGGCGAGCAGGCTCTCGGCCTCGCTGCGCAGACGCTCGGCCTCGGCGAGCTCGCTCTTGATACGATCCACGCGCGTGTCGAGCGCGGCGCCGAGCTTCTTATGCGCGCCCACATAGAGGAGCACGCAGAGGAAAATGCCGAAGCCGATGGCGACGAAAAGTTCCGCGTCGTAATGCATGGCTTATCCTCTGCTCAGCTGGCCTTGATGGTGCGGAATTCGCTCTGCAGCGTCTCAGCGGCGAGGCGGGCGCCGGTCAGCTTCTCGAGGATGGAGCCGGCCGCCTCGGTGGCGATCTGCTCGACATGCGACAGCGCCTCGGATTTGGCGGCGAGGATCTGCGCCTCGGCCTCGGCGACCTTCTTGGCGAAGGCGGCTTCCTCGGTGGCGCGACGAGAGGCGGTCTCGGCGGAGGCCTGCTGCTGCGCGACGCGGCCGATCTCCTGCGCCTGCGCCTTGGTGGCGCGCAGCGTCTCGTCATGCTCGGCGGAGGCGGCCTGGGCCTTGCCCTGCAGCTCGCGCGAGGCGAACAGATCGCTCTCGATGCGGCTCTCGCGCTCGCTCAGGATCGAGCCGATGCGCGGCAGCGCGATGCGCGACATGAGGATGTAGAGGGCGCCGAAGATCAGCGCCAGCCAGACGAGCTGCGGCGCGAAATTATTCGTGTCGAAGGGCGGAAAGTCACCCCCGCCGTGATGCTCGGCGCTGCCGTGCTCGACAGTCCCATGCGTCGCGCCCTGCGCGGCGTGCGGCGCCGCTTCCTCGGCGGCGGCGAGAACGATATTCGCCATGACGGCTCCGAAACCTCTCGAGTGCGTAAGAGATGCGACGAAGGCCCGGGACGCTTCGCCCCGGGCCTTCGCGACAAATCACTTCAGATAGAGCAGGATCGCGATCAGAAACGCGAAGATGCCGAGACCTTCGGCGAGCGCCGCGCCGATGATGGCGTTGGTGAACTGGCCGGCCGCGGCCGACGGATTGCGCAGCGCGCCATTGACGAAATTGCCGAAGATCAGACCGACGCCGATAGCGGCGGCGCCCGTGCCGATCGCGGCGAGACCCGCGCCGATCAGCTGGAAGGAAGAAGCATCAGCCATTGGTAACTCCTGCTCTTTTCAGTGGGCGACCATTTATTGTTGGATGTTTATCAGTGGCCCGGGTGGATCGCGTCGTTGAGATAGACGCAAGTGAGGACGGCGAAGACGAACGCCTGAAGACAATTGACGAGCAGCTCGAGCGCATACATCGCCACGACCGCGAGGATCGGGATGGGCGCGAGCGCGGCCCAGGCGCCGGCGCCGAGCAGCATCACCACGAAGCCGCCGAACACCGCCAGCGTGATGTGGCCGGCGAGGATGTTCGCGAAGAGACGAACGGAGAGCGACACCGGGCGCGAGAGGAAGGAGATGATCTCGATCGGGATCAGCACGACCAGCACCGGCGCCGGAACGCCATGCGGCACGAAGAGCTTCAGAAAGCCGAAGCCGTTGCGATAGAGCCCGTAGAGGACCACCAGAGTGATGACGAAGGCCGCGAAGGCGAAGGTGACGACGATCTGGCTCGACAGCGAGAAGGTGTAGGGGACGAGGCCGATCAGATTCGACACCAGAATGAAGGTGAACAGCGTGAAGACGAAGGGGAAGAAGCGCATCCCCTCCTTGCCCGCCGTCTGGCGCACCGTATTGGCGACGAACTCATAGAGAACTTCGGCGAGCGCCTGTCCACGGCCCGGCACCAGCGCGCGCTTGGACGTCGTGAACAGCGTGAGGATGATGGCCCCCGCCGCCGCGAGCAGCATGTAGAGGGCGGAATTGGTGAAGGAGACGTCGACGCCGTTGATGAAGTAAGGCGCAATGCGTTGGAGCTCGAACTGCTCGATAGGATTCATCGCTCGATCCGGACGGCGCGCCCGGCCCTTCATCTCCGCGGCGCCGAGGAAGTCGGGCCGCCCGTTTCATCCGCCGCCTCGCGCGTCTTTCGGCGCAGCGAAGCGAAACACATTGTAGAAGCCGGCGGCGACGCCGAGCCCCAGGAACAGGACCAGCAGCCACGGCTTGGTGCCGAGCCAGAGATCCGCCTGCCAACCGATCAGCGCGCCGACGAGGATCGCCGCCACGAATTCGGACAGCACGGTGAAGCCCGCGCTCAACGCCTTTCCGAACGACCCGCCGACCGGCAATCCTCCGCCTGTCTCGACGCGTCGCTCCGCCTCCTTGCTGCCGAGCGCGGCCTGGAGCCTCTCCAGCCTCGCGCGCAGCTCGTTGTCGTTGTCGCTCTCGTTCTTGTCCGTTCTCATCGGCTCTCTCCCTCGCGCAAAAGCTGGTGAGCGCGCGCGAGCAGCATAGATGATCGCCGAAGAAACGCCCGGACAGGGGGCGACGGAAGGGATTTCGACGCGACGCGATAAGGGCCGGGAGGCCTAGTCGTTCGAGCCGCGCGCAACATATGGGCAGCGCCATTTCGTGTCAAGCCGCAGCCGTCGGCTCGAATCGCCCGGAAAACCTGGGGTTTTTCGTGATTGTCCAATTCTTGCGCAGTCTCGCTTTCGCGGTTGCGAGACGCCGCGGCCGCGATGCACGAAAGCCGCCCCTCGCCTCGCCCCTTCGGGCGGCGCGCGGAGCGGCTCGCTTTCCCTATCCCCGGGAGCATGATCGGAGACGGAAAGCCGCCCGTCGCCGGAGGCGGCGGCTGGCGTGTGGGATCAGCCGATGACCGCCTCCACGCCGTCCTCGCCGAGCAGCGCCTTGATGCGCATCAACAGCTGCAGCACGACGCCGAACACGCCGAGCGCCATCCAGCCGAAGAAGACGAAGCCCCAATGCAGCGGCGCGACGAACAGCTCCTCCATGAACCAGAAGGTGTGGCCCCATTCATTGAGGCCGACATTCGGGATGATCATGAACGGGCCGACGGCGACGATCAGATAGGGAAGCGAATAGCCCTTGGAGAAATAGGGGATGCGCGTCTTGGCGTGGAAGAAGGCGCCCACCGCCATGATCGAGTAGATCGGATAGCTCATGTAGAATTCGATGATATGCGACGGGGTGAAATCGGTGTCGCGGATCACCGTCATGTGCCAGGTGCCATCCTGCTCGGTGAAGAAGCTCGCGCCCCAATAGATGGCGATGGCGTAGATGGTCAGCCATTTCAGATTGTCGACCACCGCGCGCAGCTCCTGGCGCGGCGTCACCGCGGACATGTCCCGCGTGCGCGTCTTCCACAAATAGCCGGCGAGGCCGAGCCCGGCGACGAGCTCCAGCGGGATCTCGGTCCAGAGGATCGACAGCCAATAGGTCTGGAACTCGGGCGCGAAGGAATCGAGGCCGGCGCGCCAGCCGAAAATCTGCTCGTAAATACGCACGATCAGGTAGAATGTGCAGAGCGCCGCGGCGCCGATCCAGAACGGCTTCATATTCACGATGGCGTCGACGTCGTCCGCGACGCCGGCCCTGCCGGCCGTCTCCGTGGTGAGGCTCATATTTCTCTCCTTTTGTCGTCTTGCGTCCGCGCGCCCTTCCGCGCGGCCGTCAGGAGAGGTAAGGTCCGTCTCGTTCTCACGTAAAATGCATTGTTTTCATCATGCTATCGAAAATATTCAGTGGCGTGGCGGGCGCCGTTCTGGCGTCATCTTCACGCGTGATCATGGCTCGCGCGAGGGGCGGAAGGCTGACACATGACCGAGCTGCGGAACTTCGATCTCAATCTCCTCGTCGCCTTCGATTTTCTGATGGAGGAGCGCAATGTGTCGCGCGCGGCGCAGAAGATGTTCATCACCCAATCGGCGATGAGCCATGTGCTGCAACGCTTGCGCCAGCAGCTCGACGACCCGGTTCTGGTGAAGACGCCGCAGGGCATGAAGCCGACGCAGCGCGCGCTCGCCCTCGTCGAGCCGGTCGCGGCCATATTGAACGAGGTCGAGCAGGTGATCCGCGGCTCGAAGGAGTTTTCGCCGGCGGCGACGCAGCGGCGCTTCACCATTGCGACGAATGATTATGTCGAATTCTGCCTGCTGCCGCCGCTGATGAAATCGGTGAGCCGCCAGGCGCCGAATGTGGAGATTCATCTCGTGCAGACCTCCGGCTCGCTGCGCGAGGCGGCCGACGCCGGCGATGTCGATCTCGTCATCGGCTTCGACGTGATCCTGGATTCGACGCCCTATGTGCGCCGCGAGCGGCTCTACACGGATCGCATCGTCTCGCTGGTGCGGCGGGACCATCCGGATTTTCCGAGCGACGAGCCGACGCTCGAGCAATTCGTGGCGGCGCGGCACATGCTGATGTCGCGGCGCGAGGCCGGCACCGGCATCATCGACGATTGGCTGGAGCAGCGCGGCCTCGCGCGCAAGGTCTCGCTCGTCGTGCCGAATTTTCTCTCGGCGCCCTGGATCCTGGCCAGCAGCGATCTGGTCTTCTCGCTGCCGCTGCGCATCGCCGAGCATTTCGTGCGTCTGGCGCCGCTGAAGATTTTGGAGATACCGATCGAGTTCCCGCCCTATGACCTTTTGATGGTCTGGCACTCGCTGCAAGATCGCGAGCCGGCCCACGCCTGGCTGCGCCGCGAGATCGTGGAGATTTGCCGCGGCGTCGTGGAGGCGCCGGCGGAGGAAGCGCCGCCGCCGGCGCGCGCGAAGGGGCGAGAGCCGGTATGAAGTGAAGGCGTCTACCAATAATCAGCCACCGCCGCGTCTTTCTTCTCCAGCGGCGTAACGCGGCATATCCTCTATCGCTCCCAGGAACGCCTCGCGAATTTCGGACTGGCTGAAGCCACGGTCCCAAAGTTCGGTCATGAGATCATTGACGACGCCGATCAGCGGCGGCTCCGAATAAGGATTTTCGGCATACAGCTCCTTGCAACGCGCCGCGAATGTCGCGGCGGCGTCGAGGCGTCGTAGTTCCCACGGAACTTCGTCTTCATGCATCGTCGCGTCTCCAACCGGAGCCCGCGGGGCGTACCCGCCCACTCAGCGCGAGAATTTCTTATATTTCAGCCGATGCGGGATGACGCTGTCGAGGCCGAGGCGGCGCTTCTTGTCCTCCTCGTAATCGGCGAAATTGCCCTCGAACCATTCGACGTGGGACTCGCCCTCGAAGGCGAGAATATGCGTCGCGATACGGTCGAGGAAGAAGCGATCATGCGAGATCACCACGGCGCAGCCGGCGAAATCGCCGAGCGCCTCCTCCAGCGCGCGCAGCGTGTCGACGTCGAGGTCATTGGTCGGCTCGTCGAGCAGCAGAACATTGGCGCCCTGCTTCAATATTTTCGCGAGATGCACGCGGTTGCGCTCGCCGCCAGAGAGGCCGCCGACCTTCTTCTGCTGGTCGGAGCCCTTGAAGTTGAAGGCGCCGCAATAGGCGCGCGAGTTGATCTCGCGCTTGCCGAGATAGATGACGTCATTGCCGCCGGAGACTTCCTCCCAGACGGTCTTCTTGTCCTCGAGCGCGTCGCGCGACTGATCGACATAGCCGAGCTGCACGCTGTCGCCGACGGTGATGGAGCCCTTGTCCGGCGTCTCCTGTCCGGTGATCATGCGGAACAAGGTCGTCTTGCCGGCGCCGTTGGGGCCGATCACGCCGACGATGCCGCCGGGCGGCAGCTTGAAGGAGAGATCGTCGATCAGCAGACGATCGCCGAAGCCCTTCGACATATGAACGAACTCGACGACATTGTCGCCGAGGCGCTCGGCCACCGGAATGACGATCTGCGCGGTCGTCGGCGCCTTCTCGTTCTGCTTGGCGACGAGATCCTCGTAGCGCTGGATGCGGGCCTTGGACTTGGCCTGCCGCGCCTTGGGCGAGGAGGCCATCCACTCGCTCTCCGCCTCGAGCGCGCGCTGGCGGGCCTTCTCCTCGCTGCCCTCCTGGGCCAGGCGCTTCTGCTTCTGCCGCAGCCAGGTCGTGTAATTGCCCTCATAGGGGATGCCGCGGCCGCGATCCAGCTCGAGAATCCAGCCGGTCACATTGTCGAGGAAGTAGCGGTCATGGGTGACGATCAAAATCGCGCCCGGATAATTGCGCAAATGGCCCTCGAGCCAGTTCACCGTCTCGGCGTCGAGATGGTTCGTGGGCTCGTCGAGCAGCAGCATCTCCGGCTGCTCGAGCAGCAGGCGGCACAGCGCCACGCGGCGTCGCTCGCCGCCGGAGAGCTTGGTGACGTCGGCGTCGTCCGCCGCGCAGCCGAGCGCCTCCATGGCCTGATCCACCTGGCTGTCGAGGTCCCAGAGGCCCTTGGCCTCGATCTCGTCCTGCAGGCGGGTCATCTCGTCGGCGGTCTCGTCGGAATAATTCACCGCGAGATCATTGTAGCGGTCGAGGATCGCCTTTTTCCCGGCGACGCCGAGCATCACATTGCCGCGCACGTCGAGCTCGGGGTCGAGCTGCGGCTCCTGCGGCAGATAGCCGACGCGCGCGCCCTCGGCGACGAAGCCCTCGCCGGTGAACTCCTTGTCGATGCCCGACATTATGCGAAGCAGGGTCGATTTGCCGGAGCCGTTGACGCCGAGCACGCCGATCTTCGCGTCCGGGTAGAAGGACAAATGGACGTTGTCGAGGACCTTCTTGCCGCCCGGATAGGTCTTGGTCAGACCCTTCATATGATAGATGAACTGCCGCGCCATGGGTGATCGGTCCCGCTCGAGAATGAAAGGCTCGGCGCGATGTTTAGCGCCTTTTGCGGCCGAGTGAAAAGCGTTTCGTCAGGCGGCGAAAGTCACGCCGCGAAAGTTGACAGCGCCGCGGCTTTTCCGCAAGAGGGGGCGGGACGGCTCACGTCCCGGCTCGGAGCGTGGTCCGAGCTTTCTTTCGGCGGAGCGAGTTCTGATCGATCGGAAAGCGCTCTAGGAGCGGCCGCATGCGCGTCTTCGTGACCGGCACGGCCGGATTCATCGGCTTCCACCTCGCAAAGCGCCTGCTCGAGCGCGGCCATCGGGTCGACGGCTTCGACGGCCTGACCCCCTATTACGACGTGACTCTGAAACAGGCGCGCCACGCCGAGCTGGCGCGTTTCGACGGTTTTCGCGCCCATATCGCCATGCTCGAGGATATGGCGGCGCTGACGCGCGCGGCGGAGACGGCCGAGCCCGAGATCATCGTCCACCTCGCCGCGCAGGCGGGCGTTCGCTACAGCCTCGAGAATCCGCGCGCCTATGTCGACGCCAATCTCGTCGGCGGCTTCAATGTGCTGGAGATCGCCCGCCTCCACGCGGTCCGCCATCTGCTGATGGCCTCGACCAGCTCCGTCTATGGCGGCAATCAGCACGTCCCCTTCCTCGAGAGCGAGCGCGCCGATTTCCCGCTGACGCTCTACGCCGCCACCAAAAAGGCCAATGAGGCCATGGCGCATTCCTATGCGCATCTGTGGCGCATTCCGACGACCATGTTCCGCTTCTTCACCGTCTACGGCCCCTGGGGCCGGCCGGACATGGCGCTGTTCAAATTCGTCGACGCGATCGAGAAGGGACAGCCGATCGACATCTACAACCACGGCCGGATGCAGCGCGATTTCACCTATGTCGGCGATCTCGTCGAGGCGATCTCGCGCCTCCTCGACCGCGCGCCGGAGATCGGCGCCGACGAATCGGTCTCGCCGGCGGCGCCCTTCCGCATCGTCAACATCGGGCGCGGCGAGCCGGTGGGGCTGCTCGATTTCGTCGAGGCGATCGAGCGCAAGCTCGGCAAGACGGCGATCCGCAACTATCTCGACATGCAGAAGGGCGACGCGCCCCGCACTTTCGCCGATTGCTCGCTGCTGGAGCGGCTGACCGGCTACCGGCCGCAAACATCGGTGGAAGAAGGCGTTTCGGCCTTCGTCGACTGGTATCGCGATTATTTCGGGCCGCCGGGCGCGGGGACCGTGAGCAATCCTTAACCATCTGTCTGAGACAAGGCCGTAACCGCCGCGCGGGGGCGATTCGCGCCCCTCAGGCGCGGCCGCGTGCCTCGTTTCGGAGAACGCTTCATGGCCTTGGCTTGCACTTCGGGTCTCGACACCGGCTTCGTCGAGCTCGGCTACGCGAAAGTGGCCGCGCTCGGCGTCGTTCAAGGCGTCACCGAGCTCCTTCCCATCTCCTCCACCGCCCATATGCGCATCGTGCCGGCGCTGCTCGGCTGGACCGATCCGGGCTCGGCCTTCTCGGCCGCCATGCAGCTCGCCGCGCTCGCCGCTGTGGTCAGCTATTTCTGGAAGGACATTCGCGCGCTCGCCTTCGGCTCCGTTCGCGCCCTCGCCAAGCGCGATTTCAGCGACTGGAACTTGCGCTTCGTCGTCTGGATCGCCCTCGCCACCTTACCGATCGGCCTCGCCGGGATCGCGCTCTCGGGCGTGCTCAACGCCTGCGGCTCGCCGCTGCGCACGCTGCCGGTCATCGGCATCTCCTGCATCGTGATGGCGGCGCTGCTCGCCATCGCCGAGCTCTATTGCAACCACACCCGCACGTTGGACCATGTGAATCTGAAGGATGCGCTGATCGTCGGCTTCGCCCAGGTGGGCGCGCTGGTGCCGGGCGTGTCGCGCTCCGGCTCGACCTTGACCGCGGCACTGTTCTTGGACCTCAAGCGCGAGCAGGCGGCGCAATTCTCCTTTCTGCTCGGCCTGCCGGCGATCACCCTGGCCGGCCTGAAAGAGCTCTATGAGCTCCACAAGGCGCATCTCGACGCCCATGGCTGGTCGGTATTGGCGGTCGGCCTCGTCGTCGCCTCCCTTTCGGCCTTCGCCGCCATCTGGGGGCTGATGCGTTTTCTGGAGCGCTTCTCGACCTGGCCCTTCGTCGTCTACCGGGCCTTCATCGGCGTGGTTCTGCTCGCCGGCGCGGCGACCCACCTATTGTCCTGAGCCCGCAGGCGGGAGGCGCCGATCCTCCCGTTTCGGCGCCGTGATCTTTTATTTTTGTTCGCTTTGTCGGCGCCCGGCACTTGCCCAAACCGGCCCTCGAGACCTAACATCGGGGCCATGGTCGAGACCACCACCCTCATTCGCCACGCTGGACCCGGCGACGCCGAGGCGATCACCCATGTGCACGACTCCTCCTGGCGAGACGCCTATCGCGGCGTGATTCCGGGCGGCGAGCTCGAGCGCATGATCGCCCGACGTGGACCGCAATGGTGGGCGCGGGCGATCGTGCGCGGCAGCGGCATTCTCGTGCTGGAATTCGGACGGGACGTCGTCGGCTATGTCACCTATGGGCGCAATCGCGTCCCTTCCATGCCCTATTCGGGCGAGATCTTCGAAATCTATCTCCTGCCCGAATATCAGGGGATCGGTTTCGGCCGGCGGCTGTTCAACGCCGCCCGGCAGGAGCTCGCCGAGCACGGCTATCTCTCCACCGTGGTCTGGGCCTTGGCCGACAATGACAAGGCGCTCGCCTTCTATCGCCGGCTCGGCGGCCTGACCATACGTCGCGCGGAAGAGCGCTTCGGCGACGACATGCTGACGCGCGTCGCCTTCGGATTCGTGTCCGCGCCCGTCCGCTGAAATTTCCCCCTCCAGGAGTTGTGATATGCGTCTCGACGCCATTGAAATCGGCGCCAATCCTCCATTCGAAGTCAATGTCGTGATCGAGGTGCCGCTCGGCGGCGAGCCGATCAAATACGAGCTGGACAAAGCCTCCGGAATGCTCGTCGTCGACCGTTTCCTCTACACGTCCATGCGCTATCCCGGCAATTACGGCTTCATTCCCCATACGCTGTCGGAGGACGGCGACCCCTGCGACGTGCTGGTCGCCAACACGCGGCCGATCGCGCCCGGCGCGCTCATCGCGGTGCGCCCGATCGGCGTCCTCTACATGCGCGACGAGGCCGGCGGCGACGAGAAGATCATCGCCGTGCCGGCGCCCAAGCTGACCAAGCGCTACGACAAGGTGCAGACCTACACCGATCTGCCCGATATCACGACGCGGCAGATCGAGCATTTCTTCGCCCATTACAAGGACCTCGAGCCCGGCAAATGGGTCGAGGCGGCCGGCTGGGGCGACGCCGAGGCGGCGCATCGCATCGTCAGAGAGGCGATCGCGCGGGCGACAGCGGAAAAATAGCGAATCATGAGTGGCGGGCGGCCGATCGAGCGGCTCGCCACTCGCTTCTCACCTCGCGAATGGCGCAGGCGGCGTGCGCGACACGACGCCCTTGCGCATCGCGTCGGGACGATCCTTCTTCGGCACCAGGCCATTCTCCGAGGCGGAGTAGCGGCGCGCCGATTCGACGAGATCGTCGACATGGTCGACGCTGTCGAAATCGCCCAGCACATAGGTCCATTTGCCGCGCGCCGCCATGGCCACGGTGCAGGGCCGCGAGCAGACGCCGAGACATTCGACCGGCTCGGCCGCGACGATCGCGCGATCCTCCGGGCTCAGACGCGCGTCGAACGCCTCCAGCAGCGCCTGACCGGGACGCGCCTCAGGATCGTCCTTGGCTCGGCAAACGGTGCACACATAGACCGTCGTCTGGACGATTGTCTCCGGTTCGCTCAATCGACCTCCTTCGCCGCTCACTTCGGCGGCTCGTATTTGCATTGCGCTCCGCCGCCGGCCTTTTGCGCGATCTCCTCGGGATCGACCGTGCAGTCGAGAGCGGAAACCGCAGCATAAATCGTTCCGGCGGCGCCGTCCGGGGGAACGCCTGCTTCGAGCAGAGTCGCGAAGATCTCATGCGCGAGGCGGCCGGCGACCCGGACCTTCTTCTCGCCGAAGGTCAATTCGCATGCGTGCTGCGTGATGTCCACATTGCTCGAGCGGCAGCTGACCGCATCGACCACGACGTCGATGGTCTTGCCCTTGGGGAAAGCGATCTTCGCATGGCCGTCGGCCAGCTTGGCGAGCGCCGCCTTCCCGGCCGGCTTCACCGACGGCGAATGCTTGCCGGCCAGCGCCGCCAGGGACAAAGCCCCGGCTCCATCGGTCGTCGAGCCGGCGAGCGCTGCGCCATTGGTCGCGAGAACGAAAATGGCCGTCGAAAAAATCCGTTTCACAATCCGTTTCATGCGCAATTCCTCTCAGGCGCGCGCGTCGCGCGCGGGGCGGAGAATTGCGTCATCCGGGGACGAAATCAAGGCGAGCGCGCAGGCGACGGAATTGTCAGGCGAGCGCGCCGCGGCTCTCGATCAGATCGCGGCGCTCGGAGGGCAGAGCAGGCTCGCGCTCGCCGCCGCAACATTCGCTGGACAGGCGCGCGACATTCTCGATCGTGACGTCCCGCGTCTCCGTGCGCACGCCGATCTCGCGCAGCTTGGCGAAAGCGCGCGACAGCGTCTCCTGCTTCACGCCGAGCCGCGCGGCGATGAGCCGCTTGTCATAGGGCAGCCGCAGGCAGCAGGATTCGGCGTTCGGCGGGCACAGCGACAAGAGGAAACGCGCGAGCCGTTGCTCGGCGGTCTGTCCCTTGAGCGATTCGATCTCGCCGATGAGCCCGTTCAATTTGCGCGACGCCTCTTCGATCACCGCCATCGCCAGCGAGGGCGATTCACGCAGCGTGTATCGAAATCGCGGCGCCGACAGCTTCATCACATGCGCATGTCCGATCGCTTCCGCGCCGATGCGATAGCTCTCGCCGTCCGGCGTCAACGCCTCGTAGAGGCTCTCGCCGTTATTGCAGATATTTATGAGAGTCTCGTCGCCGCAGGACGCGGTGCGCGTCAATTTCACGAAGCCGTCGAGCACGATCGCCACATAGAGCGCGCGATCGCCCTGACGAAAAATCGTCTGTCCATCTTCGAACTGTTCTAATTTCGCGTCGCGCGTCAGCCGTAGCATCGACTGCGCGTCGACAGTCGCGAACATCGGCACGTCCCGAAGAGACGGCGGCTCAAGCATTAGCGCGCTCCCGCGGTCGCCGACGATTTCTTTGCGCAAATCGGCGCGTGTCCGTCGGTCATTGCCGGCAATCTATCGTGAAGCTTCGCCATGGGAAAGCCATCGTTCGCGGACAGGAGGTCGCACGAGACGCGTCAGGACGACGCGCGAACGCCGGCAAAAAGCAGCGCTCGGCCTTGAATTCCCGTATCTTTCGTAAATCGCGCGGCGGCGCGGCGACAGTGCGCGCCGGGCGCCTCCGCAGTATTACGGCAGCCGCCGAGCGCCGCCGAATTCAAGAGCCTAAGTATTTTTCGCAGCAAAAGATGATATTTTTTTCGGCGGATCGCGCTCGAGCAGGAAGATCGCCTGCGCGCCGAACAGATTCCACACCCACCAAGGCGCGTTCACTCGGATCGGCGCGCCGTCGTGATCGAGCGCGGCGCCGCGCTCTATATGCGCTCCGAGCGCTTCCACGAGATCGACGAAATCCCTGATCGTGCAGAGATGTATGTTGGGCGTGTCGTACCATGCGTGCGCCAGCGTGGTGGTCTGCGGCATGCGACCTTTCGCCAGCAGCGACAGGCGCACCTTCCAATGGCCGAAATTGGGAAACGACACGATCGCGCGCCGGCCGATGCGCAGCATGTCGACGAGCACCTGGCGCGGGTGATGCGTCGCCTGCAGCGTCTGCGAGAGAATCACATAGTCGAATCCGTCGGTCGGATAGTCGCGCAGATCGGTGTCGGCGTCGCCTTGAATGACCGACAGGCCCTTGGCGACGCAATCATTGACGCCGCGTTGCGACAGTTCCACGCCGCGCCCGTCGACCTGCTTGGTGGCGGCCAGCAATTGCAGCAGCGCGCCATCGCCGCAGCCGACATCGAGCACGCGGCTCCCCGGCGCGACCATCGCGGCGACCGCGGCGAGATCGAGACGCACCGGGCGCTTCTGCTCGCCCTGCGAAAAGGTGGGAGCATTCATCGTCTGTCGCCTCCCGTGGCCCGCGGCAGGCCGCGCGCCGCCGCGGCGGCCTCGAGAAAGCCGCGCGTCGTCGCGATGAACTCCGGCTCATAGACGAGAAAAGCGTCATGACCCTTGTCGCTGTCGATCTCGACGAAGGAGACCGAGGCGCCGCCGGCGTTGAGCGCATGCATGATGGCCCGCGAGGCGGAGGTCGGATAGAGCCAGTCGGTGTTGAAGGAGACGACGCAAAAGCGCGTCTTCGTGCCCTTGAACGCCTGCGCCAGCGAGCCGCCGTAATCGGCCGCGAGATCGAAGTAATCGCAAGCGCGCGTGACATAGAGATAGGAATTGGCGTCGAAGCGATCGACGAAGGCCATGCCCTGATGGCGCAGATAATTCTCGATCTGGAAGTCCGCGTCGAAGGAGAAGGTCGGCGCCTCGCGATCCTGCAGCTTGCGGCCGAACTTGCGTTGCAGCGCCGGCTCCGACAGATAGGTGATATGCGCGGCCATGCGCGCGACGGCGAGGCCCTTGTCCGGGCGCACGCCGAATTCGAGATAGCGGCCGCCGCGCCAGTCGGGGTCCGCCATCACCGCCTGCCGGCCGACCTCGTGAAACGCGATATTCTGCGACGAATGCTTGGGCGCGGTCGCGATCGGCATGGCCGCGAACACGCGCTCGGGAAAGCTCGCCGCCCATTGCAGCACCTGCATTCCGCCCATCGAGCCGCCGGCGACGCAGAACAGCGTGTCGACGCCCAGATGATCGATCAGCATCGCCTGGGCGCGCACCATGTCGTGAATGGTGACGACCGGAAAATCGAGGCCATAGGCGCGGCCGGTGGCGAGATTGATCGAGGAGGGGCCCGACGTGCCGAGACAGCCGCCGACGACATTGGAGCTGACGATGAAGTAACGCTCCGTGTCGAAGGGCTTGCCGGGACCGACCATCACATCCCACCAGCCCGGCTTGCCGGTCAGCGGATGCACATTGGCGGCGTGCTGGTCGCCGGTCAGCGCATGGCACAGGAGAATGGCGTTGGAACGCTCGGCGTTCAATTCGCCATAGGTCTGATAGGCGATCGTCAAAGGCGCGACGCAGCCGCCACCGTCAGTGAGCAGCGGCCGGTCCAGCGGGAACTCGACGATGCGCCCATTGAGCGGGTCCGAAGAGGACAACGTCTCTATGGCAGGAAGCGCATTGGCCAAATTCTTCTCTCCTGTTCGATATGCCGAACATTTTGTTCGGCAACATCGGCGGCCGAGAAGAGTGTGTCAAGGCCTTGGGCGTCGAGCCGGGACGTCGAGCCGGGGCGTCGCGCCCCGGCCCGGACCGGCTCACCGCGCCGCCGGCTTGGGCGGCCCGGCGAAGGCCTGGGGCGGCAGCGCCGGATCGAAGCCCATCGAGGCCGCCCTCGTTTCGACGGTCCTGGCCGGCTCGCGCGATCGGCGCACCTCGATCGTCGTCGTCTCCTCGTGACGAGGGACGGGCCGCGCCCTGACCTTGTGGACGATCGGCCGTTTCGCCGGCGCGGCGATGCTCGCCACCGTCGCCGGAGCCGTGGGCCGATCGCCGGCGGCGGGAGTCGGGACCGGGGCGTCGACGCCGCTGCGGGCCGCCTCGACGATGCGCTCGACATTGGCGGCCTCGGTGGCGCGCAGCCGCGAGAACCAATCCGCGAATTGCTGCTCGGTGACGCCCTTGCGGCAAAGGCGCAGCCGGATCGAGGCCGGGATCTCGTCGCCGCGGACGATCGTCGTGGCGGCGGCGTCCGGGCGCGCGACGGCGCGCAGATCGTCGACCCATTGCCAGGCGAAGGCGCAGCGCGCGCCGTCCGGTCCCGGGCCCACGGCGAGGCCGAAGGGGCCGAGCTCATTGCGCAGCGGCTTGGCGAGGATGCGCATGCGCGTCGTCGGAAAACGCAGCGCGAGCTCCTGGCGCAAGCCCTCCTGCGTGGGCTTGCCCATCGGTATCTCGCCCTCGCGGCCGCTCCCGGCCGGCGCGACGCGCATGTCGACGGTCAGCTCGTTCCAGCCCTTGCCCATCAAAGCGCGATCCAGCGCGACGCTCTGGCGCCAGCCATTGGCGTAGCGGCGCTCCTCGAGGCCGCCGCGCACGCGCGCCTCGGCCGGCAGCGCCAATATGGCCGCGGCGCCGCTGCGGGCCTCGACGCCCTGCGCCGCCGGCGGGCCGGCGGTGGCGCCGGTCGGCGTCGGATCGACGGCGAGAACGCCGCGCGTCGGCATGGTCGAGCAGGCGGAGAGGCCGAGCGCCAAAATCAGCAGCGGCGGCGCAAAAATCAGCAGCGGCGGCGAATGTCTCGAAAAATGTCTCATGACGCAATCTCCGAAAGGATCAGCGGGTCTGGCTCTGCTTGGAGCTCGGCAGCGAGAGGACGGCGGCGAGGTCCGGCGGCGGCGGCGCGGCGCCGTAGCGGGCGCGGGGCGCCATGGCGGTTGCGACATGCTCCGCCGCTGTCGCCGAGAGCTTGGTCGCCGCATCGGCCTTCTGCTGGCCGATCCAGGCCGGATCGGCCTCCTGATTGGCCCATTGCGTGCCGGTGGGGGCGACCTGCTCGGAGGCGGGCGGCCAGGTCGCGAGATCGACGGCGTTCCAGCCGGGCGAGAGGATGAAGCCATAGCGCTCCGACGGCATGGGGCCGACGCCCGGCACGCGCCGCGCCACCAGCGGCGCCTTGCCCGGCGCCGGCTCCGGCCGCAGGCCGGCGGGCGCGGCGACCGCGACGACGACCGGCGCCGCCGGGACGGAGGCCGAGCGCGCCGCCGCGACCGACGCGAGCGGCGCGAAGCGCAGCGGATTTTCCGCGGTGACGGCGATCGGGAACTTGCCGCGCGCGGCTTTCAGCACGCGCTCGCGCTGCTGCGCCTGCGCCGCCAGCTTCGCGGCGTCCGGCGTCGTCGCCTCCTTCTTCTCGATCTCGACGCGCAGCCGATCGCGCTCGGCGGCGAGCGCCGGGCCGGCCGGCCCCGGCACGATATAGCCGGCCATCTTCACCGCCGGCCCATGCGCCTTGGCGGCGACGCGCGAGTCGCAGGGAAACGGCGGATGATAATAATCATCGGGGAACAGCAGCTCGACGACCTTGGGAAACAACCCGTCATAGCGATTGATGAGCTCCAGCGCCTCCTTGTCCTTGCGCAGGCGCTTCAGCGTCAGCACATAGCCATAGACGGTCGCCTCCTTGGGGAACCAGGCGACCGCGCGCTCGAACCAGAAGCGCGCCACGTCGAACTGGCAGGAGTTATAGGCGTACCAGCCGAGGCCCTGCGCGCCTTCGCCCGAGGCCGATTCGATCGTCACCCCCGCATAGCGGGCGAGCCGCGCCGGCTCGACATAGGCCGGCGTCTCCTGCGAGAGCTCGCGCTCCAGGAGATCGAGAAACAGAATGCCATTGTTCACCAGCGGCGCGCGCCAGGCGTAGGATACCTCCTCCGCCTCGCGGCGCAGATCGAGCGCGCGCAGCGTATGAGCGAGTCCATGCGCGATCATGGCGTCGCCGCCATTCTCGATCGCCGCCTTGAAGGTCTCGAGGCCGGCGCGGAAATCGCGGCGCTTATATTGCAGCCAGGCCACGAGGCCGAGCTGCTGCGGCGCGCGCGTCAGCTTGGCGAAGCTCTCGAAACGCTGCAGCTCCTCGGCGGAAATCTCGTCCTTGCGCTCATCGCGCAGCACCGCGACGATGCGCGCGCGCGTGATGTCTATGGCCACGGCGACGAACTCGTCGTCCGGCCCTTTCGAGCTCTTGCGCGCCTCGGCCAGCAGCGTCTCCACATCGCTCATATGCAGATTGGCCATCGCCTTCTGCATGGTCGCGAGACGCAGATGCTTGTCCTCATTGGAGGCGAAGATCGCTTTATAGACCTCGATCGCCTCGTTGATCTGGCCGGTGCGGGCGAAGGCTTCGGCGATCGTCCATTGCGCCTCGACATCGGCGTTGGCGACGAAGAAGCGGCCGTCGCGCGCGAAGGAGGCGATGTCGAGCCAGCGCCCCTCGCGCCAGAAGGTGAAGATCGTGTTGCGCTGCTCCTTCTGCTTGAGCTTCTGCATCAGATCTTCGGAGGGACGCCAGCCGGGCATGTCCTTGCGGCGCGCCGCGATGGTCTCGTGCAATTCGTCGAGCTTGTCGGCCGAGAACAGCTCCCACAGCCCCGCCTCGTCGATGTCGCCGCGGCGCGGACCGTAGAGATCGGCCGGCGGCTCGAAATTGGGATAGAGACGGCGCAGCCGCGAGAATTCGGCGCGAACGCGCGCGCGCTGATCGAGCGCGGCGTAATAGCGCAAGGCGAGATCGTCGGGCTTCTCGCGATCGGACGCCGCGGCGGAGGACGCCGGCGCGACGAGGCTGGATTGCGGAGCGGCGCCTTGGGCGCGGAGCGCGTCAGGGGCCGCCGACAGAGAGACGGCGCAGGCCGCGAGGAGGAGAGCTCTCAATTGGCGAGACACGACGGATACCTCATTTGCGCGGCGAGCAACGCCAGCAGGTGCAGAGTGGCGGGGTAATAGTCTTCATCGGCCTTGGGCGCGGCGAAGTCGGCCGGGAGCTTGCCGCCGTCGACCACGCAGGCGACGAGCGCCCCGATCGAGGCGATGCCGCTGCCGCCGAACAGGCCGACATCCTTGCCCGATGCGACGTCGACGATCGGCGGCGCGTCCTTGGCGCGCTGCGCCCAGGCCAGGAAAGGCGCGTAATGCGCGCGCTCGCCGACGCCGGCCCAGGCGAGATAGAGCGGAATGCGCACGGCGTTGTAGGCGAACTCCGGCGCGAAGCCTTCCGCCGGCCGCGCCCGCCAGCCTTCGAGCGCGATCCAATCGGCGGGCAGCGTCTGCGGCGTCGGCCGCGCCGCCTCGAGCAGATCGAGACCCGTCTGGGTGAGGCCCGCCCAATCCACCTCCGGCGCGACGCTGTCGAGCCGCGCGAAGGCCGGAAAGACGTAATAGGAGAGGTTCACCACCGGCCCGTCGGAACGGTCCGAGGCGTTGAAGCCGGCGACCGCCGGCAGCAGCAGCGCGCCGATCTTCGTCTTGAACAGCACCACCTTGCGCGACAGCTCGACGGCGATGCGCCGGCCCGCCATGCGATAGGGCAGATCGTCCCAATGATCGGCCGCCTCCGCCAGCGCCCAGGCGATCAGCAGATCGCCATCGGACGCATTGTTCATGTCGCCGACGGCGGGACGACGCTGCGGATCGAAGCGCCAGGCCACGAGCTCGTCGTTGCGCACCATGAGATTGGCGCGCGTCCAGCTCCACAGACGATCGAAGGTCGGCCGATCATTGGCGGCGACGGCGAGCAGCATGGCGTAGCCCTGCCCCTCGCTGTGGCTGACCTGGTCATTGGCCGTGTCGATGACGCGGCCCTGCTCGGCGATGAAGCGCTTCTTATAGGCGCTCCACGCCTCGGGCGATTTCAGCGCGCCGCCGAGCTTGATCTTATGCGCGTCGAGCGTGAGCGGCACGCCGACCGCCGCGGCGACCTCGGCGAGAGGCTCGACGAGAGGCTCGGCGCGCGGCGCGACGGGCGCGAGCCCGACGGCGAGGCCGAGAGCGGCGAGAGACAGAAATCTCATCTCGAGCTCCTTCCGATATTGCGCGTCAGCCAGCGCGTCGAAGCCGCGAACAGCGCCGCGACGAGAATTGCGAGACCGACATAGACGCCGGGATGCAGCGACATCCAGCCGGCGGCGATGAGCCGCAGATTGCCGAAGGAGAGCGGACGCGTGACGATGAAGCGCGGACTGTCCGCGGCGCTCGCCGCTACGGAGGCGTTGGTCATGTCGAGCATGGCGAGCTGGCCCTGCACGCGGCGCGAGACGCGCGGATCGACGAGACAGGCGGAGGCTTCCGCCAATGTCGCGGCGTTGGGCGCGGTGACGATGGTCCAGACGTCCTTGACCGTGTCGCCGGTGATCGTCTGGCTCATCGCCAGCGCGGCGTGCTGCGTGGCGGCGCGGTCGGCCGCCTCCGCCTCGAAGCCGGCGCGCAGCCAGAGCGCCGCGTCGGTGACGCGCGCGGCGCTCCAGGCGCCGGCGACGCGCAGCCGCTCGACGACGCCGAAGCCC
This sequence comes from Methylosinus sp., assembly GCF_036560965.1. Taxonomy (NCBI): domain Bacteria; kingdom Pseudomonadati; phylum Pseudomonadota; class Alphaproteobacteria; order Hyphomicrobiales; family Methylocystaceae; genus Methylosinus; species Methylosinus sp. Next base: position 35,958 of record NZ_DATBQF010000070.1, on the reverse strand, counting down.
CAGCGGCCCTCGCGACGCAGATCGTCGCGCCACGCCTCGAGCAGATCCTGCTCGCCCTCGCCCCGCTCCATGCGGCCGCGCACCGAGCCGACCGGCGCGAAATCGACGCGCTCGGACTCGTCGCCCGGCGCCGGCGCGGCGGTCGTGGGCGTGGCGATCGCGGACAGCGCGTTCGAAGGCCCGGCGTTGGCGGGCCCGGTCGTGGGCCCGGCTTGGGCGGTGATCGTCTTGTCGAGCATCATGCGCGGCGCGTAGCAGGCCATCGGGAAATTGCGCTGAAGCACGAAGCGATTGCGCGCCGCGATCTCGAGCTGCGACAGGCGCTTCTCGGAAGCCTTGCGGCGATCCGCGGTCAGATGCGGGCCCCAGGCCTCGCGCAGCATGTCGGCCGGCATGTCGAGCCGTTGCAGCAGCGCCGCGTCGAAAGCATCGAGCGGCGCGACGGCGAGCGTCGGCCCCTGACCCTCGCCGGGCGGCGTGTCGACGATCTCGAAATCGATCGGCCGGCCGGCGGCGATGGCGAAATGCGCGACGATCGTCGCCGCCGCGCCGACCGCGTCGGAGTCGAGCGAGGGCATATAGAGCTTCGGCCGCCCCTTGGAGCCGGCGTAGGGAAAGCCGCCGCTCGCCGTCACCGCGAGATCGGGCATTCGCGCGATGCGCGCGATCGGCGGCAGCTCGATCTCCGTCTCGTCGAGAAAGAGGAAGCGCTTGGCCGCGCGCAGCGAGGCGAGCGGATCGCAATCGGCGTCCTGGCTGGTCGGCACATGCGCCTCGATCTCGATGCGATTGAGGCCGGGCTTCAGAAAGCCGAGCGGCAAAGGCAGCGGATTGTCGCGAAACACCTCGCCCGAAGCCTTCAGCAGATTGAGGCTGACCGCCGTGCGCCCGTCGACCTTGACGACGATCTGCGCATTGGAGTCGAGCCCGGCCGCATAGCCGCCGGCGAGGCGCAGCAGCGCATTGCCATAATCCGCCGCATAGAAATCCGGCGGCATGACGATGTTGAAGGCGGCGCGATAGAGATGGCCGGTGAACTCCTCGCTGGCGACGCCGAGATCGCGCAGCTTCACCTTGCGGCCGCCGTCGAGACGATAGCCGGGGAAGGCTGCGGCGGCGCGCAGCCCCTGCGGCGAGCCCTGCTGCGCAGGCGAGACGAGCAGGCGGCGGATCGCCTCGTCGACCTGCGCGGAGGTCGCGCCCGTCACGACGATGCTGGCGCGCCGGCCGGGCGCCGCCGGCAGCACGAAGGCGCGCGGCTCGTCGATCGGCCCTGCGCGCGAGAGATCGACCTTGCCGGCGAGCTCGGCCACCGCGCCGACGAAGAGATTGGCGCCGTAACGCCCGCCCGCCGCGGGGCCGGCGTCGACGACCGGCTGCTCGAAATGGCCGGCGAGCGAGATCGCCTGCGCCGCGCGCAGCATGCGCTCGATCTCGAAAGCCCGCGCATTGGCGCCGAGCACGGCGCGGATCGGCAGCGCGCCCTGCTCGTCCGGCGGCAGCGCGCCGAGATCGGAAAGGCTGGCGACGCCGGCGTCATCCTCCGGCAGCACGAGTCCGGTCTCGGTCGGATCGATCTGCGTCCACAATTCGTAGGTGGCCTCGAGCGAGCAATCGACGCGATGGCGCTGGCTCGTCGAGAGGCGCACCGAATTGAAGCCCGGCCGCATCACGCCCGGCGGAATGTCGAAGACGATGGTCTCGACCTCCTGCACGGCGCGGATCGGCGTGTCGCCGATGGTCTGATCGTTGATCGTCAGCGTCAGCGCCGAGGCTTCCGGCATCACCGACACGGCGGCGAGATAGCCGACGCGAAATTGCAGCCGGCGCGACGCCTGCGCCTCGGTGACATAGATCGGCCATTCCGAGGCGCCGATCTCGCCGGCGAGACGATAGCCCTGAATATTATTGGTGAGATGCCGCAGCATCGCGCCGGCGATGGCCGGCCGCGGCGCCTGCTGACGCGGAGCCGCGACGGGCGCCGGCGATGGCGACGGCGATGGGGATGACGATGGCGCGGAGGGACTCTCGACGGCGGCGACGCGAGACAGCTCGCGCGCGGCGAAGCGCGCGGGGATGATCGGCTGGAGGCCGGAGACGGAAGGCTTCGGCCTGTCGACTTTCAAACGGAACAGCTGCTCTTGCGGCGCCGTTGTGAAGATCGCCTGGGCGAAGGCCGCGATCGGCGTCAACGCCGTCGTGGTCGCGAGCAGAGCGGCGAGGACTCGGAACTGCATCTTGGCACTCATTTTTTTCGAGTATGTCTTGCGAGCGAAAGGATCAGACGTTTTCATCGGCGGCGGAGCGCTTGCGCTCTATGGCGAGCGACGCTTTCTCCTGCGCCGGGGTTCTCGCCTGCGCCGGCGGTCGCAGACGCGGCTGGCGACGGCCGAAGAGCGTGGAGAGATCGGCGAAGGGCGGCGGCTCGCGCAGCGTGGGGTCGCCGGCGCGTGGGCGCAGATAGGCCAAGGCGCGCAAAGGCTCGATCGCGCCCCACCAGAGAAACTGCACCGTGCCGGCGATTATGCCCTTGTGCTTGCGGCGCGCGGCCTGGAAGCGCTCGAGCGCCGTCGCGTCGCCATACATGAGATCGGCGAGCGCGAGATAATCCTGCGGCTGCGAAAAGGCGAAAGCGGCCCAGCGGCGTCCGTCCGGCGCGATGCTCACGATGCGCGCGGAAAGGCTCGGACGGCGCGCGGCGTCGACGCAGGAGTCGATGAACAGACGTCCCTCCGCGACCTTTGCGACGGCGAGCGCCTGCGCGTCGGCCTCGGTCGCGGCGCGCAGACGGCAGCCGCCGGCAGAGACCTCCTCTATGGCGACGCGAATATGCTGCTCGCCCAACGCCAGCGCGCCGCGCCGCTCTACGGCGAGACGCGGATGCGTCTCGCGGCGACGGCGCTCCGCCACGGCGCCGAGCGCGACGCCGGCGGTGACGAGATTGAACGCGTTCCACAGCCCGACGAAGAACATCAGCTGGCGCACGCCGGGCTCGGCGATGCAGCGATAGACGGCGACGGCGGCGCCGAGCGCGAGCAATCCATAGAGGGCGAAGAAGGGCCAGGCGAATTCGGAGAGACGGTCCTGCGTCTGCGCCGAGCCTTTGGTCGTCACCGCGAAGGAAGGGCTGCGCGGCCGCAGAACGACGGAGACGATCGCCTTGGCCAGGAACACGCCCTGGCAATATTCATAGAGTTCCGACACCCAGGGCCAGCGCACCTTGCCGAACAGATAATTCTGCAGCATCGCATTCACGACGACATAGGTCGCGGTATAGGCGATCGCCTCTTCTATGTTGGAGACGAAGATCTTCACATCGAAGAGGATGAAGGCGAGCGGCGCCAGCATGAAGACGAGACGCGGGAAGGGAAAGAGCCAGAACGCCATGCTCGACAGATAGCCGAGCCGCTGCAAGGGCTCGAGGCCGCGCTTCAGCAGCGGATTGCGCAGCAGGAAAATCTGCAGCATGCCCTGGCACCAGCGCACGCGCTGGCCGATGAAGGAGGCGAAGCTCTCCGGCTGCAATCCGGCGACGAGCGGCTTGTCGACATAGACGCTCGTCCAGCCGCGCGCATGCAGCTCCAGCGCCGTCTCGCAATCCTCGGTGACGGAGACGCCGGAGAAGCCGTCGGTCTCGTCCAGCGCGGCGCGGCGCAGCAGCGCGGCCGAGCCGCAGAAAAAAGCGGCGTTCCATTTGTCGAGCCCGCGCTGCGTGATGCCGTAGAACATCTCGTTCTCGGACGGCATGCGGCGGAAGGTGCGCAGATTCTGCTCGATCGGATCGGGATTGAGGAAGACATGCGGCGTCTGCACCAGAAACAGCCGATCGTCCTCGAAGAAATAGCCGATCGTCTCACGCAGGAAGGAGCGGAACGGCGCGTGATCGGCGTCAAGCACGACGACGATGTCGCCGGAGACATGCGCCAGCGCGGCGTTGAGATTGCCGGCCTTGGCGTGCTCATTGCGCTCTCTGGTGAGATAATAGCAGCCGAGCGCGGCGCAGAGCTCCTGCAGAGCGGCGCGGCGCGCGCAAGCCCGCTCGGCGATCTGCGGATCGAGATGCGCGCATTTTTGATCCGTGCCGCCGTCGTCGAGCAGGAAGACATTCAGCCGATCGGCGGGGTAATCCATGGATTTCGCCGCGGCGAGAGTCGTCGCGAGAATGGCGGCGTCCTCGTCATAGCTCGGCACCAGCACGTCGACGACAGGCAGCGCCTCGTCCTCGATTTGCGGCGGCGGCTCGCGCGTCAGCGGCTCGGCGTTGACGATGAGCGTGAGGAACAGCATCGTCACGCAATAGAGCTCGGCGGCGAGCAATATGGAGCCGCAAGTCAGTCCGACCGGATCGGACAGCGGCGGCAGCGTGGAGGTGATGCGCCAGTAGACATAGCGCAGCACCACGAATAGCGCGAGCGCGATGAACAGCTGGCGCGATTCGGGGCCGCGCGCGAATTTCCACAGCGCCGCCAGCAGGAAGATGACGGCGAGGCTGGCGACGAGCTGCGCCTGCACGCTGACCGGCTGCGTGGCGAGAGCGACGGCGGCGGCGCCGAACAGGAGAAAAGCGAGAAAACGCAAGGTCGACATGGCGACGCCTTCGAAAAAAAGGATGGATGAAATCGGCCGGCCGGAAAAATCGGCCGTCTTATCAGAAAGCGATATGCGTATCGAGAATTCCATAGGCGCCGCTGCCGCGCACGCGATCGCGCAGATAGCCGCTGGAGAGACCGATCTGCAGCGCGCCGAATTTCAATCCGGTGATATGCGCGCCGGCGCGCCATTGCGCGAAATAATCGTCGCCGAGCGCCAGCGCCTCCGGGCCGACATAGACATAATCGGCGAGCTCGACGCCGAACTTCAGCCGTGTGTAGTAGGAATTGTGAACCGTCGAATAATAGGCGATGAGCGCCAGCATGGTGGAGTCGGTCGGCCGCGTGAAGGCCTCGACGCCGACCTTCGCGCCGACGGAGACGCCACGCACCTGATTGCCCGGATCGAACGGCGACAGGCTGTGATTCATCACATCCGGGCCGACATAGACGGCGACGCCGCCCTGATTGGAGACGACCTCGTAGCCGACCATGAAGGAGCCGTCCTCGAGCGTTCCATGCACGCGGCCAAAGCCGGAATTGCTGGGAATGAAAGCGGCGCCGACGGGGATATAGACGGGGAGATCGCTCGCGTCATAAGCGTATTTGCCGATGACCGTCGAGACGCGAATGCGCGGTCCGCTCTCGGCGATCGAGCCGAACGGCGCGATCTTGCCGATGGCGGCGCCGGCGATGGAGCTGCGCGACGTGCCATCGACCGAAAGATCGATGGAGACCGTCGGCTGAGGCGAGGCGGGAGGAGGCGGCGTCTCCTCCGCCGGAGCGCCCGTATACCAATCGGCGGCCCGAGCCGTCGACCACATTGCCGCGCACAACGCCAGCGGCATCGCCGTTTTCGAGAGCATCATGACTCTTCATTCCCCGGCCCGATGGAGTGACGCGCGCGGGACTATCCGCGATGACATTCGCGTCTCTCGATCAAGAGCGCCTGACATGGCGCTTCCTTAAGAAGGGAGGTTAATCGGACAATCTTTATTGAATCCTTTAGCGCACTGGAAAGCAGATGTTATGCTTAACACACGGTACGGCAGCGCTCTACTTGAAATAGCGAAGCTTATGCCAATATAGCAGAGCTCGACCTGCTACGGCAGAGCTTCACCTATATCGCGAGCATTCGCGCGACTTAGCCGAGCGCCTCGATCGTCGCCGTGAGATGGGCGAGGTCCGTCTCGCGCGACAGGCGATGGTCGCCTTCCATCACCAGCGTCAGCACGACGGGGTCGCTCGCCAGACAATCCATGAGCCGCAGCGCATGCGCGTAAGGCACATCCTCGTCACGCATTCCCTGCATTATATGCACGGGCGCATCGACGCGAATAAGCGCGCCGAGCATGAGATGTGCGCGGCCTTCCTCGATCAGTCCGCGCGTGATCGGAGTCGGCTCCGGCGCATAGGGCGAGGGACGCAGCCATGCTCCCTCTTCGAGAATCGCGCGGCGAACGTCTTCGTCGGCGTTCTTCCACAGGAGCTCCTCGGTGAAATCGACAGCGGGCGCGATCAGCACGAGACCGTGCGAGCGACGGCCCGCTTCCGCGAGGCGGCGCGCCATCAGCAGAGCGAGCCAGCCGCCCATGGAGCTGCCGACGAGAATCTGCGGACCGCGGGTCGAAGCGTCGAAGACGGCGAGGCTCTGCGCGAGCCAATCGCCGATCGTCCCATCCGCGAATCGTCCGCTCGATTCGCCGTGACCCGAATAGTCGAAGCGCAGGAAAGCGCGGCCCTCGCGCTCCGCCCAGGCGTCGAGATGAGAGGCCTTGGCGCCCAGCATGTCGGATTTGAAACCGCCGAGCAGCATGACGCCGGGACGCTCCGCCCCCGCCCCACGGGCGGCGCGAAACCGGCGGGCGATGCGCCAGGGCTCCCGCCCCGCGAGGGCGAGATCGACGAAGCTGAGCCCTTCCTCGACGCCGTCCACAGCCATCCCATCCCCCGCCGCGCGGGCGCGCCGATGCGCCAATGAAAAAAAATTCCTCGCCTGCTCAATAACATGGTCCGATCTAGGGACCAAAGGGGCCATATTGCCGGCCCATTTCTGAGGCGAAGAAGGCCCCCCGCCACTCGACCAAGACGACGATCTCGTTTACTGGGCAGATCGGCTCCATGCTAGACAATTTCCACGCTTTCCCCTCGACCAGCCGCCCGCTCGCGGGTCGGACGATTCTACAGATCGTGCCCGATCTCCAGTCCGGCGGCGCCGAACGCACGACGATCGACATCGCCGATGCGCTGCATATGGCCGGCGCGCGCGCGCTCGTCGCCTCCGAGGGCGGCCGCATGGTCAGCGAGCTGCAGGCCAAGGGCGGGGTGTGGCTGCCCTTCCCCGCCGCGACGAAGAATCCGCTGGCGATGGCGCTGAACTCGCTGCGCCTCGCCCGCATCTTGCGCGAGGAGGCGGTCGATATCGTCCATGCGCGCTCGCGGGCCTGCGCCTGGGTCGGCCATTACGCCGCACGCCGAGCGGGCGCGCGCTTCGTCACCACTTTCCACAGCATCTATGGCGGCTCCTCGCCGATCAAGCAGCGCTACAATTCCATCATGGCGGCGGGCGATCTCGTGATCGCCAACTCGCATTTCACCGCTCGCCATGTCGCCGCGCTCTATCCGCAGGCGACGCAGCGCATCGTCGTGATCGCGCGCGGGGTCGATCTGCGCGCCTTCTCGCCCTCCGCCGTCGAGCCGGCGCGTGTCGAGCGCGTGCGCGCGTCATGGGGCGTGGCGCGGCATGAGCGCGTCGTGCTGCTGCCGGCGCGGCTCTCGGCGCGCAAAGGCCATCTCGTGCTCGTCGACGCGGCGAAGCAGCTGGTCGGCGAGGGCCTCTGCGACGTGCGCTTCGTCTGCGTCGGCGATGCGCCCAACGCAGCCTTTCGCGCCGATGTCGAAGCCCATATCGCGCGCGCCGGACTCGCCGGAATCATGTGCGCGCCCGGCTATTGCGCCGACATGCCGGCCGCCTATCTCGCCGCCGCCGTGGCGGTCGCGCCCTCGACGACGCCGGAAGCCTTCGGCCGCATCGCCATAGAGGCGCAGGCGATGGGGGCTCCGGTCATCGTCTCCGATCTCGGCGCGGCGGTGGAAACCGTGCTCGCGCCGCCGCAGGTCGACGCCGCCGATGCGACCGGATGGCGCGCGCCGGCGGGCGACGCCGTCGCGCTGGCGCGGGCGATTCGCGAGGCGCTGGAGCTGCGCCCCTCCGCGCGGGAGGGGCTGACGACGCGCGCGCGGCTGCATGCGCAGACGCATTTTTCGGTCGAGCGCATGTGCGGCGCGACGCTCGACGCCTATGAGCGCCTGCTCACGGCAGGCGCATGACGCGCGGCTCTCGAGCAGATGCGGAAGAAATGTTTCGACCTCGAGCCTGCGAAGCGGATATTCTCCTTCCATAAAAGATATCTAGCGGTCGATCGCGGCGCAACAAAAGGAGTTGGCGGATGGCATATGATCTCATCGTCATCGGCACGGGGCCGGGCGGCTATGTCTGCGCAATCCGTGCGGCGCAGCTCGGCCTCAAGACCGCCGTCGTCGAGAAGCGCTCGACCCATGGCGGCACCTGCGGCAATGTCGGCTGCATCCCCTCCAAGGCGCTGCTGCACGCCTCGCATATGTTCGACGAGGCGAGCCACGGCCTCGCCGATCTCGGCGTGATCGTCGATCCGCCGCGCCTCGATCTGAAGACGATGATGAAGCACAAGGCCGACACTGTCGCCGCCAATGTCGGCGGCGTGGCCTTTCTGTTCAAGAAGAACAACATCGATTCCTATCACGGCGTCGGCCGCATTCTTGGCGCCGGGCGCGTCGAGGTGGTCGGCGAGAATGGCGCGACGCAAATTCTCGAATCGCAATATATCGTGATCGCGACCGGCTCGGCGGCGGCGCCGCTGCGCGACGTCGACGGCAAGGAGATCGCCTTCGACGAGAAGACGATTTTGTCGTCGACCGGGGCGCTGGAGCTCGATGCGGCGCCCAAGCATCTCGTCGTCGTGGGCGCGGGGGTCATCGGCCTCGAGCTCGGCTCGGTCTGGCGGCGGCTCGGCGCGCAGGTGACGGTCATCGAATATCTCGACCGCATCTTGCCCGGCGCCGACGCGGAGATCGCGACCCGCTTCCAGAAGCTTCTGGAGAAGCAGGGCTTCGCCTTCCATCTCGCCGCCAAGGTCACCAAGATCGACAAGACCGCCGAAGGCGTCTCGGTGGCCTACGCCTCCACCAAGGGCGGCGGCGGCACCCCCATCGCCGCCGACGCCGTGCTCATCGCCACGGGGCGCATTCCCTATACGGCCGGCCTCGGCCTCGAGGAGATCGGCGTCGCCACCGAGCGCGGCCGCGTCGTCGTCGACGAGCATTTTCGCGCCAATGTGCCGGGGATTTTCGCGATCGGCGACGTCGTGCGCGGCGCCATGCTGGCCCATAAGGCCGAGGAGGAGGGCGTCGCCGTGGCGGAAATCCTCGCCGGCCAGTCGGGACATGTGAATTACGGGGTCATTCCCTCGGTGGTCTACACGATGCCCGAGATCGCCTGGGTCGGCATGACCGAGGAGGACGCCAAATCGGCCGGCGTCGCCTATAATGTGGGCAAATTCCCCTTTTCCGCCAATGGCCGCGCGCGCGCCAACCGGCAGACGGACGGCTTCGTCAAAGTGCTGGCCGACGCCGCCACCGACCGCGTGATCGGCGTGCATATTCTGGGCTCGGACGCCGGCGAATTGATCGCCGAGGCCGGCGTGCTGATGGAGTTCTCCGGCGCGGCGGAGGATTTGGCCCGCACCTGCCATGCGCATCCGACCTTGTCGGAGGCGATCAAGGAAGCGGCGCTCGGCGTCGCCAAGCGCTCCATCCATTTGTGACATGCTCGCAGATCCAATTCCCTCATCCCGAGGCGCTTTTCGCGGAACGCAAAAAGCCTCGAAGGATGCTCCGGAAGGCGGCGCGGCGCGCCCTTCGAGACGCCCGCTGCGGGGGCTCCTCAGGGTGAGGGGACTGGAAGTGTTTCGCGCTGCGAATCTCAGTGCATCCGGAATTCCTCGCCGACCAGCGAGATTTCCGCCGGGCGGATGAGCCCGCTATGCGCCACCTGCACGGAATGGAGCCGTCCATCGAGGCTCTTCTGCCAGAAATCCAGGAATTTGCGCAAATGCGGAAATTCGGGTTGCAGATCATAGTCCTGCCAGATGTAGGACTGCATGATCGCGGGATGATCGGGCAGACGGTAGAAAATATTGGCCGTCGTCAGCCCATAGCCTTCGAGCATGCGGCGAAATTCGCGCGACGCCATGTGACGCCTCCTCCTCGATCGCGTGAGAACGATGGTTCGACAGCGATCAAGATGCAAGACGAATGCCGAATAAACTTTTAAAAACAATATGCTAGCAGCAGGCGCCAGTGAGTGCTGACGGCGGCGCGTGACATTTGCGCGACGAACGCCCATCTAGGGCTGACGCGACGCCGCGCGGCTGTTGCGCCTCACGCGCCCGAATCGGAGACGAACGCCAATGGAATCGATGAAGCAGCGCCTCGCGCGCGCCTTCTGGTTCAGCCTCGCGGTGCTGTTCCTCGTCGAGAGCTGGCTGTGGGACCATGTGAAATTATGGCTCCTGCGGCTCGCGAGCGCTTTGGGGGTGAAGGAGCTCGAGACGCGGCTGCGCGCCTTCATCGCCGGCCTCTCGCCGGCCGCGACGCTCGCCGTCTTCGCCCTTCCGGCGATCACGATTCTGCCGTTGAAGCTGCTGGCGGTAGCGGCCATCGCCCATGGCCATGTGATCGCCGGGCTGGGCGTGATCCTCGCCGCCAAGACGCTGGCGCTCGGCGTCACGTCCTTCCTCTTCGACGCGAGCCGCGAGAAGCTGCTGCAGATCGGCTGGTTCGCCGAGCTCTACGCGACCGTGCTGCGCGTCAGCCGCTGGGCGCATGAGCGCGTCGAGCCGTTCAAGCGACAGATTCGGGAGGCGATGGATTTCGTGAAAGCGCAGCTCGCTCGCGCGCTCGGCGAGGACGGCCGCTCGACTTTCGCGCGCAAGCTCTCCTTGTTGCGCGCCCTCGTCCGCCGCCGCGGCGCGGCGTGACGAGGCGGTCCGCTCCGCCGCTCAGCGGCAGAGCGCATAGCCGAGACAGGCGTCGGCCGAAGCCGCCTGTCCCGAGGTGACGATGATCCACACGCCATAGGCGAAAGCCATGACGAGAAACACTCCGAGCAGCGATAGCCTCGGCGTCTGACCCATTTTCCCCTCCACCGATCGCCGGCGCTCGTCCCCTCAACGGACGCCGTCAACCTGCCCGAGCCGGAAAATCAAAGGCGTGCGGGATCGCACGAAGCGACAAAACCAGCGGGCTCGCAAGGCAGGCTCGCAAGGAAAGGAAGGGCGCGGCCGCGAAAAGGCGAGACCTCGCCGAAGATCAAAATTTCGGCAAGGGAGCGCTTGACGAGATCGATTGAATTCTAAGTAAAATCAAGTCGATTTGGCGGGATGGCGGGCGCCGCGCGGATGCGCCGAGCGCCAGGCCTCGAGCAGGCGCTCCTTGTCGACGGCGGCGTAGATCTGCGTCGTCGACAAGGAGGCGTGGCCGAGCAGCTCCTGTATGCTGCGCAGATCGCCGCCGCGCCCCAGGAGATGGGTGGCGAAAGAATGCCGCAGCGCATGGGGCGTGGCGCTGTCGGGCAGGCCCAGCGCGCCGCGCATGCGCTCCACGGCGAGCTGCAATATGCGCGGCGACAGCGGCCCCCCGCGCGCGCCGACGAACAGCGGGCCGCCGGCCAGCGCATAGGGACACAGCGAAATATAGTCCTCGATCGCGCGGCGAACCGGCTCGATGACCGGGACGACGCGGGTTTTGCCGCCCTTGCCGGCGATGGAGACGCGATCGACGGCGCCGATGGGCGCGCGGTCGCGCTCGATCGACAGCGCCTCGGAGATGCGCAATCCCGCGCCATAGAGCAGCGCCAGAGCGGCGGCGTCGCGGGCGAGGACCCAGGGCTCGCGCGCCTCCCCGGCCCGGGTTTTGGCGTCGGTCAGGTCGCGCGCGTCGGCGACGCTCAGCGCCTTGGGCAGGCTGTGCGGCTTTTTGGGCGCGTGGACGGCGCCGAAGACATCGGTCTTGGCGAGGCCTTTTTTCTCGAGGAAGCGCAGCAGCGAGCGCACGGCGGCCAGCGCCCGCAGCAGCGAGCGATTCTCGAGCCCCTCCATCCGGCGCCGCGCCATGAAGGCGCGTATGTCGGCCGGGGCGAGCGCGCTCAATGTGGCGGCGTCGGCCGGCGCGCCGCGATGCTCGGCGAGAAAGGCGAGAAAAAACCGGGCGTCGCGCGCATAGGCGTCGAGCGTGTGGCGGGAGGAGCGCCTTTCGCCCGCCAGATGGTCGAGCCAGGCCAGAGCCTGCGACGCGACATCGGGCGCCGCCAAAAAGGCGGCGCCCGATCTTTTGCTTGCGGCTCTTGGGGAATCGCGCATGGCGATAAGTGGTGACGCGCGCGGATAAAGGAAGGGTAAACCGCGCCGGCCGTCAGGCTGGGCCCTGCTTCAGCTCGGCTTTCGCCGTCTCCAGCAATTCGTCGAGCGTGCGACGCAGCTGATGGTCGGACTGGTCGACGCCGGCCGCGCCGAAATCGCCCCTCACCGCATCCAGGACCCGCTCCTCGGCATTGGCGGAAGCCTCCGCGGCGACCAGCGCCTCGGCGTAGGCCTCGGCCTCCGGCCCGGTCTTGCCGAGCTTTTCCGCCGCCCACAGGCCGAACAGCCGGTTGCGCCGCGCCTCGGCGCGGAACTGGAGCTCCTGCTCATGGACGTAGCGCTTCTCGAAAGATTCTTCCCGGTTGTCGAATGTGCTCATGCAACCCTCGGATGTTTTGTCGGCCCGCGCTGATCAGGCGCGATCGGGATGTAGGCGATTCGATCTAAAAACCAATGACATTGGCCATTTAACGAAAATTTCAGTCAAGTTGTGTCCGCCCCTCGATTCGGTTAGTCTCGCATCGCGGGTTGTAACGGCCGCTGGAACAGGATACGACCCAGTTCCATCCGCGGCCGTTGCGAACGCCGCTTCGGACCGACGTCCCTCTACCCGAGCTCGCGCTCTGGCCGGGGCGGCGATCGTTTCCGGAGCCGAACCGAGGAGCCACGGGCCCGTCAATGGATTTTCTCAAGCCCCGGTTGATCCCGATGAACCGCCGCCGCCGCATCTACGAAGGCAAGGCCAAGGTCCTCTACGAGGGCCCGGAGCCCGGGACGTTGATCCAGCATTTCAAGGACGACGCCACCGCGTTCAACGCCAAGAAGCACGAAGTCATCGACGGGAAGGGCGTCCTCAACAATCGCATCTCGGAATTCGTTTTCCAGCATCTGAACGACATCGGCGTGCCGACGCATTTCATCCGCAGGTTGAACATGCGCGAGCAGCTGATTCGCGAGGTGGAGATCGTTCCGCTCGAGATCGTGGTGCGCAATGTCGCCGCCGGCTCGCTGTCCAAGCGCCTCGGCATGGAGGAAGGCACGCAGCTGCCGCGCTCCATCATCGAGTTCTATTACAAGAACGACGCGCTCGACGACCCGATGGTCTCGGAAGAGCACATCACCGCCTTCGGCTGGGCGAGCCCGCAGGAGATCGACGACATCATGGCCTTGGCCATTCGCGTCAATGATTTCCTCTCCGGCCTCTTCCTCGGCGTCGGCATCCGTCTCGTGGACTTCAAGATGGAATGCGGGCGGCTGTGGGAAGGCGACATGATGCGCATCGTCGTCGCCGACGAGATTTCTCCCGACTCCTGCCGTTTGTGGGACATCAAGTCCAACGACAAGCTGGACAAGGATCGCTTCCGCCGCGACATGGGCGGCCTCGTCGAGGCCTATACCGAAGTGGCGCGTCGTCTCGGCATTCTGCAAGAGAACGAGACGCCTCGGCCGAGCCAGCCCAAGCTGGTGCAGTAAAAAAACCGCATCAATCGAGCGCGCTTCCTTCTCCCACTCGTGGGAGAAGGTGGCCCCGCGAAGCGGGGTCGGATGAGGGCGGCTGCGGTTTCCGGGGACGATGAAGGTTTCAGTGCGCAAGGGCGCGGACCCTCATCCGACCCTCGCTGACGCGAGGGCCACCTTCTCCCGCAGGCGGGAGAAGGGGACGCGAAGCTGTTTAAATCCTCGAGCCCGAGTCGCTACCGCTCACTGCGCGGCGAGCTTGATCTCGGGATAGGTACAGCGCTCGCGGCTCTCCGCATCGACATGGAGATGCTGCGGCGGCTCCACAAAAGCGATGCCCAGCGTGTGCCACACATCGACCACCGACTCGACCAGAGCGACGATATGCTCCGGCGTGTGGCGCGGCGTCGGCGTGATGCGCAGACGCTCCGATCCGCGCGCGACGGTCGGATAGTTGATCGGCTGGATATAAATGTCGTGGCGCTCGAGCAGCATGTCGCTCGCCGCCTTGCACAATTCGGCGTCGCGCACCATCACCGGCACGATATGCGAGCCATTCTCCAGCACCGGCAGGCCGGCGGCGGCCAGCGCATGCTTGGTGATATGCGAGGCGCGCTGATGGGCGGCGCGCAGATCGGAGCGCGCTTTCAGGAAGCGAACGGCGGCCGTCGCCGCGGCGGCGATGGCCGGCGGCAGAGCCGTGGTGAAAATGAAGGAGGCGGCATAGCTGCGAATCGCATCGATGACGACGCGGTCGCCGGCGATATAGCCGCCCAACGTGCCGAAACCCTTGGCCAGCGTGCCCTCGATGACGTCGATGCGATGCATGACGCCCTCGCGCTCGCAGATTCCGCCGCCGCGCGCGCCATACATGCCGACGGCATGGACCTCGTCGATATAGGTCATCGCGCCATAGCGCTCGGCGAGCGCCGCGATCTCGGCGACCGGCGCGATATTGCCATTCATCGAGTAGAGGCTCTCGAAGACGATGAGCTTGGGCCGATTTCCGGCCTCGACGAGCAGCTCCTCGAGATGGGCGAGATCATTGTGGCGGAAAATCTTGCGCTCGGCGCGCGAGCGTCTCACGCCCTCGATCATCGAATTGTGATTGGAGGCGTCCGAGAGGATCACGCAATCGGGCAGTAGATCGGCGATCGTCGAAATGGCCGCGAGATTGGAGATCCAGCCCGAGGTGAAGACGAGCGCCGCCTCCTTGCCATGGAGATCGGCGAGCTCGCTCTCGAGCTCCACGATCGCATGGCTGGTGCCGGAGATGTTGCGCGTGCCGCCGGCGCCCGCGCCGACGCGCGTGGCGGTGTCGACCATCGCGGCGATCACCTCGGGGTTCTGGCCCATGCCGAGATAATCATTCGAGCACCACACCGTCACCTCGCGGGTGGAGCCGTCGTCGCGATGCCAGACCGCCTGTGGGAAGGTTTCGACACAGCGTTCGAGATGGGCGAAGACCCGGTACCGACGTTCCTCCTGGAGACGAGTGACCGCCGTCTCGAAAAAGCGCCGATAGTCCATGTGACGACCCTTTATGCCGCTATAGGGAGACCGATACGCGTCGTCCCTTGCGAGGCGCCTGCGCGATGGAACCGCGCTGCTCTCGCTTTGTACGTTTTGCTACATAAACTATCTGAAGAGACTTGGCGAGAGGCAGATCGTCGCGCCGAGACGAAGTCACGAAATGGCCACGAATCCTTTTCTCTCCACGAGCGTGAGCGTGAAAGAATTTCGCGCGTCTGGATCAAAACCTATTTTGCGTCGCACAAAATCTCGAGCGCGCGCGTCTCGAGCGGCGAGCGCTTCTCGAGCGGCAAGCGCGCCTCGAGCAGCGCGCCGCGCGGCGTCGCGGCGTCGAGCGTCAGCCGACCGCCGAGCGCCGCGACGCGCTCGGCCATGCCGCGCAGGCCGATGCCTTCGCGCACGCCCTCCGGAACGCCGGCGCCGTCGTCGCGCACGGTGACGCGCAATTCGGCTTTTCCGCCGCAGAAAATGCGCTCCACCGTCACATCGACCCGCGCGGCGCTCGCATGGCGGAACACATTGGTCAGCCCCTCCTGGACGATGCGATAGGCGGTGAGCGCGATCGATTCGTCGAGCGGCGCCCGAGACTCCGCGACATGCAGGTCGACGGCGACCTTCGGATCGAGATCGCGCCAGCCCTGGACGAGCGCCTGCAGCGCGCCCTCGAGACCCATCTCCTCCAGCGCCGCCGGCCGCAGCCGTCCGAGAATGCGGCGATTGACCTGCTGCAATGCGCCGAGCTGCCCGTCTATGGCCAGGCAATCGTCCCGCCGCGCGCCCTCGAGCTTGCGGGCGAGCGCGCCGAGCCCGGCGCGTATGCTGAAGAGAAAGGGGCCGATCTCATCGTGCAGATCGCGGGCGATGTCGCGACGCTCCTTGTCCTGCACATGGATGATGCGCTCGACCAGCGCGCGATTCTCGGCGTCGAAACGCGCGAGCGTCTCCGCCAGCGCATCGACGCGGCTGGCGATGGCGACGAATTCCGGCGCATCGCCGGCGGCCATGCGCACGCTGCGGTCGCCGCGCTCGAGACGCAGCAGCGCCTCGGCGACCGTCGAGACCGGGGCCAGCGCGCGCGAGACGACGACCGACACCACGCCGAAGCCGGCGATCGCCAGAGCCGCCGCGCCCAGCGCCAGCAGCCAGACCTCCTCCCAGATCTCGTCGATCTCGTCGCCGGGGTCGGCGGCGAGCACCAGCTCGCCCTGCAGCCGGCCGCGGCCGTCGAGGGCGATGCGCGTCACGCTGGGCGCGCCGGCGACGAGCGCCGCGAACCAGAAGGGCGCGCCCCGGCCCTCCCCCGCCAGCGCCGCCTCCTCGCCCGAGCCGGCCATGACGATGTGAATGTGCCGCAGCCGCTCGACATCGGCGAGCCGGCCACGCAAAGCGAGCAGCGGATCGTCGCTCTCCGCGACGCTGGCCAGCGCCGTCGCCACGAACTCCCGGGCGAGGCGGGCGGTGCTGTCCGATTCGGCGCGCACGCGCGAGGCGGCGTGCAGCATCAACAGGCCCACGCCGAGCGCGAGGCCGGCGGCGAGGGTCGCGCCGAGCAGCGCCAGCAGCCGGGCGCGCAACGACAATCCTTGCAGCATGGGGACCCGCCTTTGCAATGCGCGGCGACTTTACGTATGGGTAGCGCCCGGTCAATCCGTCCTGGCGCTTCCGAGCGAAGCGTCCCGATAAAAGGCGTCGTGAGCCACAACATGCGTGTCCTGATCGTCGACGATCATCCGATCATCGTGTCCGGTTGCGCGGCCATGCTCTCCGGCGAAGGCGACATAGAGGCGCGCGACGCCGGCGACGCGGAGACGGCGCTCGGCATCTTCGTCGAATGGCGGCCGGACGTCGCCGTCGTCGACATCAACCTTCCCGGCGCCTCCGGCTTCGAGCTGACCCGCCGCATGCTGCGTCACGACGCCGAGGCGCGCATCGTCATTTTCTCGATGAATGACGATCCGATCTTCGCCGCGCGGGCGATCGAGGCCGGCGCCCGCGGCTATGTGACGAAGAACGACGATCCGTTTCTATTGCTGAAAGCCGTGCGGGACGTGGCGGCCGGCGGCGTGTTCCTGATGCCGCGGCTCGCCAACCGGCTCGCCTTCGACAAGACCGCGGCGATCGCCAATCCTCTGGCGGAGCTGAGCGCGCGCGAGCTCGAGATATTGCGCATGCTGGGCAAGGGCTCGAGCATGACGGAAATCGCCGACGCCGTGCATGTGTCGTACAAGACGATCGCCAACACATGCTCGCTGCTGAAGCGCAAGCTCGGCGCGCGCACGCCGATGGATCTGGTGCGCATCGCGATCGAGCAGCGGCTGGCGTGAAGAGGCTCGCTTCGTTCCGGCTCGCGCTCGCGGCGGATGGCGGCCCTGGCGCAGCAAGCGTCGGATGAGGGCCCCGCGGAATTTCGTTTTCCTATTTTTCCCGAGCGAAATGTCTAAATATTCCTGAGACAAAATCGAGGCTTCGGAACACGCCGCGCCCTCATCCGACGCGAGGGCCGCCTTCTCTCGCGAGCGGGAGCAAGGGGCGCGCACGGAGATCTCAGACCAGTTCTTTGGCGAGCCTGTTCTCGACGGCGATGCGGATGAGATCGGCGCGCGAGCGGGCGCCGAGCTTGCGCTTCAGCAGCGAGCAGCTGTTCGCCACCGTCTTGTAGGACACGCGCATGATATGCGCGATCTCCGCCATGCCCTTGCCCTCGGCGAGCAGGCGCAAAATCTCCAGCTCGCGGCCGTTCAGCCCCTCGAGCGGATTGGCGCCGTGCTTTTGATCGAAGAAGGCGAGCTTCTGCGCCACTTGATTGGAGAGATAGCGCTCGCCGGCGGCGACCATGCGCACCGCCTTCACGAACAGCGCAGGGTCCTCGTTCTTGGCGAGATAGCCCTTGGCCCCATGCTCTATGGAGCGCGCGGCGAAGACCGGATCGTCGTTCATGGTGAAGACGATCGCCTTCGTGTCCGGCTTGCGCTTGAGCATGCGGCGCAGCAGCTCGAAACCCGAAAGGCCCGGCAGATTAATGTCGAGCACGATGACGTCCGGCTGCGCGGAAGCATGCGCCTCCAACGCCGCGTCGGCGTCGCGCGCCTCCAGCACTTCTATGTCCGATTGCCCGGACAACATGCCGCGGCATCCGGCAATCACCATAGGATGGTCGTCGACGATCAGCACGCGCATCGGGCATAGCCACTGTTACAGAGTGAGATTACTATGGGAATACAAAATCTTGTTTGTCAATCACCGGCGCAGGGCGAAAGCGGGAGCGTTCCATGTCCTTGAAGGCCATCTCGTGGAAGGCCAGGTCGTTGAGAGCCGTGTCGTGGAAAGCCATGTCGTTGAAGGCGCGCCTCGGCTGGCTCATCGCCGTCGTGCTCACCGCCATGCTGGCGGTCAATGTGACGATCATGATCGGCCATGCCGGCCCGCGCGTGCGCGCCGAGGCGGAGAGCATAGAGCATCTGTCGCATGAGCTCGTCGAGACCGCGCTCGCCAGCCTGCAGGAGACCAGGGACCCGATCCCATCGCTGCGGCGGCTCTTCGAAAATCTGCGCAATCTCCGCCATATCGAGATCGAGATCCTGCCCAATGACGACATTGCGCCGAGCTTCGACTCGAAACTGCGCGCCGAAATGCAGACTGGCGTGCCCGATTGGTTCGTGAGCCTCGTCGCGCCGGCGCCCAAGGTCGACATTATTCCGGCGCGGATCGGCGACGTCCAATATGGCAATATCGCCATCATCTCCAATCCGGTCGACGAGCTCGCCGAAATCTGGTCGGACCTGTTGTGGCTCGGCGCGATCAGCCTCGCCGTCACGCTGCTGATGCTGGCTCTGGTGCTCGAGCTGCTGCGCCGCACGCTCGCGCCTTTCGACTCGCTCGGCCGCGGATTGGCGAGGCTCGAGGCGGGCGAGAAGGAGGTGCGCCTCGATCTGCGCGGCGCCACGGAATTCAGGGATATTTCCCATAAGCTCAACTCGCTCGCCACGACGCTCGACCGCGTGCAGGACGAGAATCATTCGCTCATCGACCGCCTGTTCGCGGTCCAGGATTCCGAGCGCCACGACATAGCGCGCGATCTGCACGACGAGGCCGGGCCCTGTCTCTTCTCCATACGCGCCGGCGCGGCGACGCTCGCCGCCTCCACTTCGGGCAATTTTCCCGATCACGATCTGCTGCGGCGAACCTGCGCCAATATCGACGCCGCCGGGCAGGCGCTGCAGACGCTGCTGCGCCGCATGCTCGAGCGGCTGCGCCCGCCGGCCATGAGCGAGCTCGGCCTGGAGACGGCGTTGCGCGGCCTTTTCGCCTCCTGGACCGGCAGCCGCGGCGATGTGCGGCTGTCGCTGCGCATCGTCCATGATCTCTCCTGCCTCGACGAGAAGATCGCGCTCACCGCCTATCGCGTCGTGCAGGAGGCGCTCACCAATATTTTCCGCCATTCCGCCGCCGCCAACGCCGAGGCGCGGCTCGAATTCGTCGAGGCTCCGCCCGAGCTCGCCGAAGCCGGCGCGGCCGAGGCGCTGCGCGTTCTGGTGGAGGACGACGGCGTCGGCCTGCCGGAGGCGCACCGATTCGGCCTCGGCCTCATCGGCATGAGCGAGCGCGTCCATGCGCTCGGCGGCCTCATGCGGATGGAGCCCGGCCCGCAAGGCGGCACGCGCATAGAGGTGCTGTTGCCGCTTCCCGAGGTCGAGGAGCGGGACGGTGAGGAGCGGGAGGGTGACGATCTGTAGCGGAGCATTGTCGCCCGCCACGCTTTGTGTGATCGGCCGCCTCCGCCTATATTGGGAGAATCGGACAATCAGATTGCCGACTCTGCATGATATGAACGGGAAATGGAGGCAAGACATGACTTCTAAATTTCACGTGATCGCCCTCGGCGCGGGACTTTGCCTCGCATCGGCCTTGGTCGCACAACCTGTTTTCGCCGCTCCTTCGCCGATCAAGAGCTTCGACACGGACAATGACGGCACGCTCGACCTCGCCGAGGTGAGCAAGGCGGCGGCGGCCGTGTTCGACACGCTCGAGAAGGACAATGACGGCACGGTCGACCGCAAGGAGGTCGGCGCGCGCATCGGCAAGAAAGAATTCGCCGCCGCCGATCCGGACGATGACAAAACGCTCACGAAAGAGGAATATCTCGCCCTCGTCGGCAAGCTGTTCAAAGCGGCCGACAAGGACGACGAAGGCACGCTCGACGCCAAGGAGCTGAAGTCCAAGGCCGGCCGGGCGCTGCTGAAGCTGATTCGCTGAACGAAGGAAGGAGCGGCCGTCACGCGTCATGATCAAGCGTTGCGTCATTGGCGTCTCGATCGCCGCTCTCCTCTCCACCCTCCCCGCCGCGGCCGAGCCGCTGCATGTGACATTCGGCGTGCTGCGCCAGCCGCATTCGAGCGAGACCCTGTCGATCCTCGACCTGCCGGCCGAGGACGACACGCTGGCCGGCGCGCTGATCGGCGTCGCCGACGACAATACGACCGGCCGCTTCACCGGCCAGAGCTATGAGGCCGTCGACGCGAAGCTCGCGAGCGGCGAGGACCCCGTCGCCGCCGCGCAAAAGCTCGTCGACGACGGCGCGGTCGCCATTGTCGTCGATCTTCCCGCCGCCGATCTTCTCCGCGTCGCCGACGCGCTGAAATCGCGCGACGCGTTGCTCTTCAATGTGAGCGCGACCGATGATTCGCTGCGCGAGGAGGATTGCCGCGCCAATGTCCTCCATGTCGCGCCGACGCGCTCCATGCTGACCGACGGGCTCGCGCAATATCTCGTCTGGAAGCAATGGCGCCGCTGGCTCCTCGTCAAGGGATCGCATCCGGAGGACGAGCTTCTCGCCAAGGCCTATCGCGCCAGCGCGAAGAAATTCGGCGCGAAAATCGTCGATGAGCGCATTTATGTCGATACGGAGGGCGGCCGCCGCTCCGATTCCGGCAGCGTGCAGACGCAGCGGCTGATCCCGCCGCTGACGCAGGGCGCGAGCTATGACGTGCTGATCGCCGCCGACGAGAGCGACGTGTTCGGCAATTATCTGCCCTATCGGACCTTCGATCCACGGCCGGTGGCGGGGTCCGCCGGACTCGTTCCGACGAGCTGGGACGCCTCGCATGAGCAATGGGGCGCGGTGCAGCTGCAAAATCGCTTCCGCAAGCAGTTCCATCGCGGCATGAACGCCCGCGATCATCAGGCCTGGGTCGCCGCGCGCATGATCGGCGAGGCGGCGACGCGCGCCTCCTCGGCCGATCCGAAGACGCTGGCCGCCTATCTCACCGGCCCGGATTTCACCATTGCGGCGTTCAAGGGCGTGCGCTTGTCGCTGCGGCCCTGGAATCGGCAGCTGCGTCAGCCTATTCTGCTCGGCGACGGCCGCATGGTTGTTTCGGTGTCGCCGCAGGAAGGCTTCCTGCACCAGACCTCCGAGCTCGACACATTGGGCGTCGACAAGCCCGAAACCAAATGCAGGCTGCAATGAAAGCGACGAGACATCTCCGGGCGCTCTTCTTTCTCCCGTTTACGGGAGAAGGTGGCCCCACGAAGTGGGGTCGGATGAGGGCCCTCGACGAAGCCGCCCAGGACGGACCCTCATCCGTCGCGCATTCGCGCGACACCTTCTCCCACAAATGGGAGAAGGGACGCGCGTTCTGCATGTTCGCGGCGGCGGCCACACTTCTCGCCGCCCCGGCCCACGCCTTCACCGCCTATGTCAGCAATGAGAAAGGCAATAGCGTCACCATCATCGACACCGACAAGATGGAGGCGATCAAGACCGTGAAGGTCGGGCGCCGGCCGCGCGGCATCGAGATCTCCAAGGATAATTCCGAGCTCTATATCTGCGCCGGCGACGACGACACGATCCAGGTGCTCGACACCAAGACGCTGAAGATCACCGGCAATCTGCCCTCCGGCCCCGATCCCGAGCTGATGATACTGAGCCCGGACGGCAAGACGATCTATGTGTCCAACGAGAACGACAATCTCGTCACCTTGATCGACACCAAGACGAAGCGCCAGATCGGCGACGTGCCCGTCGGCGTCGAGCCGGAAGGCATGGCGGTGAGTCCGGACGGACGCATTCTGGTGAATACGTCCGAGACGACCAATATGGCGCATCTCATCGACACGCAGACGAAGCAGATCATCGCCAATGTGCTCGTCGACGCGCGCCCGCGCTTCGCCGCCTTCAAGCCCGACGCTTCCGAGCTGTGGGTGTCGTCGGAGATCGGCGGCACGGTCGCCGTTATCGATCCGCAAACGCATGCCGTGACGCAGAAAATCCGCTTCGAGATTCCGGGCCTCTCCAAGGAGGCGATTCAGCCGATCGGCGTCGCCTTCACCAATGACGGCAAGCGCGCCTTCGTCGCGCTGGGCCCGGCCAATCGCGTCGCCGTCATCGACACGGCGACGAAGAAAATCGAGAAATATCTGCTCGTCGGCCAGCGCGTCTGGCATCTCGCCTTCACGCCGGACAAGAAATATCTCCTGACCGCCAATGGCGTCTCCAATGATGTCTCCATCATCGACGTGGCGAGCCTCAAGGTGCTGAAGTCCATTCCCGTGGGCGCATTCCCCTGGGGCATCGCCGTGGCGACCAAATGAGCGCCGAGCCGCTCGCTCTCGATGTCGCGCGGATCGGCCATTCCTATGGCGCGCGGCGCGCGCTGGACGATGTGAGCTTTTCCGTCGCGGCGGGAAGCTTCACCGTGCTGCTCGGCCTCAATGGCGCCGGCAAGAGCACGTTGTTCTCGCTGATCACGCATCTCTACGCCGCGCGCGAGGGAAAAATCGAAATCTTCGGCCATGACGTTGCGCGCGAGAGCGGCAAGGCGCTGCGCCGGCTCGGCGTCGTCTTCCAGGCGCGCACGCTCGATCTCGAATTGAACGTGATGCAGAATTTCGTCTATCACGCGGCGCTGCATGGGATCGGCCCCGCCGAGACGAAGCGGCGCGGCGCGGGCCTGCTCGAGCGCGCCGGCCTCGCCGACCGCGCCAAGGACAAGGCGCGCGATCTCTCCGGCGGACAGATGCGCCGCGTCGAAATCTTGCGCGCGCTGCTGCATGAGCCGCTTCTGCTGCTGCTCGACGAGCCCACCGTCGGCCTGGACATAAAGGCGCGCGCCGATATTCTCGCGCAGGTGCGCGCGCTCGTCGCCGAGCGAAATCTCGCCGTGCTGTGGACGACGCATCTCATCGACGAGGTCGCGCCGAGCGACGATGTCGTTATTCTGCATCAGGGCAAGGTGCTGGCGCGCGGAAGCGCGGAGAATATCGTCACGCAAAACGGCGTCGTCGACATCGGCGCGGCGTTCACGGCGATCACCGGTCTTGCCGCAGCGAGCTAGGCTGCGTCTTCCAGCGCGCCGCCAGACGAAAGAAAGGCCGCAGAGTGGAAATGCTGCAAAGCACATTCGGCGTAGTCGTTGCACTTACGCTGTTTTTCGGCGCCAGCGCCTTTTTGTTGCGAAGGCCATTGCGCTTTCTGACTCGCGCCCCAATCGAGACGATGGCGAAAATTTCCCGTGTCGAGAGACAATGCAACGATCGCGGCGAAGCCGGCTACCACGTCTATTACCGCTGCATGGCCGAGTATGCCGTCGAGGGTGGGACATTCGAGCTGGCGATCGCGCGCGAGGCGCCGCCGCCTATCGGCGCCGAGCTGCCGATCGTCTACCCTCGCGGCCGGCCAGGGGATGCGATCGAAGGGAGCCGCAAGAATGTGAAGACATTTCTGGTCCTATTTGCGGTCGCCCTGTCGATCGGCCTGCTGATCATCGCGAGCGCGCGCTCACGATGATCATGACAACGCGACTGAAGCGAAAAAACAACTGGAAAGGACGTGCGCATGAAAGCAGCGACGAATTCTCCATCGACGCTGGCGCCATTCTCCATTCACCAATACGCCATCTGCCTCGCAGGCGTCGTCTGGCGCGAGGCCTTGCGCT
Organism: Methylosinus sp.; assembly: GCF_036560965.1. NCBI lineage: Bacteria > Pseudomonadati > Pseudomonadota > Alphaproteobacteria > Hyphomicrobiales > Methylocystaceae > Methylosinus > Methylosinus sp. The sequence goes on along the minus strand of NZ_DATBQF010000070.1, from coordinate 11,988 downwards.
TTCTGCATCAGCGCGAGCGCTTCGTCTCCGCGCTGGTGCGGCCGCTCGTCTGGCTGCTCATCTTCGCGGCGGGCTTTCGCCAGGTGCTCGGCGTCTCCATCATCCCGCCCTATGAGACCTATGTTCTCTACGAGGTCTTTATCACGCCGGGCTTGATGGCGATGATCCAGCTCTTCAACGGCATGCAATCGTCGCTCTCCATGGTCTACGATCGGGAGATGGGCAATATGCGCACGCTGCTGGTGTCGCCCTTCCCGCGCTGGTTCCTTCTTGGCGCCAAGCTCTTCGCCGGCGTCGCCGTCTCGATCCTGCAGGTCTACGCTTATCTGATCATCGCCTATTTCTGGGAGATCGAGCCGCCGACGCCGCTCGGCTATCTCACCGTTCTGCCGGCGCTCATGCTCGCCGGATTGATGTTCGGCGCGCTGGGCATGCTGCTCTCCTCGGCGATCAAGCAGCTCGAGAATTTCGCCGGCGTGATGAACTTCGTCATCTTCCCGATGTTCTTCGCCTCTTCGGCGCTCTATCCGCTGTGGCGCGTGCAGGAATCCAGCCCCGTGCTCTATTGGATCTGCCTCGCCAATCCCTTCACCCATGCGGTGGAGCTGATCCGCTTCGCCTTCTATGAGAAAATCTCCTGGGAGTCGCTCGCCGCCGTCGCGGGCTACACGACCTTGTTCTCGGCGGGAGCGCTCATCGCCTATGATCCGGCCAAAGGAATGCTGACGCGCAAGGGCGGCTGAGCCGCCCTGCCTCACTCGACAGATTCGAAGATTTTCGCATCGCGTCGCGACGCCGCAGCGACGCCGGGAGAGGCATCGATCCAATCGACCGAGACCGGCTTGCGCGTGCGGAACGTCTCCGGCGCCGGCAGCGCGTCGGCCGCCTTGTAGCCGATCAACACCGAGGCGACGATGTCGACGTCCGCGGCAAGACCGAGATAGCGCCGAAGGTCGCGCTGAACATTGAGATAGTTGGATTGAATGCAAGTCGCCAGACCGCGCGAGGCGGCGGCGAGCGTCAGCGCGTAAGTGAAATTGGCCAGTCCGAATGTTCGCGTCAGCGCGTTGACGCGCACCAGCACAGGCACGTTTCGCAGCGACGAAAGCAAGCAGCGCAGCCCATCGAGACGCGAAGGCTCGCGACGCGCGCGGCGTATCGCCGCCGACAGCGACAGACGCACGAGATTTGCGTATCTCCGCCTGTCGACGGTGCGATAGACGAACACCAGCCTCGGCCCGCCCCTCACCTCGAAATGGCGCTGATACATGGCGATCACGCGCCGGCTCCAGTCATCCGCCGTCGCCGGTCGCAGATCATCCGCCTCGCCGCGCGGCGCGGCAGAGGCGCGCTCGGCCGCGTCATTGCGGAGCACCTGCTCCAGCACGGGAAAGACCGATTCCCATCCGGCCAGCTCGAAGCGCGCGATCACATCCTTCGAGGCGTCATCGCCGAGCGCGATCACTTTCCACGCCTGCGTATTGCCCGGCGACGGAGCCCATGACGCGAGCTCGAAAATCTCCGCGAGCAGCGCATCGCCGACAGGCGCGTCGCTGAAATGCCTGACCGCCCTTCGCTCGCGCAATCCCTGCTCGAGGCCTATCGTTTCCATGCAATCGCTCCTGCGTTCGGGCAGACGCCGCATCGGCGCCGATTCGGATAGCGCCGATGCGCGACGTCATCCGATGAGGCGATCGGCGTCGCCCGGCTCCTCGGAAGCGCAGCCCGCGCCGATGGCTTTCGAGAAATGATGGTTGAGACGCTTCGGCTTCTCGCGATGGGCGGCGAGCGATTCCGCCAGCCGACTGTCCGCGCGAGACGATGCGCGCACGCGCGGCGCATCGATGATCTCCCGCAATGCGAGCGGCAGCGCGTCCATATCGTCGCCGAAGAATATTTGCGACATGATCTGGATGAGATGCGCTTCGGCGATGCTGCGCGTCTTGCCGGTGCGATCCTCCACGGCGAAAAAAGCGTCGCCGATCTGCGCCGGCCGGCCATGGAAGACGGCGGCCATGCGATCGAGCGCGATTTTCGCGTCTGCGATACGCTCGGCCGGCGTGAGGCCTTCTATCCTCGCGCGAGCGGCGAGCACCTGCGACAGCAGCACAGGAATCGCATCCGTCACCATCGCTCGCGACATCACGTCCCATCCGACGACGCCGGCCATATGGCAGAGGCCGGAGGTGTGATAGGGAACGCCGATCCGCAGATGCGGCAGCAGAATCTTGCTGTCCGACCGCGCGCAGACGACCTCTCGGCAGCTCAGAGCCAGCTCGACGCCGGCGCCGACGAGATGTCCGTCGACGAAAGCCGATGTGGGAATGATGCGGCTCAATCGGCGCAAAGCCGAGGCCGCGCGAACGAAATAGCTCTCCTCCCCCAGCAGATCGTCGCCGGGGCGCAGCGCCCGCGCCGACGTTTCGAAGTCCTTCAGATTGAGACCGGCGCAGGCGACCGAACCGGACGCAGTATCGAACGCCAGCGTCAGCCGGTCGAAGGGAAGCGCCTGAAAACGGCGAAGCGTTGCATAGAGACTGTCCATCGCGGCTCTGGTCAGAGCATTGTGATTGGGCGGGTCCGATAGGGTGACGCGAAGCGTCCTGTCGCCGATTCTGTAGCGCAAGCCCGTGACATCGACGAGCCCGAGCAATGCGCGCTTCGCCTCGTCCTGAAAATTGACGTCATGCTGCATCTGAAATCTCCTGCTCACGTCGAGCGCCGACCGAAAATGCAAAGCCGCGCGTCGAGCCAGAGTCGACAGCACGACGTTTTCGCCGACGACGCTGGATCGGTCGAAAGACCGAGGAGAGGCTGCGGCCGCACCGTCCGCGCGATCGTTTCGCGCCCGACAGCGAGCGCGCTCGTCCGAAATACGTCGGACGATGCGCTCAACCGGGTTCGACGGCGCGATAGGGGTAATCGATTTGCACGGCCTCGAGCTTCCGACGCCTATTGGTCTGGTCGGAGGCTCCCTCGCGGCGATGACGGTCGCGCGGCGTCTCTTCGCCTCGCGCAGCGTCGCGTCCGGCCGCGTCGAATTCTTCGTGATACCAGCGAACCGCGTCGTCGATGGCGCGATCGTTCAGCCTTACGCCCGCCAGAGCGACCAGCAGCGTGCCGACGACGATTTCGAGATCGAGTCGCAGGTCGGCGTGCTTGATGTACCAGAGGTCGAGCGCGTTTTTCTCCTCCGGCGAAACGGCTGTCCCGCCGTTGATCTGCGCCCATCCGGTGAGGCCCGGGCGCACGCTGAGACGGGGGCCTGGATCATCGGGTTGATCCTGCGGCAACAAGGGTCGCGGACCAATGAGCGACATGTGACCGGCGATCACATTGTAGAGCTGCGGAAGCTCGTCGAGGCGGATCGCGCGGATCATGCGCCCGACTCTCGAGAGGCGCTGGTCCTCCGGCGCCGGTAGGCCGTTCTCGTCGAAGGGCGCGCGATAGGTGCGGAACTTGTAGAGCAGGAATTTCTGACCGTTCCTCCCGATTCGCTGCTGCCAGAACAGCAAAGGCGCGCCGACATCGAGAAAGACCACATAGGCGACGCAGAGCGCGAGCGGAAGAGTCGCGACGCACAAAAGGCTCGCCGCGCATAGATCGATCAGGCGCTTCGACTCGAAGTAATCGGGCGGCTCGAATTGTCCCGCCGCGTCGATCGCGGCGCCCGCGACCGAGGCGGTCGGCGGCGAGGCGATGAAATTCAAGGCCTCCGATATGCCGACGATCGCCACGCCGCGCGCCGCGCATTGCGCATGGAACGCCGCGAGGAGGTCGGGGGCCAGAAGCGTCCTGTCTTCGGCGAGCCAAACCTGATCGACATAGACGCCATGGACCGCATATTCATCGATGATGGAGCCGATGTCGCGAGGATCGCCGACGATCGAGACGCCGGCGATCTTCCGACCGACGAGACCCGGCCGCCCATCGAGCGCGGCGACGATCTGCGTTTTGCGGGGCAGCAGGTAATCCGTCAATTTGATCGCGGCCGAGGCGAGACGATCGACGCCGACCACGATCACGCGTTGCAGATCGTCCTCGCGCGTCCTCGAGTCGGGCCCGGGCTTGCGCTCGAGATCCTTGTGCAGCAGCCGCGTCGCCACGCGAATCGCGATCATCGAGGCGCTCAGCACGAGGCCATAGATCAGCGGGGTCGAGCGCGGCACGCCCTCGAAGCGCGTGAGGGCGAAGAGAATCGCGCAGCTGGAAACGACGGCGCCCGCCGCGGCGCCGCAGACGGCGAAGGCGTCGCGCACGGAGAAAAACTGCCCCATGCGATCGCTCAGCCGGAAGCAGAGCATCATGAGCAGGGCGCAAGCGGTCGAGATGAAAGCGTATTGATAGGGTGCCGGAAAGTCCCAGGGAAGCGCGCCGGGATCGAGCAGGACGGGGTCCCGCAATGCGAGCGCGACAAGGGGCGCAGCGATCGCAGACAGAAGATCGGCGGCCTCGATTCGAAAACGAATTCGGTCTCTCGATGCTGGCGAAGCCAATCGCATGGCGCAAATTCTCCGATCGCGATCGGAAACTGGCGCGCATTTTTCGAAAAGTCACTCCGGGCTGGCGTCTAAGGTCCATGACGGACGCGCTCATGACGGACAGGCTCGGGCCGGACGCGCGTCATGACGATCATGCAGCGCATGTCTGAGACAGACGTCGCCGAGCCCGCGCGGGGCTGCGGCGAGTCATTTGTGGATAAGTCGCCGGATGATCGGCGAAACGCCGATACTGCGCCTAGCGCGCTTCCCCGACGGCGACGATCTGTCGGCTCTTCTCCGACATTTCGCGATAGCGCTCCTGCCATTCGGTGGGGCCGTTGGAGGGCGAGACCTGCACCGCCGTCACCTTATATTCCGGGCAATTGGTCGCCCAATCGGAATTGTCGGTGGTGACGACATTGGTCTGGCACAGAGGATGGTGGAAGGTCGTGTAGACGACGCCCGGCGCGACGCGATCAGTGATCTTGGCGTGGAGCGTCGTCTCGCCGGCGCGGCTTTGCACGCGCACCCAATCGCCCTCGCGCACGCCGCGCACCTCGGCGTCATGCGGATGGAGCTCCAGCACATCCTCGGGATGCCATTGGCTGTTCTCGGTGCGGCGCGTCTGCGCGCCGACATTATATTGGGAGAGTATGCGGCCCGTGGTCAGCAGCAGCGGGAAGCGCGGCCCGGTGCGCTCCTCCGTCGGCACATATTCAGTGATGACGAACTTGCCTTTGCCGCGCGCGAAATGGTCGATGTGCATGATCGGCATGCCTTCCGGCGCCGCATCATTGCAAGGCCATTGCACGGAGCCGACCTCGTCGAGCTTGGCGTAGGAGACATGGGCGAAGGAAGGCGTGAGCTTGGCGATCTCGTCCATGATCTCGCTCGGATGGGTGTAATTCCAATTGCAGCCCAGCGCATTGGCGAAGAGCTGCGTCGCCTCCCAATCGGCGTAGCGGGCCTTGGGGCTCATCACCCGGCGCACGCGCTGAATGCGGCGCTCGGCGTTGATGAAGACGCCGTCCTTCTCGAGGAAGCTCGCGCCGGGCAAAAAGACATGCGCGTAATTGGCCGTCTCATTGAGGAAGAGATCCTGCACCACGAGACATTCCAGCGCGCCGAGCCCGGCGGAGACATGCTTGATGTCCGGGTCGGACTGCAGAATATCCTCGCCCTGCACATAGAGGCCCTTGAACACGCCATCGACGGCGGCGTCGAACATATTGGGGATGCGTAGGCCCGGCTCGCCGTCCAGCGGCACGCCCCAGGCCTCCTCGAACAGCTTGCGCACAGTGTCGTCGGAGACATGGCGATAGCCGGGAAACTCATGCGGGAAGGAGCCCATGTCGCAGGAGCCCTGCACATTGTTCTGCCCGCGCAGCGGATTGACGCCGACGCCGCGCCGTCCGAGATTGCCGGTCGCCATCGCGAGATTGGCGATGGCCATGACGGTCGTCGAGCCCTGGCTGTGTTCGGTGACGCCGAGGCCGTAATAAATCGTCGCATTGCCGCCCGTCGCGTAAAGCCGCGCCGCGCCGCGCACGAGATGGGCGGGAACGCCAGTGTATTTCTCGCTTTCTTCGGGACTGTTGCGCTCCTCCGAAACGAAGGCCGCCCAGTCCTGATATTCGTCGAGATCGCAGCGTTCGCGCACGAATTTTTCGTTGGCCAGACCTTCCGTGACGATTACATGCGCCAGCGCCGTGACGATGGCGACATTGGTTCCGGGGCGCAGGGGCAAATGAAAGTCCGCCTCGATATGCGGCGAGCGCACCAGCTCCGTGCGGCGCGGATCGACCACGATGAGCTTGGCGCCTTCGCGCAGCCGCTTCTTGATCTGCGAGCCGACCACGGGATGGGCGTCGGTCGGATTGCAGCCGATAATCAGAACGACGTCGGCCTCCGTCACCGAGTCGAAATCCTGCGTGCCGGCCGACGTGCCGAAGGCCTGGCTCAAGCCATAGCCGGTCGGCGAATGGCAAACGCGGGCGCATGTGTCGACATTATTATTGCCGAACCCGCCGCGGATCAGCTTTTGCACGAGATAGGTCTCCTCGATCGTGCAGCGCGAGGAGGTGATGCCGCCGACCGAAAGACGCCCGTATTTCGCCTGAATCCGCCTGAACTCCGAGGCGGCGTGATTAATCGCCTCCTCCCAGCTCACCTCGCGCCAGGGGTCGGTGATCTTTTCGCGGATCATCGGGGAAAGGATGCGGTCGCGATGCAGCGCATAGCCATAGGCGAAGCGGCCCTTGATGCAGCTATGGCCGTGATTGGCCTTGCCGCCCTTCCAGGGAACCATGCGCACGATCTCCTCGCCGCGCATCTCGGCCTTGAAAGTGCAGCCGACGCCGCAATAAGCGCAGGTGGTGACGGCCGAATGTTCGGGCTGGCCGATCTCGATGACCGAATTCTCGATCAGCGTCGCCGTGGGACAGGCCTGAACGCAAGCGCCGCAGGAAACGCATTCGGACTCCATATAGCCCTCGCCCATCCCCGGCGAGACGCGACTGTCGAAGCCGCGCCCCTCGATCGTCAGCGCGAACGTGCCCTGAACCTCGGAACAGGCGCGCACGCAGCGATTGCAGACGATGCACTTCGAGGGGTCGTAGGTGAAATAAGGGTTCGACTTGTCCTTGGGCAGCCATTCGGCGTTTGGCTTGCCCTCGTTGCGGGCGAAGACGTGGTTCTTGCCACTGTAACCGTATCGCACCTCGCGCAGGCTGACCGCGCCCGCCATTTTTTGCAGCTCGCAATCACCGTTGGCCGGGCAGGTCAGGCAGTCGAGCGGGTGGTCGGAGATGTAAAGCTCCATGATCCCGCGCCGGATCGCATGCAGCCGCGGCGTCGAGGTTTTTACGGAAATGCCCGGCGCGACAGGCGTCGTGCAGGAGGCGGGAAGGCCGTTGCGACCCTCGATCTCGATGAGGCACAGGCGGCATGAGCCGAAGGACTTGATGCTGTCGGTGGCGCAGAGCTTGGGGATTTCGACGCCGATCTCCATCGCCGCGCGCATGATCGACGTCCCCTCCGGGACGCTCACCGCCCTGCCGTCAATCGTCAAGGTCACCGTCTTTTCCGACGTGGAGGCCGGCGTTCTGTAATCGATTTCCTTGATGAGGCACATTGTTTCGCTCGCATCGACAAGATTTCAAGGGATGCGGCGAACGCCGCCTCGACCGCGGGCGCCTCGCGCCGCCAACGCTGGCGCGGGACGATCGGAAGGGCTCAAGCCCAACCGACAATTCCGGCCACGCCGTATATATGAATTATATCGATTGATACATCTAACCGGAAAATCCTGTCAACACGCGACAATGCTGAATTTTCAAGTGGCGAAAGCGCGGCGGGCGGCGCAGCCAATCCATTTCCGTGCTTACTTTCTTTATTTGTAAACAAATACATATATCGTTATGCTCGATAGACGAACAGGAAAGCAGCGCGGGTGAAAATGCGCTAGCCGAGAAATCCGGGCTCTTTATAATCACGACCGACGCAAGCGCGGTATTGTACCAAATATCACAACTTTGTTAGCAATACATCCGATGCAGGCAAATCAATCGACAGTTTTTGTTCCATATCGAACGCCAGATGAACCTCATTACATAAGTGTATGATTGAAATTTAGGCAAGACACCTTCGGAATACATCTTGCGGGCGCTCAACGCCAAGCGTAATGATCTCGTTGTGTATATCGCGCACATAGCGGTGGTCGCGTTTAGGCGCGGGCTGTTGGGGGCGTCGCGGCCGCCGTGAGCGGATCTGGCGATAAATCATCGCCTGGGCCGGCGATCGAACTGCCCGCGCTCGGCCGCTTGGATAACCTCCGGGCTCCGATTGTGTGCTTCACCATTAAGGAGGATGCGATGCAAATGAACACAGCCATTGACCGAGAAAATCCCCCGCCGGTCGCGCGGATCGAAACGGCCGCGGAGCAAGCTGTAGCGCCCGCCGCCGACCTTAACGGCGCGAGGGTTCTCCTGCATGTGCGCTTTCGGCCTGATACAACGATTTTGAATATTGACGAATGTCCCGCTGAAATGACCAATGAGGAATGGTTCAAACGTCTTTGCGCGCGCGCTGGCGGCAAGTTCGCGACCCGCGCCGGCGGGCGAGGCTTCTTTCGCCTCACCCGTGTCGAGTTGGAGACCTTGAAAGTGCAACGACCAAATTAATGGGCTAGATCTCGAGCGCCGGATTGGACGGGCCGTCCAATATCCGGCCTCGTTCGCTCGCGGTTCGGGCCATCTGGCGCTTCTCGCTCGGAGCCCGCATGGCCGGGGGCCCGGCCCGACGAGTCGCTAATGATTCGATGACGAACATCGATTCGGTTTCGATGTCGAAGCGCGAAAAGCGAGCAAATCACGACCGCGAGGGTCTTCGTTATCCGAATGTTCTCTTTTGCAGGCCGCGTAAAAACGCTTAAAACGAAGCGACGAACCTGATCGAGCGCATTTAGCTGAGTTCAGCCCAGGTGATCGCACAGAAGAGAGTTGTTTTTTCTTTCAGAATCGTTAAATCCTTTTAGGCGCTTCTGAACGGCCCTTCCGTCCCGTCCCGCCTTGGGAAAATGCAAGACGCCTAATTCGAGCGCGAAGCGGCTGGGTTCTCGTCGCGAGCGATTCCTCTCAAGGCGGCGCCCACGTCGCCAAAATCGCCGCCTGAACGTAAGCCCAAAGAATTTCCACGCTGTCGAAGCGTCGTTTACTGTCGAGGTTCCGTGCGCCGTCCCGTCCGACCTTTCGTCATCGAATTCAAGCCCCGGTCATTTAAATCCTCGGCGCCGCGTTCGCCGAGGAGCGATAAGGCCGGTACGATAAATGCGCCGCCAGCCTTCCTCGATGTCGGTGTTTTCACGGCGAACCGGAGCGGTCAAGGCGACGATTATGAAACCGCGATGAAGGCGGCCGACGCCGTTTTCGGTCGAAGCGGAGCCGTTGCGGCCGAACCGATCGCTCCACCCAACGCGCCGACCGGCAGGGTGTTGCCGAGTCTCATCGAAAGCGTCGCGCTCGCGGTTCCTTCGACGGAGATTGAGGAGAAACCCCGTCGCGGTCGTGTCGCGAGAAAAGCCGAGATGGCTCCTGCCATTCGGGTCAAATCTCGGATGCGGCCGAAGACGCCGACCGTTCGGCCGGAAAGCGTCGCGCCACAAGATTTCGTGGAACCCGCGGCGATCGTCTTGCCGCCTGATAGGCCAACCGCCGCCGAACCCGATCGCGAGCCCAGATCGCTCCGAAAGCGTCGTCTTCTCGACGCGGAGCTGAAAGCCGGCGAGAAGTGGAAGCGACGCTTGTGCAAGGCCGCGCGGTAAAAATCGCTGTCGGCCGCTCGCCTTGCCGTTGAAATCGCCATCGTTCCTTGCGCGAAAGCAACGAAAGCATGCCCGAACTGCCCGAAGTCGAGACCGTGCGGCGCGGGCTCGCGCCGATTTTCGAAGGCTCGTCGATTTTCGAGGTCGAACTGCGCCGCGCGGATTTGCGTTTTCCGTTCCCGCCGAATTTTCGGGCGAGATTGACGGGGAGGCGCGTCGCGACATTGCGCAGGCGGGCGAAATACCTCGTCGCCGAACTGGATAATGGCGAAGCGTTGATCATGCACCTCGGCATGAGCGGATCGTTTCGTATCGACGCGGCTCCGCCCTCCGGAGATTTTCACCTTTCGCCTTCAAAACATCCCGCCCACGACCATGTCGTCTTTAATTTCGAGAGCGGCTCCCGCGTGACCTATAATGATCCGCGCCGTTTCGGCTTCATGCTGCTGCTGGCGGCCAAGGAGATTTCCGCGCATCCGCTGTTCGCGAAGCTCGGCATGGAGCCGCTGGACCCCGCGATGAGCGCCGCGGCGCTGGCGAGGATACTGCAAGGCCGCGCGACGCCGCTCAAGTCCGCGCTGCTAGATCAAAAAAACATCGCCGGGCTCGGCAATATTTATGTCTGCGAAGCGCTTCACCGCGCCAGACTCTCGCCGCTGCGCATCGCAGGAAGTCTCGCAGCCGCCGGAGAGCCTTTGAAGGCGCTGGAGCGCCTTTCGACCTCGATAAAGGCGGTTTTGACGGAGGCGATCGAGGCGGGAGGCTCCTCGCTGCGCGACCACCGACAGACCGATGGTTCGCTCGGCTACTTCCAACATAATTTTCGCGTCTACGACCGCGAAAACGCGCCCTGTCCAACGCGCGGCTGCAAGGGTCTCGTCGCGCGGGTGACGCAAGCGGGCCGTTCGACGTTCTACTGTCCCGCTTGTCAGAAATAGGCCGCGCGCGCCTCCGTCTCGCGCCGAAAAACTTAGCGCCGCGCGACGCCCTTTTTCGGATCGAACCAGCCGAACAAAAGCAGTCCGGCCATGAAACCTCCAATATGCGCTTCCCAGGCGATGACGCCCGCGCCGCCAGGCGCTTGCGGAACCAGGCCATACAGGAGGTTCACGAGCAACCAACTCATCAAAAACACCATGGCCCGCCGATCAGAGAGAGTTTGCGCAAGCGTTTGAGGGCGGCGTCCTTCGCTTTCGTCGCGCGCTCGCCCGTCCCAGCGTTCGCCGAGCGCCTCACCTGGCGCGAAAGCAAAGCGCGCGATCGCCGCCATGGCGCCGGAAATCGCGGCCGAGGCGCCGACCACCGGCTCCAGGTCGAACGGATGCGTGGCGAGATGCGCCAACGCGCCGGCGATGGCCGTCACCGCGAAGAAGCCGAGAAAACGCATCGATCCAAGACGCCTCGCGACCGGAGCGCCGAACGCCGCCAGCATCACGCCATTGATCGCGAGATGGGTCCAGTTGGCATGTAGAAAGGCGTAGCTGAGCGGCGTCCACCAGGCGAATCGCGCCGTATTGAGAAAGGCCGCCAACTCGTCGACGTCGACATCGGCGAGCGCATGCACCACCTGATTGGGGGCCACGAGAAAACTTAGGCGGGCGGGAATGAACGAAAAATACACCAGCGTCCAGACGCCGACGGATCGCGGAAACAGATCGACCGCGATTTGAATGACCGTCAATATCGCGATGAGAGCCGCGACGACGCCCGGCAGGTTGAAAATCTTCTCCCGCTTCACGTCGTCTCCTGTTCGGCGGCCTGTTCAAGGCGCTCCAGCGCCCTCGCGGCCCCCGAAGCGCGCCGTGCCCCACTGGCGCGTTTCGACACAGGCAACTGTTTCATCTCGGGCCGCGTCGATCTTTCGCCGCGCTTCGCGGCTGGCGTTTCGAACCGAGGGGGAGGAACCGCCGGAGCATGCGCTCCCTCCCGCCTTCGCCATCTATTCGAATCGTCAACCGCAGCAACAGCTTATGGAGCTTTTCCCAGCCTGTCCGGGATGCTCGTTGGCGAGCGGAGCATCTCGTTCCGAGCCTCCCTGGGACAGGATGGAGAATGTCACGCGGGGGCCCTTGGCGCAACGCAACTCTTTCGAAAGGGTTAATCGCATCCGCGTGGCTCGGTTGCTGCAGTTAACAGTCTGGCGCCCGCGATTTCGATCGCTGGCGTGCCGAAACGGCGCCATTAAGA
>NZ_DATBQF010000069.1:0-132478 GCF_036560965.1 Methylosinus sp. | reverse complement strand
AAAGCTGCTGGAATTCGGGGAGCGATTTCGGAAACGCCAGCCCCGCGCGGTCGAGAACGTCCATCGCCGCAACGCCTCATTCGATCGAAGACCACCGCCGAACTACATCTAGTGGGTGTATGCGTCAACCGGATAGGCACGGTTTGTTGGAATAGCTGGTGACGACGTCGAAGGACCCCGCGGCGATCGGTTGCGCCTTGTAGGCGCAGCCCCCGAGGCTCGACGCGACAACCATAACGACAAGAAACTTACGCATGAATGCCCCCAAGGCCCAGCTAAAACGCAACTGTTGGTAGCTTTGGGTTCGGGGAGGAGTCAATCCATAGGTGGGCGATGTAGTCGCTTCGAAAGCGCCCGTTCACACGGGAGGGGTCACGGGTTCAATTCCGGAATTGCTCCTCACACTTGGCACGACGCCTGCCAATCGCGTCGTGCAATTGCGACGCTGAATCGTTAATCTCAGAGCGAGTTCCGATAAATTCATCACCGATCGAGTTGGATCGCCATGTTCTCACTACTCTTAGATCATCTGCCCGAGAGCGAGCGAGATGAAGCGTTCGCGTTACAACGAAATGTTGCCTCACTTACCGGCATTTACGATAGTTTTGAGGCGGCCGTTACGCTTTTCGAGGACTGCAGCGGTCCTCCACCGCGGCTGGATGGGGACGAAAGCCGCATAGATATGAAAAAACATAATCTACACAAAAATTGGAGGTTTATCGCGGCTAAATCTGGCGCTATGTCTATTTATGAGTTTTATCAAATAATTCATTCAATAAACAAATCTATCAAGAAATGCCCAACATTGGCGCCATTGGTGGATATAAATGAAAGAAAAAAATCGGCGAAGTTATTCGATGATGCTTTTCCAAAATTTGGAGGAATCAGGAATTCTTTGGCGCATGGTGCGGAGGCGACTAGCGATAATGAGAAGATTTTGCGGCACGCATTGATGCCATTTGGGGGCGAATTGACGATCTTAATGAATAGTGCAATAATAGGAAATGAGTTCTGTATTACCGTGGACGGGACGATTTTGGGTTATTTAGTGAGTCGCGAATCTGTCGATAAACTCAAAGCAGCGCTGGATGCTCTCCTTAAAGCACTTCAACCCTTGCAGAATTTTCGACGGAAATAGCAGCTTTCCGGTTGCCTAAGCGACCGGTCAGGCGACGAGAAGCAGTGCGGGAACCTTCGCGCCGGATGATTGGGTGCTCAAAGAGCCGGGGCGGAGTTACAGGCGCATTTATCGGCAGCGCCGCCGGCCTCTGCGGCGTCGCCGTCAATTGCGACCTTCGACGTCGGCGCGCGTCTGTTCCTCTTCCAGGAGCGATAGTCGGGCCATTTGCAAGAAATATTCGACCATAGGGTCAGACTGCTTGGCCTCGACGATCAGATAGTCGATCAGGCTCAACATTGCCGATACGCGATCGAATTCGGCGACCGCCGACTGTTTCGGGCATTCCTTGGGGGTTTTTCGAATCATGTGTCTCCGCCTGGCACTGATCCCGTATTTGCGCGGAGCGGACCAGGGTCCGGGGGAGACCGCAACGAAAAATTCAATGATTGCGAAAAATTCCCTTTCAATGACCATGCTTGCGCCGCCACTCCGCAAATTGCTTCTCGATCCAGTCGCTGTGCTGTGGGTAGCGAGTGACGAGGTCTGCTATAACCTTCTCAACGCCCTTCACGGCGACGTCCCAAGAGGTTTTTTCGTCCTCGAGGAGCCGATCGGTGTTCTCGATTGTTCGCGCGACGAGGCGCGCGAGGTCTAGATCGACCGACATGTCGATACCTCGTTCGACGCCAATCATTGGCGCGCGGGACCCATATCAACGAACGGTTGCAGGCCGCTTAAATCGATCGCTCAAATTTCGTTAACGCAGAAAAAAGCCCCGCCGGAGGAATCGGCGTGGCTTTCTCAATTGCTCGAGACGTGAGGGCCGTCATGCGATGCGGCCGAGGTCCCGCGCCTTGTCGTCACATCGGCCGATGGAATGGCTGCGCTGGCGGCGCGCCGGACGGCCGAGGCGCGCGGGAGGAGGTCCGGCGACGCCAGCCGGAGGATGTCCGGGCGCGGATTGTGCGGGGAAGTTCGAACCGTGCCGATTCGGTTAACGCAGACACTCACCACAGATAGAGCGGTCGGAGCGCTGCGCCGCCACCGACCGAGCGACCGGACGTGACCCGAAGGAGACGTTCGCGGAAGCGGTCCTGCTTTAGCGGGCGTTGAGACGATCGCTCATAGTGGTATCGCCAGCTTGGCGAAGAGGTCCGGGAAGTCCTTGGCCACAGGTATCGCATAGCGGCGCTCCATCCCGATGAAGGGGATGCGGACTATGGGCATCGCTGCCGATTGGATGTCGAAGCCGTAACCCTCACCGCCGCCATTAGAACCAAACAGGAGGATGTCGGGGGCGTATTTTTCGACCTCATATCCACGATTGAACTCGGCAAGCTCCTCGGCTTTCCAGAAGATGATATAGTTGCCGCCGATAAATCCTTCGCCGCCATTATGCTGGCGGAGGAAATCAAGATAATCGCTCGGAAGCGCTACGCGTAAACTGGCAGAAAGACCGTCGATTACGCCGACATCGGCCGGCGCGTCGAGCTGCCCTTCTGTCAGATTGTATGTCATTAGTTCCGTCTGTTCGTTGCGCCGCTTGAGTCCGAGATCTCTCTGCAACTGGCTCCACCAATGCGTAACCTGTCGCATGTGCGGGTCATTCATGCACGTCGACTTGCTGTCCAACAAGTCCTCGCTCCCTGCGGATCGTTATGGAACGTTGGGCCAATGACCGCTCATGGCGCCCCTTGGCCGTTCGGGACCGCGAGCGAGGAACTATGACCCGTTGCGGTCGTTGATGCTTTCCGAAAGCAGCCCTTCAGCGGCGGCCGTCAGCGATGCAGCTCTGCTGCATTCGCGGGGTCTCGTTCCTCGTAGAAGGCAGCGCCCATCGCAGCGCATCTGGCAGAGTAAGGCCCCACGCTGCGAAATCGTGACCTCCATCGAATTCGACATAACGAGGTCGGTAGCCGTGTCGCAGCAATGCGTCTCGAAATCTCTTCACCGCGTCGATCTGGGAGACTGCTTGCAAAACATCCTCTTTGTGCAGAACGTTTTCCTGCGTCTCTTGAAGACCCACATCCAGGTAAAATTCTGTTTTTGGCTTGGGATCCAGTTTCTCGAAATAATCGATAATCCAACAATCGTTTGACCAGAATGAGCCCGACTGGGCGATCACCTTCGTGAATCGAGACGGATTCATCATAGAGACATAAGCCGCGGCCAAACCGGTATAGCTAAGACCCGAGATCACGCGCTCCTTGGCTTCGTGCGCGCTGGGATAGGCTCTCTCCAGCCACGGGAATAATTCTTCTTCTATGAACTGAGCGAACGGAGGATAGCAGGGGCACTCCACCCACCTGGATGCTGCGCTCTCCATTGAGACAAAGACAAAAAGCGAACTATCAATGTCACCCTTGGAATTTAGGGCCTCGATGATCGATGTCGCGCCAACACGGTCTCGGTAAAGCTCCGCATCCAGAAACACCGTCACGTTCGTGGCCTTATGCTCCGGCTCGCGCACCCATACCACCCGCTCATTCGCAAGGTGGATGCTCTTTATAGTATGCTCTGTTTCTTTCACTGCACGACCCGACCATTAAAATCCGGGATTGCGGCAAACTGGCAAATATACGCTACCAGAGTTGGCGATCGGATTCATCGTGAATTACGGTTGCTTCGGCCTCTTGATAGCTCTTGTTCATGGCATGTGTTTCAACGAATGTCATGAATAGCTTATCAACTGAGAATGTTCTTTTGACGAGATAGGAGTGTCTTACAGCTCCATCGGAACTGAATGATGCGAACGCTTCCGCGACCTGCTTCGAAAACGTCCATGACGAAAAGAACTTTTCAATGTCGCCCCTCCAAGGACCTTCAGCCGACATTCCTCTGAAGAGCACGACTTCCCGTCGTCCGAGCGAGCGGAATGCCGCTCGGACGAAACTTAGCCGGCTGGATAAATATAGTCTGCGGAGGTCTTTCCTGCCAAGACCTTCGAAGAGGCTTTCCGTTCGGATAGCTTTGCCGGAGAAATTCTTTAATCCCATCTCAGCGAGCACAATCTGCATTCCTTTAATCCATTCGCCGGAAGACGGATTCAAGACGTAGGTCTCGGCAGTTAATCTTTCCTGCTCCGCCACGCCTTTCATGTCCAAATATCTTTGTAGCGCGGCAGCAATCTCAGGCGAATGGACGGGAGCTGTCGGGTCGAATTGGCTTTCAGGGACGATCTGCAATTCCGATGAAAGCCATTTTTGGATCTCGATCGACTCTTTCTCCAAACACTGATTTGTATCTTCACAGTTATTGATCGATGCCTCGACCACCAATGGATGTTGGAATTTATCGATCGTCGCTTGAAACTCATTCACTGTCGATGCAGGCTCCTCTCGGCTTCCTATTTCAAATTGAAATTTTGATACGTCTTCGAACGGAACGTCCCAATATTTACCACTGTCTTCAAAATCATTGATGCGCCAACGGAACATGCCACTATCATTGAAAATAGTTTCTATAAAACCGGGAGTTCGTCTCCGATCTTTGAGGCGGCAGGCGTTTCCGGCGACCAAGAATTTTACAGCGCCCGCGATGAACTCATGATCCGGCCGCCGATTTTCGTTGAACTGGTGGACGCTTGTTGTCAAAGGGGCTTCCCATTTGAATTTGAGTGCGGCCCTCGTCTCCCCCTTTGACTGCGGCGGGGTGCGAATCGAGTTGCGCAGTTTACCCCTGCCCACAGACCGGGTGAAACTCTCAATAAGGAACCTTGCCGGAAGGACCGCTTATGGCGCGTTGCTGCCGCGGGAGGAGGTCGAGCGGCGACAGCCGGAACATGTGCGCGTGGATCGGTGGAAAAGTCGCGATTAAAATACGAAAAAACTGCGTGTCACTATTGCGTGACACGCAGTTTTTTCGTATAAAAAGGCGTCGGGCAATTCTGCTCGGCGACTTGGAGTGTGACAATGAGCATCAAGCTCACGGTGACACTCCGGTGGGGGAAATGGAGACTAGCCCTCTCCATTTCCTTCTAAACCGGAGGGGGCGGGGTGGGGCGAAAGCCTCATCCCGCTTCCGAAGGGGAAGATACGCTGGCCTCGGGGAAAATCAATGACGAATGAGGAGCTCGTCGCGCTGCGAAAACGCCTCGGATTGACACAGGCGGAGATGGCGAATCGGATGGGCCTCGGTCATCGGGCCTATCAGACGCTCGAAGCCGGCGAATCGCTGCGCGGGTTGCACGTCGCCGCCGCCGAGAGGGTCGCGCTGACGGTCGCCGTCGAGCGCGGCGACCCTATGCTCGCGCCGGTCGAGGTCAGACGGGAGGCGCTGGCGCTGGCTCGAATGGTGACGGGCTGACCGAAAGGCAAAAACTCCGCCGGCGCGGGGCCAGCGGGGATTGTCGGGTAAGCTGGGTTGCCTGCCAGCATCTATCAGGTCACCCCGCCCAGGTCGCGCACATCGCCGCCATGTAGGCCGACCTCAGACCCGGACGGCTCGGCCGCCTCGAGAAATGCCTCGTCCCGCGCTGCCGCAGTTGCTTGGCGCGCGGCGACGATTCTCGCGCGCAGGACCGGGCCCGGGTCATGGTCGAGCAGGGCGTCGAGCCGGTCTTTGATCCGGGCCAGCTCGGCGGCGAGGGGGTCGGTCATCGCGGCGCCACGCGCGGGCTCTCGAGTAGGGTGAGCCTACGATCGAGACCGTCCATGCGTGCTTCGCCCTTGGCGAGCTGGGCCAGGATCGTCGTCTGCTTTTCGAGCTCCTCGTCGGTTCGATCGAGCCGCCGATGGACAGCCGCGATTTCGTCTTTCGTCGCCTGCAGCCCGGCTCGCATCTGGGCGAGCGCATAGAGGCCACCGCCGGCGATGACGATCGCCTGCATGATATCGCTCAGCCTCACCGTCGCATCGAACTCGACCATCTCCGTTGTCCTTCCACAATCGAGCCGGTACCGGCTCCGCCTCGCCTAATCCTTTGCGCCGAACCGCGCCCTCACATCGGTGTAGAAATCGCGATCGGCGCTCAGCCGTCGATTGGCCTCGGCATGATCGGCCCGTTCCGCGGCGAGCGACGCCTTGGCGCCGTCGCCGGCGCGCAGCGGGCGCATCGGCACCTGCTCGCCGAAGCCCATCGGCGAGACCGGCAATGCGCGCCTACCGGCCGAGCTGTTGCAACCGCCGAGCATCATCGCGAGAGAGAGCGCAGTCGCCGCGCTTCGCCAGAACCGTCTCATAGGTCCTCACCTTCTGTTCGTCGGCGGCGTGCAGCCGCTCGGCGGTTTCGGATCGTCGTTTCGCGCTCTCGGCTACCTCGGCCGCTGCGCGAATATCCTCGCGCAGCGCATTGGCCTCGGCGCGCAGCTCGGCCGTGCGGTCCTGTCGGGCCCGCAGGCTGTAGCCGCCGTCGAAACAGCCGAGGCCGATCGCCGCCGCAAAGCAGGCTTTGGCGATTGGCGCACCGGCGACGGGGACATAAGCGCGCGCAGCGAGCCCGCCCGCGGCGCAAAGCAGAGCCAACGCGGCGAAGCGATGATCGGCAACGAAAGTCAGAACGCCGCCGACCGCAGAGAATATTTCGAACATGGGATACTCCTTGCTCGCGAGCGACAATTATCGCTGGCGGCGAGCGTCTCGCCTCGGCGCACACGCCCGCTCGACGATGCAGAATGCCGCCGTCACGATGACGATCATCATGATCGCCACAGGGGCGAGGATGCGGCCGAATGCGTCGCGGATCACAACAGTTGCCCGAGCAGCGCGCTCACAGCCGAGCACGCTGCGACCGCCGCGGAGATCATGAAGGCGACAACGACGATCGTCGTGGCGACGATGACGATGGCGGCGCCGGTCTTACCGACGAGCGCATGGAGCTCCGGCATGGCCTCACCTCCCCACATTGAGGCCGGAGACCGCATCGTCGACGCGGGCGGCCTTGACGAGCCCGGCGCCGCGCCACGCGCGCCAGACGAAATAAGCGGCGACAGCGGAGAGGCCGACGACGGCGAGCAGGGGCCAATACGTGCGCAGCGCCTCGAGCGTCGAGACGCCGCTCTGGACGGCCGTCGCCGCCTCTTGCGCTTGATCGGCGAGGTCTTTGACCTGGGACAGCGCGGCCGTCGCGCCGCCGATCGACGCGACCGCGCCGACGACGCCCTGTTGCGCCTGGTCGGCGCCGGCGATCGTGCGCGAGCCGGCGGCGCGCAGCTCCTTCGTGGTGATCTCGTCGCGCGGCACGGCGGCGACCTCCGCCCATTTCTTGTAAGCCTTGGCGAGCGCGCCAGCATATTTCTCGACCTGCCCGGGGCCGTTGTAGCCGCGCGCGAAGTCCTTCCAATCCTTGCGGCGCAGCTCGTCGTCGAGACGTCTGTGCTTGATGAACCCGATCATGTGGCCGAGTTGAGCCGCTTCGCTCTCACGCGCGGCGCGGAACATCTCGACCGCGCTCGAATGCCCAGCGGCCTCGAAATTTTCGCCGAGAACCTGCCCCATGCCGATCGACACCGCGCGATAGGCAGACTCTTCATCGATCGCGATGGCGCGGGCGAGGCGATCGTAATTGCCATCGCTGGTCTTCGGATAGGGCTTTGCGCCCCACTTCGGATAGGAAAGACCGGCGTCGATTGCGCGCTCGAGCCGCGAACCGGGGCCGTTGACTTGCCCCTTGGCGCGCATATCCCTCACGAGCTGCCGATGGAACACATGCGGCTCGAACAGAATGATCGGGCGCTTCTTCGCGTCGAACCCCGCGCCTCGGCTTTCGACGGCGAGCACGGCGCGCAGCGCGGCGACCTCGCATTGCAGAGAATCCGCAGCGGCCTCGATATCGGCGACAGTGATGCGGCGGGCAGCGCCGGAGAACTCGGTCATGTTTTACCTCTTTTGAATTTTGAAAATGCGCGTCTCACGCGCGGGGCGGGCAGGTCGGATTATCCGCACGCCTTGCCGAGCGTGCGGTTTTCGGTCTCGCGGTCGATATGAGCGCGGATGACGCCCATCACGTCGGCGCGCGTGAGCGGCCAGCTCGTATGCGCGAGCTGCCAGATGATCAGGCGCGGATCATCCTCGGCTTTCCACCGCGCGATGATCCATTCTCCGACCTCGCACGGCGTCATATGCGCGCTCCCGTCTCAAATCGGCTGGCGATAGGCGAGGATGCGGCGCGGCGAGTAGACGCCATAGCCGACCCTCCCGCCGTGATTGCCTGATAGGATCAGCGGCCCGCGCCGCGTGAAGGCGACGACGACGCCGATATGATGGGTCATCACCGCAACCGCGCCGACGCGCGGCGCGCTCGCAATGCCGATGTGCAGCCCGTCGATCGCGCGATTGGAGCGCGGGGCCTCATAGCCGGCGCGCGCGAGCCACACGCGTAAAGACGCCATGCACCAGGGCGCATGCAGCCCCGTGAAATTGTGCGAGCCGACATAGCGCTGCGCCACGGCGATGAGCGGCGTCGCAGCGCCATCGAGCAACACGGGCGCGGCGCGGGTTCGGCGCCAGCCGACGCTCGGAGGATGTAGGCGCGCCTCTCGCTGTGGAGCAAAGAGCGCCGCGAAGAAATCCCCAAGCGGGTCCGCCACGGCCGGCGGCGAGAGGAGGGCGAGCGCGCACGCCAGCGCGCCCGCAAAAGCGAGGCGTCGATAGATCATCGGTCCTATGGGGTTGTCCGGAGCTATGAAGCGGCGCCGGGGATGCGCTCAGATGCCGCTAGGCCCGAAATGGGCGAGCGGGCCAGCCTTACGGCGCGCTCACGATCGTGATGACGCGATCGGCCCCTTGATTGACGGGAGACGCCGCAGTCCCGGAGCGCAGCTTGATGAACCGAATATCCTTCCACAGCGCGAAATTCGAATTGGCGATGTAGAGCCCCGCCGCGACCGTCCAGGACGCCTCGGCGCCGCCCGTGGCGTCATAGAGCGGATAATAGGTCGCGCCGTCTGCGCTGACCGCGAAGGTGAGCGCCGCCGCCGTCCAGGCCGCCGGCATGATGATGGCGGAAAGGCGCATCGCTTTGAGATCGACAGCGGCGGACAGCGCCGCCCCGTTGAGGATTGTCGCCAGCGCCGTGGCGGGCGGCGTGTTCGCGCTCGTCACCCGCTCGGCCATGTAGCCGTCACTCGTATCGACGAGCAACTTCAATTGCGTATTCAGCACGCCATAGGGTTGGTCGGCCATTGCATTTTCCCCGAGGTTCCGAGCCGCGCCGCTCAGGCGGCGAGCGCGAGCGCGATCAGTCCGAGCGCGAGCGGCGCGCCGATGAGATGGCCGAGAGCGCCGGACCCGCGCTCCGGCCGGCGCTGCGGATCGCCCCAGCGCCAGCCCGGAAGCGGCGCGGGAGGCGTGAGGCTGTCGAGATAGAGGATGACGCCGAGCGCGGCTGCGACGGCGAGACTGAGGCCGCCGAGCGCGGCATAGGGGATTTCGACGCCGAGGATGTCGAGCATCTGGAGCCGCTCCTCTCTGCTTTACGGTGGGAGATACGTATTGACCGATGGGGGCCGCGGCCGGAGAGTCGCGTCGCTCTCTCAGCTTGTCTCAGGCCGGCGGAGAGCGCTGTTTGCGTATCCCGAAGGAGGCCCCAAATGCTGGAGCAGATTCACGAGGTCACCCGCGAAAGCATCGAACCGCATATCGTCGAGTATGCCGCCTGTGCGGTGATCTTCCTCGCGCTGCACGCTTTTTTGCGATACGCCGAGAGCTACGCAGCGTTGGTCCGGACCGAGGAAATGGATCCGGACGATTTGTTGTGACGGTCAGATTCCGTTGAGCACGGGGCGCGCGATCCCTTCCATGATGACATAGCCTGCGTTCGACGGATGGACCGCATCGGCCCAAAGGGTCGGATATAGCGTCCGCGAATTGTCGGGCCCCATCTGCAAATCGGCGGCGAAGTCGATCAAGACCGCGTTCCCGTAGGCGGCCGTGTTCGTGCGCATGTCCGTATTGACGGCGTTGCGGATCACATTGAACGCGGTCAGGCCATCGCCGGGCAGCAATGTGCAAATGACCGGAATCCATCCGAGCGCTCTTTGCGCGACGCAATGAGCTTTCAGCGCTGCGACGAAAGTGGGAGCGTCAGGATAGGCCGGATCGACGTTCGTTCCGATCGGGATCACATAGATGAATTTCCGACCGGCTCTATTCGTCGGAATGCCTTTATTGATCTGAACCGAGCGCGTGACCGCATGGTTGAATTGCGATCCGAAGAATGACCAGACCGAGCCCCACACCGCCGGATTGTCGTGTGATGCATAGAGGAAAGGCCATGTCGTCGCGCCGTTGCCGCCGCTGATCGAATCTCCATTGACCACCATGACGCGGTCAACCGTCTGGTCGAGCATCTGGCCATTCACCAGGGCGTGATACTTTTGCACCCAAAACGATTTCTCGATTTCAGCCTGCGAAAGCGCACGATCCCAAAACGCGAGGGCTCCGGAATAGCTCCAATTTCCGGTGCTCATTCCAGAGTTTAGCGCGGTGCAATTAAAGCCGAAATCACGAAGAGAGGGCGTCGTGAATGCCCATTCGTCGTGAAACAACATGAAGTCGTCCACCCAAATCTCGCGCGTCGTCCCGTCATATTTGACCGTGAGGAGATGATAGCCGCGGCCGACCATATCGACGAAATTATCGTATTGGTAAATTCCTGAGTATGGATTTGCCGCGTATGCTCTGTCGATCGCAACCGTTCCGTCGACCCAGCGAGGCAATCCCGCATTGATTTGATCGACCGTGAAAGCAGCGTAGCTCTGCGCCTTCGTCAGGATCGGGTTTGACCCATTGATGATGGCCCCGGGAAGCTTGATGAGCGCTTGAATGGTCCAGGTCGCTGGCGTGATCGCGGTGGGACGCTGAATGATTCCATATTTTCCCGCGAGAGCCAGCTCGCCGGCCGCATAGGCCGTGACGCTGTTGAGCGTGCTGAGGATGAGGTGGTCGCACGGCCGCGACGGCCCGAGATCGGCGGCGCCACGGAACAAGTCGAACGATAGCGCGCCGATCTTCGCAGGCGTCGAGCCATCTATCGCGCATATTCCGAGAGCAAGAGATGTCGAAGAGGCAATCGTGAAAGTATAGGCAGGCCGCGTCCCGATCGTATTGAGCCACGTATTCGACACCGTGAAAGGTGATGATTTGGTGACGGCGCCATCCTTCGTGAGGCAGAATTGTTGATCGGTCGCATCGTTGCGAATGCAGCTCAAGGCGAGCGTATAAGTGCCCGCCGGAAGCGTAATCGCCGGGTTGCGCTCGATGAATCCTCCAGCCGAGATATTGAGATAAGAGGCTTCCGTTCCGCCATAAGGATCGGTCAGCGCATCATCCGTCGCCGTCGCCAGATATTTGTAGAAGAGCGCGGACGAGAACATGCGGCTAGCCGGCGTCAGGATTCCGGCAGGCGGGGGCGTACGATTGAGGATATTCGGAATATGCGCCACGGGCTCGCTCTGGATGCGATCGAACGGCCACATTCCGATCGCGCCGGGCGGCATGGAGTCGAGAAGCTGCTTGTCGGCCGCGGTAGCTCCCGCCGTGGCGACGAGTGAAGTGACGCTCGCCGAGAGCGCAGTGACGGATGACGAAAGAGCATCGACGGAAGCGCTCAAAATATTGATCTTGACGTTCAGCGCGGTGACGTCGATATCGCCCTTCCACACCCATCCGCCCGATCCATTCGACGCATAGGCGCCGTTGCGATCCGCCTGACCGGCGGTGTCCGGCGTCGTCAACTCGTTCGCGCCCGTGCTCGGATAGGTGTATGTCGTCGGGTTCGTGACCGTCACCGTCACCTGATTTGCGTCATATCCCGCGATCGAAAGACCGCGCACATTGATCTTTTGCCCTGTGGTGAGGCTATGCGCCGCCTGCATGACGATCGTGGCGACATTCGATGCCCTGGCGCGGCTCGCCGTCTTACCGATGACGTCGGACACGACATGCGCTTCGAGATTGGCCGGCGCGCCGGTCACCCCGTTCATTTCGGCGACGGTCGCGAAGAGGAACGCCGCCGTGTCGATAACGGTCCATTTCGACGCCGTCGCGTCCCAAAAATAGTCGGCCTTCTCGTCGATCAAGAATGCGCGATATCCGCTCGACGGCGCGACGAAGCTCCATCCGTCTGCCGTTTTCTCCGCGACATTATTGTCCTTTCCGGCAAATGCGCCGGTCCCGGTCGGCTTGACGATATAGCGATCACCGATCGCCTCGCCGCCGGGAGGCGCGGATAGCGTCTTGGTGATGACGGCGACGACGGCCGAGTTGAACTGGATGAGCGTCCGGAGCTGCGCGGCGGCTGCCGCCGCGCTCACCCGAACAGTCTCCGAGCCCGCGCCGGAGTCCTTATTGCCGATAAAGTCGTCCAGCGTCGTTTTTTCTTGGAGATCAGGTGTGCGAATGCCAGCCATATGTCGCCCTCCAGGCGGTCCAGACTTCAGAGCATTGGTGATTTTTAGGCGGTGGTAAGCGTTAAGCCGTCGTCACATGGACGATGATCGGCGTGCCGCTTTCCTGCCCGCTCGAATTGATGGCGACGGCGCCGAATGAATATTCGGTCGCGGTGACAATCGCCGGTGTCGCGGAATCATAGGGGCTCGACGTGATGACGCCCGAAAACTGCGAGGTCAGATCGGCCCAAGCGGTATAGTGGCCGGTGCGATATTTGATCCGCACGCCGGTACCGACCGGCTGCGCGTCCAGCGCGAATGTATATTCCCATGTCGTCGTATTGAGCTGCGCCACTGCGAAGCTCGTCACATGCATCGGCGTCGGATCGGTCCCGGCGACCGTATGCGTCGTCGTCGCGGAATAGGCCGACGTTCCGCCGGGGCCGATCGCGCGGGCGCGCAGCTCGACAATATCCTGCCCGACGTAGCTGTCGATGATCGTCGACGTCGAGCCCGCGCCGAGCGAGAGCGTCGTCCAGGAGCCCGCGCCCTGCAAACGATGGTCGAGCTCGAAATGATCGACCGTGCCGCCGCCGGCGCCGAAGGCGAGTTGCACGAACAGCAATGACGTCCCGCTCTGCGGAGAGATCGCCGTCGACCACACCGTCGCGATCGTCGGGACAGAGGGCGCGACCGTATCCGCGGGCGCGGTCTCGATATCCTCGCCGACCGCGCCATTCCAACCGGGGACCTCGATGCTGTCGGCGGTCTCGAATATCTGCGGGGCGTAATCGACGAAGGTCAGATTGCGCTCCATCCCGTCGCCGCGCGTGATCTCCTTCACAACCGCATCGATCGCGACCAGGGACGCCGGCCCGAAGATCGCGAGATCGCCCGGCTCGGGCAGAGCGCCGTCATCGTCGAGCAGCAAGGTCATCGACTGGCCCGCGACAGTGACCACCGCGCGCTCCAGCCCCACATCCGGCTCATCCTCGGTCGCCGGCGGGCGGCGGAAGATCACGATATAGATCACGCCGTCTTCCATCTCGACGAAATCGTCCAGCGTCACGACGCTGCCGATCGCGGTCATGACGCGCGCCTGTTTCTGCGCCGCATTGAAGATGTAATGCGAGAGCTGGACGCGATCGAGCCGCTCGGCCGTCAGCACCTCATAGCTCTGCGAGGCGGCATATTCGACACGGCGATATTCGATTTCGAGAAGTCGCTTCGTGCCTTCGATATAGATCGCTGTCGGATCGGTGTAGCCCGGCAGCGACAGCTCCTCGATCTCGATTGGATCGCCGACGAGGCCGGGGCGCGGGACCAGCCGCTCCGCATCCTCGTAATTATTGGTGCGGTCCTTGAACGTGATCCGAAACGCGTCAGGCGGGCGGACGAAGGTTTGCTTGGACGAAAAATTGCGCGAATTGCGCGGGCCGATCCAGGCCGTGACCGGCTTGCCGATCTCATCGATCGCGACCGAGAATTTCCCGGCGCGGCGGATCGGCTTGGCGCGCCCGGCCGCGGCGATATCGGCCAGCACCTCGCTCAGAGGCGAGATGAAATCATGATAGCGATCATAGGTGAGCCCGAGAGCGACGCATCTGCCATGCCAATATTGCAGCCGCTCGAGATCGATCTTCGCATCCGCGACGCGCCGCACGAAGGCGTTGTGCTGGAGCACGTAGCGAAACAGCGAGGCGGGATTGCGCGTCTCGCGCGTAATCCATGTCTGCGTCGCCTGATCCCAATCCGGGCAGACGCAGTAGCCGACGATGCTGAAATCTTCGATCGAGCCGTTGAGCTGTTCGGTCGCCCGCGCGTCGATCGCCGCCTGCGCCAGCGGATACGGAAAATGGACGGGAACCTCGGGCCGAAAGCTGCGGATCGCGGTCCATTGCGAGATCGAGATGATTTTCCATGTATAGGGCGACTGATCGACGCGATCCCAATCGAGGTCGTTTCGTCGCAGCCGAATTTCATAGCGGCCTCGCGTCGGCGGCGTCCAGTCATAGGTTCCGACCAGTGTGCGCTGCTGCATCCCCGAGACCGTCCATGTCCCGAGCGCGGTCCATGTGCCGCTGCTTTCGAGGCGGGCCTCGAGCCCGAAGGTCACGCCCCATGCGCCTTGGGACGATACGGTCGTTTCGCCGACTTGCTGCTCGGAATAGGCGATGAGGCCGCCCGGAAAGGTCACATCGAGTTGGACCTTGCTCGCCGCCGCCGCCGAATATCGGGAATCCGCCCCGAAATTGTCGGCGTGGCCCTGTGTCAGTTCGACGGAAACATTTTCCTCGAGGACCTGCGTCGGATAGATCGTGATCGGAGCGTCGGCCGGATAGCCTTCCCGCAGCTCTAGCGTGATCTCCTTATATTTTTCGAGCGGGGTGGAGCCGATGCGCGGCTCCGAGAGCGTGAGTGGCGCGTAGCCGGCCACATAACGCGAAATCCCATGGTTTTCGCCGTTGACCACCTTGCGATAGGGCAGGGCGATATGCGGCAGCGCGACCCGGATTTGCCCGAGCAGCATCGGAAAGGGCGATTTGTCCGACGGGACCGGATTGCCCCATCCCGAGATCGCATAGGTCGGGCTGTTCGCGGCGCCCGAGTTCGACTGTGTCGGGCGCGTCGGGACGAGCGCGTTAACCAGAAAGCTCGCGCCGGTTGTCAGCGCCAGCGTCGCGCCGGCTTGCAGCGCCCGCAGGCCGAGGCTTCCCGCGGCGAGGCCGGTGAGCTCCGGAGTGAGGTAGAATTGCCCGGCGGCCGTCGCCGCGATCGTCGCCGACAGCAACAGCACCGATCGAAGCAGCGACGGCTTGCCGGGAATGACGCGGATCGTCACCGCTCCCGGCGCCGGCTGGAAGCTCTCCCATTCCTCGATCGGGACGAGGTGGCCGGCGGCAATGACGCGGATCGAGCCCCGTTCGGCGACGAGCAGCTCCGCCGGGATCATCTCC
This sequence comes from Methylosinus sp., assembly GCF_036560965.1. Taxonomy (NCBI): domain Bacteria; kingdom Pseudomonadati; phylum Pseudomonadota; class Alphaproteobacteria; order Hyphomicrobiales; family Methylocystaceae; genus Methylosinus; species Methylosinus sp. The sequence goes on along the minus strand of NZ_DATBQF010000069.1, from coordinate 117,075 downwards.
GCGATCATCTGCCCGACCGTGACGCCCTGCGGATAGACGCGCGTCTCGCGACGCTCGTAATCGACCCAGGGCATGGCGATGGCTATGACGCCGGACGGCGCCGGCTCGCCTATGCGCGCGATCGGGTGCGAAGCAGCCTCCATAGCGTCAATCTCGCCGCAGCGCTGCATGGCGCTGGAAACCGATGAGACGGTGTTTCCAGTGACCCTCGCGATAGGAGGTCAGGGCCGAGCGTCCGCCGAGCATCTGGTGCAGGACGGTTCCGGGCGCGGTCACGATTCCCACATGGCTGGCGAGCCGCGAGGCGCCGCGAAACAGCGCGACGTCATAGACGCCCTCGCATCCCGGCTCGATGGGGGCCCATGGCCCGACGTCGCGCGCGCCGGCGATGAGCGCGGCGATCTCCGCGGTCTCCTCCGCCGTCGCATAGTTCTCGGCATAGGAGGGCAGGGCCAGCCCGAGGCATTCGCGATAGACCAGGCGTACGAGCCCCCAGCAATCGGCGGAGGCGATCGTCGAGCCCTGCGGCGCGTAGGGGATGCCGATATAGGCGTCGGTCCAATGCGAGGCGATCATTTGTAGAGCCCCGGCGCGTAGCGACGGCTGATCCGATGCGCCGGGATCGGCTCGTCATAGTCGATCGCCTGCAATTCGAGGGTCAGCGCGCCGCCCTCCCATGTCGCCGAAGCCACCTCGATCTCATCGGTAAACGCGTCTTCGACGAGGTCGGGCGTCGAGGCGAGCACGATCTCGAAATCGATCGTCGGATAGGCGATCAGTAGGAGCGCGCTGCGCGCGAGGTCTCCGTTGATATCGGCGAGCACGATCTGCCCGCTCGGCGCGCCAGTCTCCGGGTCATCCGGCAGCGCATAGCTCTTGACGAGGTGGAGATAGTCGACGCCACGGCTGCGCACGCCCATCACGAAGGGATCGATCGACAGCGTCGTCAGCCCATGGCTCGACAGATGGATCGGCTCGGCGAGATCGGGGTGCGTAATCGTCGCCAGTAGCACGGCGGCCTCGTCGGTCGCCTCCGCCTGCAAGGCCTCGCGCATCGGGAATGTGAGATAGCGCATGTCGACTTATCCCAGCGGCAAGATTTCGAGCTGCATGGAGATTTGAAAGCGGACCCCGTGCGGCTCGATGCGAGGCGCCTGATCGGGCGCGAAGCGGGCCAGCCATTTGGCGACGACCAGCAAAGGCGCGTCGTCTATGAGGATCGGCTCGCCGGACGCGTCGAGGATCATCTTCCCATCGAGCAGCTGATCGGAGACGACGAAGGGCCGCGTTCCTTTTTTGGTCTCCACTTTCCAGAACCGCTTGAAGCGCGGGACGCGTTCTTGCGGGACATAAATGCTCGCGGCAACCTGCTCGAAGCCCGGAGACTCCAGTCGCAGGAAATCGAAGCCGGAGTCCGTTTCGATCTTCTTGCGGCCATCGTCGAGCGTCTCGGCATAGCCGTCGCGCAGGACAAAGGGCGGCAAGTCGGACGGCCATATCAGGACAGCCATTCTCCGTTACCGCGCCTTCATCGGCCGGCGGACGCCGAAGCCTTCGAGCGCGCCATTTGCGGCGGCTTTTTTGAGCATTTTGTCGAAGGTCACCTCGAGCGAGACGCCGCCATCCGAGCGGCGCTTCTCTTTGACGTCGACGCTGGCGCCGCTCGGCGCATTGACGAAAGACACCTGCGTCGGCGGATGCGAGCCGAGCGCCGACTGGCTGGACCCTGCGCCGCCGGCGGACGAGGCGAAGCGGGCCATGTTGCGGGCGTAATCGACCGAGGCGGCGTTCGTCATGACCTTGGAGCCGCGCGGAAGATTGCGCAGCTCGGGGCCATTCTCGCCGACCCACGACCAGCCGCCGGGCCAGTTGTCGGTTCCGCCGGCATTGTGGCCGGGGTTGAAGAGACTGCCAAGCCAGCTGACGGCGCTGCCGATCAGTCCACCGCCGCCAGCTCCGGCCCCCGCGCCCATTCCGCCGTTGACGGTGACGACGCCCGCCTGGACATTCATGTTCGCCGTCGTCTGATTGCCGCCGAGGCCGAGCGACTTGAAAAGGCCGCCGAGCAGCCCGCCCTCGCTCGTCCCGGTCTGCCCGAGCAGGCCCTCACTGAGCCGCGACACCTGCATGTCGATCATGCGATCCATGGCCGATGACATCGATTTTTCGAGAGCGGCGCCGACATCCTGGCCATGCGCGAGCGCTTTCAATCCGCCGCCCAGGGAATCGGTGAAAGTTCCGCGAATGGCGTCCCGATCTTCGATCGAGCGCTTCTGCGCCCGATCGGCGTCGCGCACCTTCTGCTGATAATCGGCCCAGGCTGCCGCATTCGCCTCGATCCATTTTTGCTGTTCCGGCAGAATGTTTCCGGTCTGCCGGATCGCGTCGTTCATGAGTTCCTGGCGTTTCGTCGATTCGTCGATCGCGCGCTGATCCATGCCGAGCGTATCGATACGCACGCGCAGCGCATCATTTCCAGCAATGATCGATTTTGCGAAATCCTCTTGCGGCTTGATGCGCGCTTCATATTGCGCCGCCTCTCGCTGATCGCCGAATGCGCCGCTGGCGCGCGTCGATAGATTATCGTTCGCCGTTCCCGAACGATTGATTCCCTGCCATTCACCGATGCCGACGCGCTGCGCGCCATGCCAGGGCCCCCAACCGCGCTGCGCGGCGATCTTCAGCGCATAATCGATCGTGGCGCGCTCGTTCGCCGGATCGCTCGGGTCCAGGCCGGTCGCCCGGCGAAACTCATCTCCGACGCCGCCGCCGATGTGGAGCTGCATCGCGCCGAACGATGTATTGTTGTCGCCGTAGAAATTCCCCAACCCTTCCGATCGCGCGACGCGCAGCGCCGTGTCCGGATCTATCCCATAGGCTCCGGCGCGCTCGCGGATATAGCCGGACATCCCGCGCGGATCGGCGGCGCTCAGGTTGCCGCGTGGCGTGAAATTCACGACATTCGAACCATTGGCCGAGCCGGCTGCTCCACTGACCTTTGCCGCGAGACTATCGAATGCGCTGGTCAGGTTGCGCGCCGACATAGCCGTGGTGTCGAATTCTCGCGTCATCGGGGCCGCGGCCGCGTTCGGCAGGTTCTCGCGGTTGAAATCGCGTTGCTGGATGTCGATTTCCTTCAGACGCCGCTCGAGCGGGTTCGACGAGTAGGCGAGCGAAAGATTGTCGCGTGATGACCGTGCCAGATCCTCGACCTTTTTCGTCGACTCCGCGATCATGCGCGCGCGCTCGGCTTCCGCCGCGACCGCGGCCCGCGAGGCGTCGCCGGTCTCCCGCAACACATTGATGCGCGCGCGCTCCATTGCGACTGCCTCGCGCTGCGCATAGGTCTGCGCCGTGATCTCGCGGACCTGGAGCGCTGAGTCCTCGCGCATACGATCCGTCGCGCTGCGCCATGTTGCGATCTGATTTTCGAGATTGGCGAGGGTGTGGCGCGCTTCATCGGCCCGATTGCCGAGCTTGGCGAGACCATCATCCGAGCCGAGCAGCTTTTGCAGCGCATCGCGGGATTCCCGCAGGCCGCGCAGCTGACCGATATCCGGAGACGCCGCATCGATGATGGAGCCGGCGCGATCAGAGAGCCGATTCAGTTCGAGGTCGCGGCGCTCCCGCGCCGGCCGCGCGCGATCTTCCTGGAGCTGCTGCTCCAATTGGCGGACGCGCTGTTCCGCCGCCGCCTCGCCGGGATAGGAAGAGGCGTCCCCGCGCCGTTGGGCGCGCAGATTGAAATATTCACCGCGGGCGGCCGCGAGCTGTTGCTCGATGGACGGTCCATGGATCGCTGCATTGATCTTCCCGCCGAGGCCGAACATGGGCGTCGTCGCCCATCTGACGACGCCTTCCCAAGCCTTCGACAACTCCGATGCCGTATCTTTGGCCTTTCTCGTTTCGTCGTCGAGCATGCGCGTCTTCAGCGCCGTCGCTTCGGCGTAGCGGCCGCTCGCCTCGAGAGATCGGACCATTTCCTTGGCGCCGAATGAAATCGGGCCGAAGCGCTTCTCCATCGCGCCGAGGCCTTCGCCGCCGACGATCTGAGTGATTTCGTCCTGCGCACCCTGCAGGTCAGTTCCGAACGCATGTGCGAAGCGCTGTGCGCTCGACAAAAGTGTCGGGATATTCTCAGCTCCGATCCCGGCGCCAGCGAATTGCGCCGCAGCGCCGGCGGCCTGTCCGTATGAGAGGCCGCCGCCGCGCGCCGACGCCATTGCCGCAGCGCTCAGATCGGCCGCAGTCGCGCCGGAGAGCCGCCCGACACCGTTCAGGGACCGTTCCAGCGCGGTTTGCTGTTGGGCGAACTGATAGGCAGCGAGCGCAGCTGCTCCGAGCCCGACGGTCAGCAGCGTAATGGGGCTCGTCGCGATGCGCAGCGCCGTCGCACCAAAATCGCGCAGCGCAGCCCCGGCGCCGCTGCTGCTCGACGAGAACACATCGGCGATCTGCGAGCCCTGCTCGGCAAGAATCAGGAGAGGAGATTGCCCGCCGGCGAGCTGGACGCCGACGTCCTGGAATTGCCGGCTCAGATTGATCCATTCATAACGGGCGAGGCCGACGGCCTTGGCGTTGTCGTTGGCGCCGTCCGTCGAAGGCTTCAGCGGATTGCCGCGGCCGCCGCCGGTCGCTGCGCCGATCGCGTCCCCAAGCGCGCCGCCGGCGCCGGCGGCATAGCGCCCGAGCTCATCGCGCTGCTTCCCGATCGCGGCGCCCACGTGGGCCGTAGCCGCCTCCGTCGCCCTTGCCGCGCCGGTGATGTCGATGCCGACCTGGCCCGCAGCATCGCTGAGCGCAGAGACCGCCGCCGTCGACTCGCGCGCGCCCTTCGAAAGAGCCGATCCGAGCTTGGCGCCGGCCTTTTCAGTCTCGGCCGCTGCGGAGGATGCTTTCTTGCCGGCGTCGTCGAGCGCATCGCCGAGCTTCTCGGTGTCCTTCTCCGCTTTCTTCGCACCGTCGCTGATTTTCGATGTCGCGTCGGCCGCCTGCTTTCCCGCCGTGGCGACAGCCGCGCCCATTTGGCCCGCCGACTGCTCCACCTTCTTGGCGGACGCCGCCAACTTGTCGAGCGCGAGCGTTCCTTGCTCGGCCTGCGACGAGTCGATAGCGAGCCCGAGATGGGCGAGGTCGGTCATCCGTCATCACCTTCCTGTTTGGCGCCGCGTGCGATCTGCGCGGCGCGCTCTTCGGAAAACGCCTCGACAAACGCAGCGTCGATCTTTCGAAGGATCATGAGTTCGTCGCGGGTTACGACGAATCCCGTTAGCGCCGCCCATGCCGCCCATTCGACAGGAGTCAATCGCTGCGGGGAACCCTGCTCGCATCGCCGTGTATCGGACGCATCCCAAAACCATTCGAGGATATGCGCCCCACGCTGCGGAGCCGATATTTCGGGATTTGCCTCGGCCATGTCGAAGCGTTCATTGCGCTTCCGGCGCGTTTCCCCATTGCCGTCGGGCGTCTCATAGCGGACGACGAGAGCGACGAAGCCGACGAGTTCCTTCGTCAGCCCGCGGTAAAATTTCCGATCTTGCCCTTCGCCTTCGCGACCTGATCGTAAATCCAGCTCTCGGAAAGCAAGATTTCCGCGACCTTTTCCGGCGAGAATTCCGGCACACTGCCATGGAACGTGTGGCCGCCCCAATCCCAGCTGGCAACATGCGCCGCCAAGATCGCCGCATTGCGCTTTTCCAACGTGGCCACCTTCAGCGGCGTGGCGGTAATGACCGCCTGTTCGGTCTCATCGTCGAGCAGTTTCCGGACGGCTGCCTTCACCGACTCGGAGTGCGGCGACTTGATCCGCCATGTCACTCCCGTCAGCTCTCCGGACAGCGGATGACGTAGCTCGAGCGGATATGTCGTTTCATGGTTGAAGATCGTTCCGAGATCCATGTATTTTCCTTTCGAGGAATCGCCTTAGGACGACGCCGGCATCAGAGCGTCGGCAGAACTTGAATATTCAGCTGGTTCATCCCGAGCGAAAACGTCTCGAGAATGAAGTCTTCGACGCCGGAGCCAGGACGCTCCGGTCCAGTGACAATCCCCTTGTTGTAAATGATCGTGTTCGAATAGCCGGCGCTCGGGGCGTCCGCGTATTCGAGCTTGAACGCATATTCCTGTTTGTTTTGCGGGACGGCCGCCGCGCGCAGCGCGACCTGACCGGCATCGTCATAGATGTAAGCGAGCTCCAGGCTCCAATCGCCGCCGTTCGTAATGCCCTTGTCCTTCTGCGACACGTCGGTATCGAGCGTGTCGTATTTGACGACGTTCGTCGTCGTCGAGACGCCGCCGACCTTTCCGACCTTGTGGATTTGCACCCAGGTCAGCGCGACGAAGGCGGATTGGTCGAGCGTTCCGCTCTGAGGGGTGGCGCAGATATAGAGCTTCGCGCCCTTCATGGTTTCGGGCTTCGACATATCGCTTTCCTTTTCGTTGCAGAGTTAGACGAATGCCCGCCACGCGACCGTCACGGGCGTTCGGGTCCACTTTTCCTCTTGGATCGGTCCGCCGATTCTCGGGCGCGCGTCGATCTTCAGAGCGAAGCTTTGATCGTCGGGCCGGAGCGTTGTTCCGGCGTCGAAGTGATCCGCGATGGCGGCGGCGATGCGCGCCGCGCTGATAGCGCCAGAGCCGCGCGGCGTCACGACAGCGACCTGCAACAGGCCGTGGTAGAGCGTGCCATCATCAAATGCGAGGAACGGGTCCGTGCTGCGGTTCGGGAGATAGTCGACCGCGAGAAACGCCTCCCCGATCGTCGGCGCGAAAGGCACGTCCGGCCATGCGATCGGCAGCGTAGGCGCGAGCGAAAGCGCGGATAAGTGGCTGAAAAGCAATGCAGGGATGGCGGCTTCCGGCGCGTCGGTCATTCTGCTACCCTACGTCCATGCAGCATGACGATGACTTGCCCCCGATGAGCGACGGCGAAATCCACGCGATCTTCGTCCGACTGCTCGAGAAGATCGGCGACCGGCGAGGAAAGACGGAACTCGGTGAGAAGACGTTGCGCGCCGTCGAGCTATTCGTCGGCGGCTGCATGTTGGTAATGTTCAAGGAGATTGATCGCGGCGCTCATTCGACAGAACCGCCGCCTTCGCGCGAGCCGTAGCTTCGGCGACGATCCACGGCCAGTTCTGCGCGGCGAGGCGGACCATGCCGACGCCGGACTGATTGTAGTTTCGGCCAAGCGAATCCTGCCCGACGAAGCCATATTCGAGGCGGAGCGCATAAGCGGCGACGAAACCGAGATAGATCGTCTCTCCGAGCGGGACGTTCGAAATGACGAGATTTATCGGTCCGGAGTCGACCGCGTATTTCGCGCCTTCAGCCGGCTTCGCATCGGCGCGGATCACTGGCATCTGCGAGCCGCTGGCCTGGAAGCTGTGCCGAAGAAAGCCCGTGTCGACGGGCGATTTCGCGACAACTTCCTCGGCGAGGTCTTCGGCAGCTATATGAAAGACCGCCTCAATGCGCTCCTTGGTCTCGCGGACCCATGCTTCCACTTCGGCGGCGAATGTCTTCTCGGCCATCAGCGCAGCCCCCGCGTATAGTTGATCTTCACCTCTTCGCGGCAGCGGCATTGCGGCTCGTCGTACGGCGCGTGCATCTGTGAAGCCATGCCGGCAGGAACCTGATAAGGCTGGCGCCAGGGGACGCCTTTGCGGTTCATCTGCTCGACTTCGCGGTGCGTTTCCCGGACACGCTCGTCATGAGCCGAAATCGGGAATTTGAGCAGGTCCTGTTCCTTGACCTGTCCCTTGTCGATCGCCTGCTCATAGGCTTCGGACTTCGCCGCCCCGAGCGCGCGGATGGTCTCGGTTCGCGAGATCGTGTCGGCGCGATATTTCAGAGAGCGATTCCGGTACGCGGTGAGCATCTTCGCTCGGGTCTCGGCCGGGATCGGCTTTCCGTCTTTGATCGCGCGCAGCACGGCGGCGTCGAAGCGCTTGTCGCGGAGCCCGCGCCCGAGCGCCTTGCGCAGCTCGGCGGGATCGGTTGAGGCCAGCTCGGCGGCGTAGCGGCGCTGCCAGGCGTCTTGCCCGCTGGTGAGCCCGATGACACCGCCGCTGCGCTTGCCTGTTCGCGCATCGATCCTGCCGACGACATCGAGCGCGGTCTCGCGCGGGTTGCGGCCCGACTCGAGACCGGCGCGCATGTTCTCCCGGATCATGTTCCGCTGATCGTCGACAATCTCGGTGACGAGTCCCGACGACTTGTCCCGCGCCCATACCTCGGCGCGCGGCGAGCGGATGTCGAAGAGCACCTTGATGAGCGCGCCGTCGCTCCCGCGCGCTGCTGGAATCGTCTCCGTAACCGCTGCGCCGCCGGCGCCATAGGCGTCGACAATCGCATTGCGGAGCCCTGAGAAATCGTTCGGATCGAGACCGATGGCCCGGATCGCCCCTTCGATATCGTCGGCGCGCAGCCTGTCCTCGAGCGCTTTGATCGACACTTTATCGGCGATGCGCGCGATGGCGTCGAGAAACGCCTGGCGGACGCGCGGCTCGAATTTCTCGAGCAGCGCCTCGATCAAATCGCGGTTTGTCGCCATTGGATCGCGGTGGCTCGCCTATTAGCTGCTTCTACCGAGCAAAACGATTTGATATTTCGCTTGCGCGCCGGCGGAATTGGCGATGCGCAGAATGTCGCCAGTATTGGCGGTCACCGTCGCGAGGCCGGCAATGGCCGGCGAAACTATCTTGAAGATGCCGCCCGGCCCGATCGGCCAAAGCGCGCTCGAGAACCCAGGAATCGTGTTCGTGCCGCCGCCGGGCGTGAGATTCGTCGTGTTCGGTGTTCCATCGCGTTGCTTGTTGATGATGAGCAGGGCGACCAGCTTCGCCATCGTGACCGGATTCCCGAATACGTCGGTCAGCACGCCGGAGAGGTCGATATCGTCATTGGTCGCGCTCGCGACCGTGCGCTCAGCGGCATAGCCGACGTCCACTTGGCCCGTGCTATTGCCGGCGGTCAGATTGATGATCTGCTCGAACGAGCCGCTCCATACAGGCGCGGCGCCGAGCACCGCCGGCACCCATTGAGACATGGATAGAGACGTGCGAAATTGTGCGTTCATCGTCATGATAGACACCCATTCTGGAGCGACCAAGAAGTCGTCGGTTGACGCGAGGAGAGTATTTTGGGCGTTGTCTAGGAGATATTTGTTGATTATCGGCACTCGACAATCCCCTACTTCTTCGCCAATCGCGCCCACTTCGGGCCGCGTGACTGCACATAGGCGGCGCCGAGCTGCAGAATGATGTCCTGCAGGGCGTAAGCTTCGAATTCCGGCGATGGGGTTTCCTCGCCCATTTCCTTGCGGATTTCTTGCCAGACATGGGCAGCTTCGTGCGCGATCATCGCCATGATCGCCACAGCGGACATTGCATCATGTCGCTCGGCGATGCAGACAATGACCGCGACATCTCTGGATTTCTTATTACGACAGGTGGTCGCACTCGCATCGAGAATCGGATAGGGCTCGCCTCTGCCGCCGAGGCGCGTCATCTCGCGTTTCCATGCCGATTCTGACGGGCAGAAACCGTAGTGGACGGGGAAGAAACCGCGATCGCACCAGATCACGCGATCGGCGTCGTCGCGCTTCTTCATCGGCGCGCCTGGACCTCATAGAACACGACGACGCCAGCCGGCGACAGCGGCTTCACGTCCACGATTTCATGCGTGACGCCGCCGATGACGAGCGCGTCGGACTCCGAGGGCTCGATCGTCATGTCTTCGGTCGAGAGGTAGACGAGCTTGTCGCTCGCCTTAATGCGGGTCCCATCGATCTGCTTATCCTCGTACGACAGAACGACAATTCGGCAGGCGTGATCGGCGGTGCTCACAATTGGATCGAACTCCGGACCCGAGCTTGTCGATCGGCGCAGTTGCGCCCTCTGTCCGTAGCGCTTGATGAGCCGCTCGGCCGTGGCGCGTGGGCGCGAATAGTCGAAGGCGCTCATACGCGATACGAGGTTCCGACGATCGGCGAACCGCCGCCCCGGCAGACAAACGGCGCGATGAGATCGCGGACCATTGCCGATACGGCGCGATGCTCCTCGGCCCCGGCTAGCGGGTTTGCGTATTCGGTCTCGATCTGCCCGATAACCTCGCGCTTGATCGCTTCCGACGGGACGATCACCGGAGCGAGCGCATTCGGCGTCTCGAGTTCGATGAGCGCGAGCTCCGCGCATGCGCTCACGATCTCGATCGGGATTTCGTCGCTCCTGATCCCATAGCCCTCGAGATCGGTGCAACTGGCACGGGGCCACGCGAGCGCCTGAGCGCGCCCATGGGTCCGGAGGCCCGCCCATGTCACCGAGCGCGACAAATACGCTGTAGCGCGCCGGATCGCGGCCTCTTTGTCGGCATCCGCGCCGGTCCAGGCGGCATTCCCACGCGCCGCGTGATAGGCATCGCAATTGGCGACCGAGGCGAGAGCATCGGCGCCGGGCAGACCGGAGCCGGTTTCAACGGTCAGCATTGGTCAATCCGCCCAGTTGCTCGAGATGACGCCGCAGCGCCGGCACTGCGCGCCCTTCGGCGTCAGCCAGAACAGGAACTCGCCGCATCGGCAGCGCCAATGCATTTCGGGTTCTATGGCGTGCTTCGGAGCGCCCCAATCGCGCCCGCATTTCGGACATTCCATATGTGTCGTGCCCACCGGAGCGACGCCCACCCATTCATGCTCGCAAGCGCCGCAAACGAACGTCCCGGCCAGATGCGGGCCGTCGATTTCCTCGCACTTCTCCGGTCGAAGATCTATGACGTTGCCCATGGCACTCAGTGTTGCCTCCTACAGGCTAAGGCCGGCCGCCCTGCCGAGCCATTTGTTTACCGGCGAGCGGTTTGCGCCGAACGAACCTGCTTTGAAAATCCCGCCGAAGAATTTCATGCCGGTTGCCTGGACGGGGTTGAAGCCGCCGAGGTGAGCTGGTGATTGACCATTTGTCGCGGAATAGGAGCCATCCGCGACGTCGTTCCGATAGAACGCGCCGCTCGCGGCTCCGTCCATCATGAGCACGCATCGATCGGCGACAGAGAGCGCGGACCCAGCAGGCGCGTCGACCACGCCGGTATGGGTCCCCCATTTCCCGCCTGATCCCGCCCCCGTCTTGGCCAGCATCATCATCGCGCCAGTTGCAAAGAGGCCGGTATAGCTGGACTTGAGCGACGCGATTTCGACCGCTGCGGCGAATGCGCCGGCCACGGCGATCGAATGAAGAAGCTGGTCGTCGACGCCATCGTAGGCGAGCCAGAAGAGGCCCCCGGCGGTGTGGAAGGTCGGCCGCGAGGCCGCTGTGGTTTGGTAGAGATAGTTGCCAGAGCCGGAGAGATCATCGACGCGGCCGACCGGATCGCTATCGGCCGTCACCGGGATCGTCCCGGCTGCATCCTGCCATAAGGACGAGAGGACGCGGATATCCCACACGGCTATCGGCGTAGCCGTTAGCGGGTCGAACGCCGCATTCCCTTTCTTAGATAGGTTTGCGGAGGAAATATTCATCCCGATCCCGAGCATCTTCGGCTGTCTTACGAGATCGACTTCGCGTTGATTTTGTCGCCGACCTTGCCGACGATCGGAAGCCAACCGCCCGCGGCAATGACGACGCCTGCCGTGGTGGCAGCGCTCGCGGCCGTCGCAGCAGCATCCGGCGTTGTCCCGAAGGCGATAGCGACAGCAGTCGACTCGCCATTGACCACGATCGCGACCTCACCATTTGCGAAAGTGGCCGTGGTGGAAGCCGGGATAGTCAGCGATTCGCGAGCCCTGACCTGACCAATGCCCGGCGCATGGATAGAACCCATTCCGCGGGGCTCTGCGAAGCTGATGAAAACGGTCACTGCGCGCCTCCACTGGAGAGTTCGGCGACCGCGGCCGCAGCTTCTTCCTCGGTTGGGAATCCCTTCGAGACGATCGTATCGCCGGCCTTCAGGAAAAAGAGACCGCGGGGGCCTTTGGCGACGGTGAGATCAGGCGTGCCAGGCTCTGGAGCCGATGCAGGGGCCGTTTCCGTCCCGGCGATCGGCTGTTCCGGAGCGGTCGTCGTTTCGACGGCCACGGGTCCCGTGCTCTGCTCCTGCGCTGGAGCGGCCTGAGCGCCGATGTCGAGAGCCTGTTGCGCGACGAGTGCGGCTATGGACGCCGCCTGACGAGCGACTTCTTCCTCGGCGGCCTTGCGCTGCGCTTCCTCTTCCGTAGCCAGGCGCTCGGCCTCGGCGCGAGCCTTCTCGACCGCCTGCACGGCAGCGCTGGCCTCGTCGACATAAAGCTCGTGCCGCTGCGGATCGAAATCCTCCTCATTGAGGACCACGAACAGCCCCTGATCCTTCGACCAAGGCTTCACGCGAATTGTGGGAATCATGTGAGCTCCTCGAAATCGGCCGACGGCGCCAAGCGCCATCGGCCATGTCCCGGCCTTACGCGCCGATCAGCACGCCGGAGTGGCGAGGCGCGACCATCTTCACGCCCCAGGCCAGATTGACCTCGAAGCGCTGCTGGCGCTTCTGTTTGTAGACCGCGAACTCGTAGGCGATGCCCGAAACGGGATCGGTCATCGTCATCACGTCCTCGGCCGCGTCTCCACCATCGGGCATCGCCGGCGCGCGAGTCGCGAGCTGGATCGCCGAGCGATGGAAGAACATATTGCGGGTGGTCGCGCCGATCGTGGTGATGACGGTGGCCGCGGCCGGGATCGCCTGCTGGAGACCCGGTTCGGCGATGGTGATCGAGCCGCCATTCGACACATCGGTGTCGCCGGAAACGACCAAATATTTGTTGGTGTCCCCGGCGAAGCCGATGATATCGCCACCGATGAACGTGCCGGTGCCGGCCGCGGCGAGACCGATCGCCGTCGCCCCGACGGCATAGCCCGCCGTATCGGTCGTCGCCGCGCCATTGTTCGTGCCCGCGGTGACTGCCTTTTTCACCTTTCCCGAGTTGTGGAGCGCGAAGCCCTCCACATCGCCGAGCACGCCGAAGCGCAGAAGCTGATCCGTGCCGGCTTCGTTGACCTTGAAGAGGCCGGACTGTTTGCCGCGGATATTGGCGACGGCGGTGGAGCCGAGCACCATATGCAGGTCGCTCTGCGGGACGCCGTTATCGTCGAGAATGCGCCTCGACTGCGCGAAGTCGGAGAGGTCGCCCGCCGTGCCGAACGGGGTCGAATTATAGGTGCCATAGGCGCGGCTGGCATAGACGTGCAGCGCCGCGATGTCGTTCTCGACCTCATTGGTGAGCGTGCGCAGCGCCTGCGCGATTCGATCCTGAGTGATCGTCCCGATGGTGCCGGAATTTTGCAGGCCACGGGTCTCCTCACCCGTGATTCCGAACGGAACCGAACGGGATTTAGTGATCGTCATCTGCACATTGCCGATGGTCTGGTTCGGCGTATCCGCCGCATAGGCGGCGGGGGTCAGATCCTCAGCGGCCATCGCGCCGACGACCGGCGACGTGACCATCTGGCCGACTGCCGCGCGCTCCGCAGACGAGTCTCGGGAAACGGCGGGAATGAAGCCGACCAGCTCGCGAGAGACAACGTCCATCGCGTTCATGATCGGAGTGATGAGATTGGTGAGGGTAAGCGTCCCCATATCAGGACTCCTTTAGAGTTTGGATCAGCCGGCGGATGGCCCGCCATTCGAGGTGAGCCATCCGGCCCGAACGCCTTCCCTCATCCGAGAGTCGGCTCGAATTCATTCATCGACGACGGTGTGCCCGCTCTTGATCTTCGAGGCTTGGTCGGCGGGCGAGAGTGCGAAGAATTCGGCGCGCCGTATCGTCTTCGCGCCATTGCCGCCGTTGCCGGCGCTCTGGCGCGCTCCCGTGCCGCTGGCTCCGGAGCCCTTGAGGATGTGATCCTTCTGCGGGTAGGAGCCGACGATTGAGGAAAGCGCCTCGTCGAAGTCGGCCAGCTGCCCGGGGCGCGCGGGAGAATAGATCTGCTGCCCCGCGTCATCGTAGGCGATGACCTTTCCATCCTCGAGCTTGAAGTTCTTCCCGAATCGGGCCTGAACCAAGTCGGGTGGAATGACGAGCTTGTCCTTGATGAACTGTGAGCGCGCGAAGGCGCCGCCGATCTTTTCCGCATGTAAGGAGGATTCGAGCTTTTCGCTCTTCGCGCGCTCCTCGGCGATCGTCTGCTCATATGCCTTTTTCGCCTCGGCCATCTTGCCCTCGAGGGCTCGCGAAATGCCCTCCTTGACCTTCTCGACCTCGCCGGCGTCGATGAGCTTTTTCGCGTCGATGTTCGCGAGCTTGTCGAGCGCGTCGCGCGCGGCGGCGGGGTCGATCCCTTCGAACGCTTTCAGCTTCTCGAGCGCGGATTCCTTCGCCTCGCGATGAGTCTTCGCCTCGCCGTTGAGGCGCGAGATCGTCGCCGCGGTGCCCGGGAGATCGACGGCGGCTTCGGAGCCATCGTCGTTCACATAGACCGGCTTTCCCTCCTTGACCTCCGCATAGGTCACGCCGTCTTTCTCGATCGTTTTGAGCTTCATGTGCTACCTCTGGCCCATCCGAGCCGTTCTATGGCGCATCCGCGCCGGGCGCCGGCGGCGATCCGCTGCTGGCCGGGATTGCGGGGCCAGGATTGTTTCCGGCCGCCGCATCTGCTTCCGCCGCTGTCGGATCGCCAGGAGCTTCGTCGAGAAGGAGTTGGCGCTCCTTTTCCGCGTCGAAATTCGAGGAGAGCTTTCCGCGACGCTTGAACTCGCTCCATAGCGTCTCTTGGGAGAGGTCGTTGTTCTTGCGCATCTCGACGAGATCGGCGCTGCCATCATCAGCGCGAAGATCGAGCGAGTCGTCCGACGACATCTCGACTTCGATCGAGTCCGTCTCGCCTACCCACTTCGCGGTCAAAGCGAGCGCGTTTTCGAGCGCGTTCTTGAAGTTCAGTTTCAGCGCTTCGATGACGCTGATCGCCTTGTCTCCGGCAAAGGCAGCCGTCACCACCGTGATGTTGCCGCTCTGCGCCGTGAGAGGCTGGCGCCCGAGCTCCCGGAGCGCTTCTTCCGTTGCCTTCACTTCGTCGGCGAGAAATCGCAGCGACTCGGCGCTTGGCTCGATGAACTTCCACTCACCGTGGTTGCCATCGGAATCCATCGGCGCGTAGAGGACTGTCTTCGGCCCAACCGGAACCGGCTTCGGATTTCCAGTCGCGTCCTCGGCCGGCGTCACTCCGTTGCCCGCGAGCATCGGAAAAGCAGTTACCTCGCGCGCATATTTGAGGGCGCTCTCTTGCTGGAAATGCTCGATTTGCAGTTCCGCTGCGTCTTTCAGAACGGGCTTGAGGCGCCAGGAAGAGCCGATGCGGCGCCCCGCGATGAAAGGGACGATCGGGATAACGCCGATGCTGATCGAGCCGCGGTCGCGGCGCACCCATGTTTCTTTGTCCTGCCCGTTCTGCGGCTCGATCTCCTCCCAAAGCTCCCATATCGCCGGCGCGGCGGATATCGCGTTGTCGAGGTCATCGCGCGTGACCTTACGGTCCAGGACACGGACAAACTCGCGCTTCTTCTCTCCCCAGCCGTCGCGCTGAATGGAACATTCCGCGATGCGCGCATGAACGATCGTCTCTACGCCGCCGATCATTTCGGAATAGACGGCAATCATTTGTTGCGCCGGGATGTGCACCCAATAGGGGCGCGCGCCGAGCGCGGCCTCTTGCGCTACCGTGGCGCCCGGCGGAACATTCTTGGTGTAGTCGACGAAAATCCAGTCCAGCGCATAGGCGAGACCGGCATAGAACGACTGCGCCGCGAATTGATGCAGATGCGAGCCGTGCCCGTCAATATCCTCGACGAATGACTCGACGCGCGCGCTGGCGCCGGTGATAGTGATCTCTGTTCCGAACGGCTTCGAAGCCAGCGTCTCGACGATATCGCCGAAGATGTTGGTGAATTTCGCATTGGAAAGACGGAACTTGTAATCTGCGTCGGTCTCGTTCGGGAACTTCGGCAGATAAGCGCTGGCTTTGCGCATTGCGTCGGCGCCGCCCAAGAGCGCGTCGACCTTGCGCCAGTAGCACTGCATCTCTTCGAAATCCGAAGAGCGAGAGTCCGGTTCTTTGTCGTCGCTCAACCTTGACTCCCGTATGTTCCGAACACGGCAGGGGGCCCCTTTGCCGGCTTCACCAAGCGCCCGAATGCCCCCGACGAAGCGTCGACCTGATCCTTGAACGAGCCGCCTGGAAACAGGCATAGCTCGTCGAGATAATCGTCGTTCCAGGCGCCGCGGACGAGATAGACGTTCCCGGCTTCGCACTGCGCCGAGAACGGCGTGGCGCGCGTCTCCTTGTCGCCGGTCTCTGGCTCGGCCCGAACATCCCAGCCGGCGAGCTGCGCAACGAAATCCGACTTCTGGACCTTGCCGGCTTGGCCAGGATCCTGCGGCAAGCTGATCATCACGCCCTTTCCGTCGATTTCCGCCGTCGCCTTGATGAGCTTGCGTACGGCATTCCCTTCGTCTTGCGTCATGGCGACATGGCCGACGACATAGCGGCCGTCAGGAGTTTTCCCCAGCTTCACGCCGGCGGTGCGCGCCGACGTCTTCTTCTTCGTTGCCGCAAGGTCCCAATGTCGGACCCAGACGGTTCGCTCCGGCGCCGCGCCGATGATCTTTCCATCGAACCATGCGCGCTTGAACAACCCGCCTTCGCGTGGGGTCGGCCGCTGCTGATACTGCCCAGCATAGGAATAGGACCCCATCTCGCGTTGGAGCTTCTCGACTTCCTCACGAGGGAAACGGACCGGATCGAGGAGGTCGCCATCATTCGTGCGCGGGTCCTCGAACCCGATGCAGGTCCGGCACCGCCTCTCTTTCTCGAACTCCATCGGCAGGCAAAGATGGACATATTCCATCCCGAGCTTCAGAATCGTGCCGGAGATGTCATCGGAATGCAGGCGCTGCATCACGACGACGATCGCCGAGCGCTTCTGATCGTTGAGGCGATTGAGCGCGCCCTCACGAAATTTGCGCGTCGTCGCTGTCCGTTCGGCATCGCTTTCGACTTTGGTCGTCGAATGCGGATCGTCGATGATCAGACGATCACCGCGCTGCGATGTCAGCGAACCGAAGGCGACGCCCTCGCGCGTTCCGGTGCTCGAATTCGCGAACGACATTTCGCCGGCGCGAACGAGATCGACCTCGGGCCAGAGACTGCGATACCACTCCGACAGGATCAGATCACGGCACTTGCGCGAGTCGCGTTTGACCGGGACGTCGTTATGAGCGGTGGTCAGGAAGCGCATCGAGCGCTTCCCGATCGGGCCCCATTCCCAGGCCTGCCATAACACCGAAACGATCAGCGATTTCGACGAGCCCGGCGGAACGTTTGTAAGCAGACGCGTGATCTGCCCGAATGTGATCGCCTCTAAATGCTCACAGATCGCGTCGAGGTGCCAGTTCCAGACCAGCGGTGTGTTCGGCTCGAGGATCGGCCATGCCTCGCGGACGAAGCCGGCGAGCGATTGACACCGCGCCCGGATCGCGTCAGCGTTGCGCGCTATCCTTTCCCTTTCTCTTTGCGCCTCCCTACGCGCTCTCTCCGCCCGGATCGCTTCCAGGCTGGGCAATCTTGGCGCGGAGCTTTTCGAGCAAGTCGAGCTCTTCATCGCTCAGCGCCGACAAATCGCAATATTCAATCGGGCCGCCGTTCTTGCCGCCGTGTTCATGAATGGTGGTCTCTTTCCACCCAGCGCGCACCTTCAGCCAGAAGATCGCGGCGGTGACCGACGGGCCGGTGATCCCTTTCGATGTCGCCTTGGCGAAGAGGCTCTGCGCGACCATAGCGTTCGCCTTGATCGCGGCAGTCTCGAGTTCCAGGCCGTAATGCTTTCGCAGCGTCTTCGGATCGATTCCGATAACCGTTCCGATTTCGATGTGCGGAATTCCATAGGACGCCAGCGCTTCGACCATTTTGCGAGACTTGGCGTCAGGCGTATGCCTTGGACGACCTGGCTTTCTAGGTCGTCGTGGTTTGCGTGCAGCCATCGATGAGTTTCTTTTGATGTCGCATTAGACCGGAGTTGCTCCTGCATTCGTTCTGCGCTGTCCTGCGTTCATCAGAACTTCAGCAAAGGAGAGCAGCTATGAATGCCAACGACCTTTCCAAGCCTTTCACCGATCGCTCGAACTGCCGCCGCGCCGCTAAGCGTGAATGCGGCGACGCTTTCGAGATCGAACGCGTCGAAGGCGGCTTCGCGTTTCGTCGGCCGCCTGAGACTCGTTTCCCCGGCGCCGCGAAGGCGATCGCAGAAGAGACCCCCGGCCTGAAGCGCCTCCGCGCATCTTCCGTCGCGATCGCCCTTCGCGTATCCGCGATCGCCGATCAGACAAAGGAAATGACGCGCCAAGCCGAGAAGATGGCCTCCGTCAATATTGAAAACCTCACCCCCGCTTCACATCCGATTGCGGCGGCGAACGCGGAGAGCTGGCCGAAAGGCAAAGCGACAGCCAAGGCGGCGAACCTTGCCAAAATCGACAAGCCCGCAACGGCGAAGGAACTCGGCAAGCGCGCGGCCATTCTCGCAGCCGCGCAGGCCGGCGCGCTTCCGACGCCGCCCGATTTCAGCGCGGCGACGCACGCCCGGTTTCGTGGGAAGCTCGCCGAACTGACGAAGCTCGCGGAGGCCGGCGATATCGAAGGCCTCAAGGCTTACGCCATCAAGCCGGTTTCGAGCAGCCCCAAGGCGCTCGATCGATATCGGAATCTCTGCGTCCTCGCGCTCGAGGCGCGCATGACGGCAGCGGCCGCCTAATCGATGGTTGCCGGCGAGGTCACATTCCAGAACAGCACGAGCCCGGCCCCGCGCCGGGCTTTGCATATCTCCCACGCCTTGGCGTCGTAATGCGGGTCGCTCGGGAATGGCACAGCGGCCTTGCTGGCCTTCTCGAATTTCTGCTGGGCCACATGAATGGTCGCGCCGGCGACGTCATTGGCCTCGAGCTTCTTTCCCACTTGCACGACATGCCGGCGAGCGTTCGGCCATGCGGCGGCGAGGCCGCGGGCGAGCGTTCCAGATCCTGCGGCGCACCAGACCTCATCCGGCTGCACGCCCGAGGCGCGCGCGGCCGCGGCGATCGTCTGAATCGTCTCCGGGAGATCGACACCGAATGGAGCCAGCAGTGAACCTGTCTTCTCGGCATAGGCGCGGGCTCGCGCCGAGACGACGCTCAGATAACCGGGGCTCACCTGATAGACCTTCGCCCCGTGGCGCTTCGCCATCAGCGCCCTGGCGTGCGGCTGGGCGCGCTTGGCGACGAAGATCGTCGCACGCTTGCCGAGGCGCCGCGCCGTGATTGCGAGCGCCGTTTGCGCCGCGCCTTCGGCCGGGCTCGCGTAGACGATCTCATCCGCGTCGTGAAAGAGCGCCGGCAGATAGCGCGCCTTCGTGCCGCCCGAGAACAGATCGTCGCGGACGACGGCAATCCCCTCGTGCTCGCGAATGATTGGCCGTTCACTGGCATTCATTGGCGTTCACTACCATTCATTAGAGCAGCTCGCCGAACTCGTCGGCGGCGGAGGCATGCGGCGTCTCGCCGCCGACTCCTCCTTCGCCGAATGCAACTTCCCCAACGGCCTCGGTCGCCTTGCGCGGGTCGCCCTTGCAGAAGACCAGGACATTTTGGTGAGTCTTGCCGAGCTTCCGTGTCGCGGCGAATTGCTTGCCGGCGCGGATCGGAAGGGAGCCGATCGCGGTGACCAGAACGGCTTCATTGTAGAGACCGGCGCCGGCGGCGCGAAAGGCGCGGATCGTCTCGCCCGGAAAATCCCGATAGAAGCCGTCCGGCCCGCGGAAATCGCCGACGACGAAGCAGGCGAACCGATCCGGCTTGAGAAGCCGAACCGACGACGCGATGATATCGCGATAGGCCTCGCAAAAGGCCTCATGTTTCATCGTCGACAGGTCGGCCGCGAGGTCCGAATAGACCTCGAGGTCGCCATAGGGCGGGCATGAGAACACGAAGTCCGCTTCGACCTCGAGGCCCGGGAGGACCGCTCGGCTATCGCCGGCGATCCACTCCGGAGTCGGAAAGCCATTGCAGATCACCGCGGCCTGCGCGCGATTGGCGATGAGCTGCTCCGGCCTGAGATCGACGCCGATATATCGCCGGCCGAGCCGGCTGGCGACAATGCCGCGCACCGAGCCCCCGGCGAAGGGATCGAGCACGAGGCCGCCCGGCGGGCAGAACCAGCGATAGGCGAGCTCGCACAGGACAGGATCGAAAATCGATGTCCCGGTGATCGTGCGCCCGGCGCCGTCGAAGTTCTCGATCTCGCCAAAGACGAGACCCGCGGGGAGCGATGATCTCTTCTCTCCGACCTCATGCTCCCCGCGCGTCAGTTCCGGGGCGAAGCATCTGGCTTTTCCCTTCGCCATCAGTCCTCGCTCTTTCTGTCACGGAGCTTGGCGCGATTTGCCGCCATCTTCTCGTTCATCGCTTTCCACCCGCCACCGCCGCCGCCGGCGGGCTCAGCATTGGGCTTGCGTCTGCCGCGCGATTGCTTGGGCGCCATGAATTCGTTGGCTGTATCCGACATCCTGAG
Source organism: Methylosinus sp. (assembly GCF_036560965.1). NCBI lineage: Bacteria > Pseudomonadati > Pseudomonadota > Alphaproteobacteria > Hyphomicrobiales > Methylocystaceae > Methylosinus > Methylosinus sp. The sequence continues at coordinate 96,526 of NZ_DATBQF010000069.1, read as the reverse complement.
CAAGTTCTCGCCGCGCCCGACCTCGCTTTCGATGCCGAGCGCCAACCAGGCGCGCTTTCGATCCTGCCACCATCCCTCCCGCGCCGTCAGCACGGAGAACGGCGGAATTCCGAAGCGCTCGATCAAATTGCCGAGCCGCGGCGGCGCGCGCTCGGGCGTCGCGCCGATCGCGTCGCCGTCCCCTCCGATCCCGAAAGGCAGGGCGACGATCTCGTCGAGCGAGAAGCCGGTCAGCGCAATATCGAAGTCGAGCTCCTGCAGCGCGCCGATCTCGGCGGCGAGGATATCGAAGTCCCAGCCCGCGTTCAGCGCGAGCTTATTATCCGCGATGACATAAGCGCGGACTTTCTCCGGCGACCAATCCGCCCCGACGACGAGAGTCGGGACCTCTGTCATTCCGAGCGACTGCGCGGCCTGGAGACGTCCATGCCCGGCCCTGATCTCTCCATCACGGGAAATCAGGATCGGCGCCGTGAAGCCGAACTCGCGAATGGCCGCGGCGAGCTGCTCGACCTGCTCCTTGCTATGAGTCCGGGCATTTCTGGGGAAAGGCTTGAGAAGCGCGACCGCGCGCATCTCCACTGCATTGATCTTCGGCATGGCGCAAGACACCCTTGCCCCGCCGCAGCGCGCGGTGCGGGGTGGCCGGAATCGGCCGGTTCTTGGTCATGCGAGGTCAGCTCTCGCGGCGGGGAGCGCTGGAACGCTCCTCGCCCCCGCTTTCTCCGGTTCGGAGATCATGGGGGCGTCACGAGGCCTTGGGAGGCCGTGTTCGATGGAGCCGCCGGCGCTGTGGCGTCGGCGGTTTTATGAGGGGGAAATTCGACTTTCGTTCTTGGACCAGCTGGACGCTCGCGCCGACGGTGATCGGAGCGCCAGACTGCTTCGGCAGCATCCTTGTAATTGTCTCACAACAGTCTCACAACAGTCTCACAACAGTCTCATAATGATCTCATGGCTATCAAATTCGCGCCTGACCGAGCGAAAGGCACCACATGTTCATCCGATGCGTCTGCCACGCCTGCGGATACGATGTCTTCTCCCAAACATTCCCGCATTTCGGACGCTAGGACAGAGCTCATGCCCGAGCATTCCGCGTCGACGGGGTCTGCTCAGAGCGCGAACGAGCCGAGAAGACGCGGGAGGCCGAGGCTGGAAAGGCGGGGCCAGTCGCTTACAGCATTGAACATGCCCGAGCATTCCGCGTCGACGGGGTCTGCTCAGAGTGCGAACGAGCCGAGAAGACGCGGGAGGCCGAAGCTGGAAAGGCGGGGCCAGTCGCTTACAGCAATGAAACCGTGGGAATCAGCGGGGATGAGTCGGGCGACTTGGTATAGGAGACAGGCCGAGGAAGCCGCGAAGGGCGCGCAATAGGCGCGCCATCTCTGCGGCGTGATGGAAGTAATCGGCCGACGCGATAGCCCTCTCGCCGGGCCACGCTCACCGTGATGAGGCGCGCCTTACACTCCCCAGCCGATATCGGAGCCCATCGGGCGAATTCTCGCGCTTCTGGCCTCCTATGGGAGCGCCGTCGCGCGTCGGTTCTTGGGTTCGGCAGCTCGCTGAACACCGAAAAACAGCGAGGTCCTAGGGGACGGCTTTACGCCCCTGGCTAAACGTGCGCGCTGCGCGCGCCGCCCGCCCGGTCCTACATCAGAGCCCCGCGCATCGAGCGAGAGGGTTCGGGCCGGGCAGGCGAGGGGGACGAGCGCGCCGGACGATCGCTTCCGGACCCTACGCGTCCAGCTTCGGAACCGTGACGCCTGCTGGGGCGCTCGAAACTCTCCGCGGGGGCGCTCCGCGCCCGCCGTGGTCGGTCATATCCAGCTATGTCAGTCGTCAAACACAGCAGTGACCGTATCTCGGACGCGAGAATTGCGGGTTTTGTGCAATCCCGTCAATGAGTTTTGGAGCGGCCTGCGTTCGTGCGGGCGCGCCCTCGAACCGCGGGATGCTAGAGTTCACTGGGGTTTGGCCGCTATCCTTTGGCCTTCGATAATTCCGCTTTTTTCCCGCGGCAGATTTCGAAATTATGGCGCTCTAAACGCGGTGACGAACATGACAAGAGCGAATGACTGTGGTGACAGGACGTGAGTCAGAACGGAATTTGCGCCGCGGGAATGCTCGGTTAATCCTTTCCGATCGAAACCATCGCCCGGCTCGGGTCGTAGTCCATGACGCGATCGGGGATGCGATAGGCGGCGGCAAACGCGCCGGAGCGCCAGAATGTCACCGTGCGCAGCTCGGGCGACCAACGCGCTTCGAATGCGCCGGCGTCGAGCGGAAGCGCCCCGCGCTTTTGGAGGATGGCTGCAGCATATTGGCAGGCCCGAAGCGCCATGAGGTCGCCGCCGGCGACGCGGGGATCCCCGCGCATTCGTTCGTCGAGGCGGGCCTCTCGGACGATGGCGGCGCGAGCGTTCACGGTCGCACCCCGTCCCTGATCACGCACTCGAGAATGATGCGCATCGCGGCGTCGACCCGGTAATTCGCCATCCGGCGCGAGCAGCTGAGCGTCAGACATTCGCGGCTGAAAGAGAGATTGCGCGCCTCGCAGAGGTTCCAGAGCGCTAACGCCTTGCGCGGCAGCTCATGCTCGGACGCGCCGAGATAGCGCATTGGCCAATAGATCGCCTCTTCGATGCGGGAGATTTCTCGGTCCGACCCGGCGCCCATGTGCGAGAGCGGAGCCGCTCCGCTCCCGCGCGGCCGCGTCTTGTTCGCAGCCTGAAGCGCCGTCACCTGATCCGAGAATTCGACCTCTGTCGCAAAGAGCGCTGGATCAGGCCAGAAGCTCTTCATCGCCGCCGGCCCGACGCGGCGGACCAGGCGCTCGCATCCCCTGGCGGCCTCCCGGAGCCTGATCCTGACATGCTCGACTGTCCATTGGAGCTCCGCGGTGCGAATGACCGAAGAGGCGAGCAGGCGCGCCGATCGCGCATCAGAAAAGCGCCCGTTCACGTCTTCGTCAAAATGACGGGCGCTCTCGGATTCTGACATTTTCACCGTGTCAGATGACAGCGGCGCCAACGCGTCAAAACCGCGCAACGCTGATTTCCCTTTTCTAGCCATTGCTTAGCCTGCCCGCATCAAATCTGCGAAAATGACAGCCGATAAAATCGGGCTGTCAGAACATGGGCTCATCGGTCGCTACGGGCGGCGGTGGGTCTTCCCGTCGCTCGCCTCGCGTATTGCCGGCGCTGTCCGATCGGCGCGCGAAGCCGCGCACCTTTTTTCCAGTGAGCCATACAAAGGGATTCTCCCGCATGATGATATTGAGCTGCATCAGCCGTTCCCCGTGCCGCTTCATCGCTTGGCTCAGCGCGTTAGCGCGCTTCTTCGGGTCGTCTTCGTCGGCGCCGTCGAATGCCATTCCGGCGAAGACCTCGCCGAGCTGCTTCCACCGGACGACGTGTGTCCCCGCGGGCAAGTCGAGCGCGGCCGGCGCTTCCTCGCCGTGCTCTGAGAGCGCCTTGTAGATCGCCCGGAGGAAGACCTCACACTGTGGCGTCAGCCTCTGGCCGGCATCGGTGGGCTTTGAAGTTTCGCCTGGCTCCCCTTCGATATTTGGCAAGCGGACGACGCAGCTCGTGAGCGCTTCGCCTTCGGCGTCCTTGCCGATCTCGACCGCGGGCAGCACGAAGCGCCATTTCCGACCGCTCTCGCCGTCTTTCTGCTTTGCCAGCTCGATCTCACGAATCGCGCGACGGTCGACGTCCATCTCTTCGAGCTTCTCGACCTTCAGGACCGAGTCGAGGTTGGCGAGGATCGAGGTATGGCCGCGGGGCTTCTGGCCGCCCGAGTTCATATGATGGACGAGCATGACGGCGCAGGCGCATTCCTGGGCGATGCGCTCGCAGCGCGCGAGCACGGGCCCGACGTCCTTGCTCGAGTTTTCGTCGGCGCCCGGGGTCGCCGTTGAGAGGGTATCGATGACGACGAGCTCCAGTGGGCAATCGAATGTCGCGCCCCAATGCTTGGTCTCAGCGATCAGAGCGTTCGTCGCATCGTCGCCGGCATAGAGGTCGACCTGTGCCGGAAGAAGAACGAAAGGGAGCTCGGCGTTGGTTTCGAGATCATGTTCGAGACGGTAGGCCCTGAGACGCTTTTTGATCCCGCGGCCGCCCTCTCCAGCCTGATAGACGACACCGCCGCGACGCACCTTCGCGCCAAACCAGGAAACGCCTCGAACGATCGACATCGCGAGATCGATCGCGAGAAAGCTCTTCCCGGACTGCGAGGCGCCGACCATCATGGTCCGCTCGCCGCGCGTGATGACGCCCTTGACGAGCCATTCGTGTTCCGGGCCCGGCAGGTCGAGCTCCGTCCAGCGAACCGCCTTGAACTTCGAGACGTACGGCGGCGGCGCGAGATAAGGCGCGCTCTCGCGGATGAAATCCTCGAGCGAAAGAGGCTGCGGCAGGACGTCAAATGGTGGCGCGATCGTCATTCTGCCGCCGCCTCGTCTCGCTCGGCGAGCATCTGCAGTCGCACTTGGACAGAGCTTTTGGGGCGTCCGAGCTTTTTTGCGATCACGCCGAGGCCACCTGGTCTTTGCGCGAGCGGGCCGCGGCGGACCCCGCAATGCTCCAGACGCAGCGCGATAAGCTGAGCGTTTTCTTCAGGCGTGAAGCGACGGTTCTTCTGGCCTTTCTTGCTCATTCTGCCACTGCCTTCGATCGCCGCGCTGCCTTCGCGCGCGCTCTGGCGCGCTTGATCATTCCAGATGGACGCCGGATCACGACGGCAGAGCGCTCGACAGACCTGCGCGTGCTCTTATTCCAGAGGTCGAATTTGATCGTTTCGGGAGGCCTGAACCACATCATGCGGCGCGGCTCCGGAGAAGCGCAGCGCGCGCGGCGAGCCCCACGTATTCGGCGTAGGCTGGCGGAATTGATTCAGACAGCTCGGTCAGGCTCATCCAATCGATCCCCATGGCGCTATAGCCCTCGGCGATGCTGAAATCCGCGACGCCGCGCGCGTGCGAGCCTTCACGACGCTTTCGATTTCGGACATGGCCGCCGTAGAGGCCGATCGTCGCGGGCTGGAGTCCATGACGGCATTCGAGCCGAGGAACCGTGAAGTTCGCCTCGAGGCCGCGATGCCGCCGCAGCTCGGCGCCTGGCACGCCGAGCCCGAACATCGTCCCGCAGAGCGTCACAGGATCTTCGAGTGGAGCTCCTGGGACGTTCTCGATCACATAGAGCGCGCCGCTGGCGCGCAGCATCGCACGCGTCGCCGGAATGAGGTCTTCATGCGGCTTCGCATTGTGCATGCTCTTCATCGCTGTATGCGCTTGGCACGGCGGCGACGCCCATATAAGAGCGAATTTGCGCAGATGGTCAGGGTCGATCGTGAGGGCGTCGCGTTGGACAAACCAAATTCCGCGGCAAATGGGATAGTTCGGCTGCGGATTGATATCGACCCCCTCGACGTCGAACCCGGCGCGGTAGAGCCCCGCTGCCGCGCCGCCGGCCCCACAATAGAGATCGAGCGCAAGTGGGCGCGTCATGGCGCTTCCCCGAATTTCAACTGAAACCCGCGTGGTTCTTCGATGATCGCACCGGCGTCCTGCAGGCGCTCGAGCGCGGCGAGCACGTCAGCGCGCGACAGCTCCGTGACAACAACCAATCGACCGATCAATGTGCGTGAGCGCGGGACGAGTCCAAAGGCATCCGCCTCATTCGCCAGCGCGAGCAAGACGATCTTGGACATCGGGCCCCCGACCGAGCGTGAATAGGCCCAGGAAAGCACATGCAGGCTCAAGACATCCTCCTCCGCATCGTCACGACGACGGTGTTGACATTCGTCCCGCTCTCTCGAAACGAGCCGGGCGGAAGATCGCGGAACGAACCGCCGTTGCGCTCGACAAGCGCGCGGAACGCGACAGCCTTCCTGGTCTCACGGAACTCAGTTCCTGCCGAAATGATCGCGAAGAGTTGGCCTCCCGGTTTCAGGAAGCCAAGCGCGTGGGTGACGTGGTCGAGGTCCCTTTCTCTATCGAATGGGGGATTCATCACGACGAGATCGTAGGGCTCGAACGCGTTCGGCCGCAGCGAGAGGAAGTCGGCGCGGATGACGCGATTGTAGATCCCCTCGGCCTCGAGGCCTGCGGCGAGCTCCGGCTGGATTTCGACGCAGTCGACAAGATTGTCGAAGCGGTATTCGTCGACGTAGTTCCGCCCGCGATTTGACCATTCGGCCATCACTGCAGCCGAGTGGACGCACCGGCGCGCGAGGTTGCCGGTCCCGGCCGATGGCTCCAGGATGCGGAGTCGAGACTCTTCTCTGCGTCGCAGAATCGGAATGCCGGAGACGCATCCGCGACCGCGGAAAAACTCGTCCACCGCCTCTGGTGGCGTCGGGAAAAAACCGAAGTGCCGCGCCGGCGTCAGCTTGCGGTTCTGTAGCGGGTCCTCTTCCTTGGTCGCGCCGTCCGCAATGACCTCGCCATAATATTCGGCGAGCAGCTTATTGACCTTCTCGACGAGGTCATGGCGAGAAAGCCACAAATGCGCGTTGCCGTTTTTGAACGCGCGGATTTTAAAGTAGGGCGTCTCGTGCTCGCTCTGCGATGCTTCGCGCACGCGGCGCCCGACAAGCGCATCGATCGCCGATTGAAACGAGCCTTCAGGATGGCCGTCAAGCACGGCGAACACGCGCTCGACGTCGATAAGCTTGTCCCGGATCGAACCGGAATTGAGATGGCCCCACGAGTCGAACGCGTAAGTCAGAATGATGCGGCCGCCGACCTTGAAGCCGTCGTGCGACTTGAACCTGCGATCCAGCGCAGAAAAGACGTTGGCGATTCCGCGGCAGAAAATCATTCCCGCATCGCCTCGGAATTTCTCAAGCGTCGCGTAAACATTCTCGACCGTGATAGGTGGAAGGCCTTTGTCCATTTCGGCTTGATTGATGATCTGGCCATGAAAGCCGACCTTATCGGGGACGTAAGCCATTTGCTGGCGAAGCTCTTCCTTCGCCTTCGCGTCCATAAGGCGCTCGAGTTCCGTCATCTTGATGAGGTTCGCCCATGTCCCGTTCGCGAGCAGCTTGCGCGCCGTGCGCAGATATCGACCGCGTTCCGGGAGAGCGAGGGCGGCATAGAAGTCCTTGGCCTCTTCGACCTGCGACGACCCGCCGAATATGCGCAATTGGCCGGCGGTCGCCTCTCGTTCCCTGAGGTTCGCGGCCTTCAATGCTTCCTGTGCGATTTCCATCGCATCGAAGGCGCGCTCATAGAGCGCCAGCGCTTCGTCATGCGCCCGCACGATATCCTCGATCGTCTGGCGAGGGACCGGGAGGGCTGTCGCGCTCATCGCGCCTTCCTCCATTCCGAGGCGCCCACCTTCCGCCACCCCTTCGTCGGATGAAGCGAATAAGCGACGTGCCTCACTTCGATCCATTCGACGCGGCCACGCCAATCGAGGAACTTGCGGAGCCCGCGGACGACGCGCGTTGCGACGCTCTTCCTGCCTTTGATCGGGGAAATGCCGGGAGGATGCGTGATCATGCCGCGACCTTCTCCCGTTCCAACAGAAGATCATTCCAATCAATCGAGCGCCCGTCTCCCCAGGCATGCGGCGCCTTCGGAACCGAAACGACGACGTCAACGCCGCCGCGCCTATAGCGCTCGGCTCCGGTGCGGAGAGTCGCCGCCATCTTCGCTGCATCCGCGTCTGCGTCTCCGATTAGGACGAGGCGGCGCACCTCCGGCGGGAGCCAGATCGCCGCGGACCCCATATCCGGCTCCCCGTTCATGATCGTAGCGTTCGGCCGGCCGCGCGGAGGATTCGGATGTGGGCGCGTCCCCGTCGCGCTCCCGCACAGGTTCCCGAGGCTATAGGCCGCTGTGAGCGAAGCGCCTGCGAATTCGTCACCGAGCAAGCCTTCATCGGCTTTCGCTTTCCAAGACATCGCATTTTCGATCCCCTCGGCGCAGGCCATCGTTTCGTGGAAGGGGAGGGGGCCGAGCAGGATCAGCCCGCCACCAGCGTGAAAGACGGCTTTCTTCGCCGAGTTCCGTTTCCGATCGCCTGGCGGCCTCAGCTTGATCGGCTCTCCGCTGGGGCGGTAGGCGTCGCATCCCCGCCCGGCGTCCAAATAGATGCGGTGGACACCTTGGATGCGGCCCGTGCGATCGCGCAGCGCTGCGATGACGCAGTGATAGGAGCCGAGGTCGACTTCCTCTTCAGCATCCCGATCGGAGAATCCGCGATAGGGCAGGTTCGGGATAAAGCGCAAATCACTCGCCGCCAGAATGATCCGCCGCGGGATTCCGCGGGCGTCGAAATAATCCTCGCCGAGGGTTCCCTCGAGCGGGCGGACATCGAACTGCTGGCCGAATAGTTCCCCGCGCTCGAACAGCGCGGTCGCGTTCTCGATCGCACGAAGCAGAGACGCCGCCTCTTTCCGTTCCTCGACAATTGCCGCATCTCTCCGCTCGTCCCGGCGCTCTTTGTCGATCAAAGGATCTGGCTCACGGTGGGGCTCGGATTGCCCCGGCGCATCTTCGTCGAGGACGTATTCGCAGACGCGAATGAAGTCGGCTTTCGGATCGAACCCCTTGATATGCGCCGCCATGGCGATGACGTCGCCGCCGCCGAAGCCCCTGCAATTGAAAACCCGTTCTTTGATGTTGACGCTGAATCGGTCTGTTCCGCCGCATGACGGGCACGGCCCGGCCCATTCTGCGGCGCCGGCCTTCTTCAATTGCGCGCCAAGTCGCTGCGCGACCGGGAGAGGATCGGCGCTCTTCGCGCGCTCGACAAAATCGTCGCGGTCGGTCATAGGCGCACCTCCGGGAATTCTCTGACGAGCAAATCCTCTGGGAGAGGTCTCTTCCCGACGTTCTGCTTGCCGAAGAAGGCGACGCCAGCCTCCCGACATTGCGCGAGCAAGCTACGGGCGTTCGCTTCGTAACCATTATCCCGCGCGCCGGGGCCACTCTCTCCGCCGGCAATGACGAGGTCGAGTCCAGGTCCGCCCCCTTTGCGCCAAGCTGGCCGCAGAGCCGGCAATAATTCATGACCTTCCCCGCCATATTCTGGAATATTGCATGGCGACCAAAATTTGATTGTCGTCAAATCGATCGGCCCGAGCAGCGGCTCCGCTGAGAAGCCGACAATCGGAATCTCGAACTTCATTTTCAGTTGCAATAGCCTGTGTGCTTCCCGTTCCGCGCTCGCTTGATCGTGAACGCTCGTCAGAAGCCATGCGTGCTTCGGCCAGCCTTCGAACCCGGCTTCCGAAAGGCGCTTCTCGATCATCGAAAGGCGCTTTGTCACGATGATGATATCGACGCGGTTACAGGTGACGATAGTGCGCCATGCCTCTACAAACCATTCGAGTGGTGCCTCTTTGTCGAAGAGGTCTCCCATCGACATGCAGAACACGCGACGGCGAATGCCGCTCAACGGCGGAAGCAGACCGCATTCATGGTCTGCCGCCCATTCGGCATAATCATTGTCGAGACGATGCAACAGCGCGCGAGCGCCTTTGATCTTTCTGCGCGGCGCCCCGACGCCCCAAAGTTCCCCGCCGAACCGCTTCGCCCATGTCTCGGCGTAGCAATGGTCGCACGCGGCGCTGACCTTCGTGCAACCCCACCAGAAATTCACGGTCGCATCACACCATTCAATTTTGCTGTTCTCGCTCATCTCCCCGCGGCCTCCCACCCGTTATAGGAGCGGCGCGAGAGCGGGACGATCTCGAGCTGCTGTTCCGACCGTACGGCGCGCCAGTCGCGCAATAGCTTCCCGGCTTCCGACCAGGACGCGCGCTCAGCTCGGTCGTTTCGATTATCGAATACGACCGTCGAGAGCAGGGACCGACCGCCCGCGATAATTCCGAGATGCGTAATGTTGCTCATGGCTCGGCGTTCTCCTTCACGATCTCGCTCAAAATCACGCTTTCTCTGGCGGCTCGCTCCAGCAAACGCGCGGCGACAAAATGAGGATCGGCGCCGAATGGTTCTGCGATGCGCTCGATCTCCGTCATGGCCTCCCGAGACACCACCGCGACAAAAGCCGTTTGCGTGCTCATCTTCGGGGCCAATCGCAATCCATGACGGAATAGCAAGCCGCGGACTCCGTTTGCCGTGAGATTGTGTCTGAGGGATTCGGCGATTTCCGGCGCCGAGGCGCCTGATCCGGCGAGATAGGCTGCGCGGATGATGTCGCTGAATGAATAGCGGTGGCGTCTTGGACGCTTCAATGGCGGCCTCCATCGAGCTTCTTCATGGCGTCACGAAACGCAGGAATGATTTTGTCTTTGCCGATGTCCATTAGGATCACCAGTCGATCGATTACATCGATCCGATTGCTGCGATCCTGACCGAGGCGATAGACGCAATTCTGCGCGTCATCCGCGACGCGCATCAGCTCGTCGATGAAATCGTCGTAGGCATAGAGCTTCGGCTTGCTATCGCTCATCGGAAGCCTCGCTGCGCTCCATCAATTCGCGCAGACGCGCCGCGCTTTCTGCGGGGAGGCGATAGCCCTCGAAGCGGCGAGACTCGATCACGACACCGAGCCGTCGCAAGGCTTTCCGCAGATGGTAGATTTGTGGCTCCATGACGCTTCCGGACACAGCGTCGGGCTCGTCCCAACACGCCGTTAGAAGCCGGCTCTTCGTCACGAAGTTTGGAGATCGACGAAGCAGAAACGCGAGAACCCGCCGCTGCTTGGCCTGCAAAGGAAGGCTCGGGAGAACTGTGGCTTCCTCGTCGTTGCCGCCACGCGCTCCCGACAGCTCGCATTCGAGCTTATCGACCTTCGCGCGCAGGCTCTCATTTTCGGCGAGGAGCGATTTCACGCGCCAGTTCAGGACGAGCGGATCGTTGGCGGCGCCTTGCGCGGTCATGCAGCCTGACCTCCGTCGAACTTGTCCGCCTCTTTCCCCCAGGTCGCCCAGCCGGGGCGGGATTGCCGCGAAAAAACATCCAACCGGCGCGCATCCGGCGAAAGCGCTTCGACCATCTGATAGAATTCCTCGGGCTTGCGCGAATGCTCCCTCGCAAGACCATCGATCGAGCCGTGTTCATGGAGGCTTTCGACGAGATTGATCGTCCGCGGAGATCCGGGCATGTCGGCGCCTGGAAGGCGTCCGACGAAGTAGGGCTCGCAGACGGATCGAAGGACGTAGCCCGGGCCCCAGCGAAGTTTGCCGGTGGCGGTTCTCTTCACCCAGGCGCCTCCGGTAACGGGCGGAACTCCGTAGCGGGTCATCGCCTCGACATGGAATCCCTTTGCCGCCAATGGCCATGTCGTCCAGAAAATCAGAACGCCTCCTGGCGCGAGCAGATCGCCGACCGGCATGGCGCAAATTTCCCCGAGCGTCATGCAGTCGTATTGCGCTTGGGGAGACTTTTCTTGCCCCTTCGCCGATCGTGTCTCGAATGGAGTTGGCGCGTCCATGACCACGACGTCCCATTGAAACGGCATTATGTCGTCGCCGAATGGCCATTCGCTCATCTCGACCTCGCGAGATTGAGACGCTGTGCGATCACTGGGGCGATGAATTCGAATTTGCAGGCTCGCCGGAGAACGTCGTCGACACGGGAACGGTTGCAGTTCCGCCGAGCGCATATTTCGTCCGGGCAGAGCCCTTCGCGCGCATCGATGATGATCAGATTATTGAGCGATGGCTGGACGAAGCCTGGACCCACCAAGGGCGACTGCTGTCTGACGGCTGGCATGGACTCCGGCGCGACAGGCTCAACAGCACGCGGCTGCGCCTCTCTATCCTGCCCGCGACCATGCGGAGCTGCGGGGTTGCGGCGCGGAGCAATCCTGTGGCCATTGAATGCTCGGCCGATGGAATAGATAGTCGACCAGGACACGCCGAACTTGCGTGCGAGCTCGCGCGCGTCCACGCCGCCCGCAAGCTCGGTAGCTACCTGACGGCGTTGTTCGGGAGAAAGGCGAGGTGGCGCATTCATCCTTGCACCCCTTCGCCGAAGAGGTGGAGGTCTGCCGGCGCCGCTCCGCAATGCGTCGCGCAGCCATAGTCCCAGAGCGCCAGCGCGTCACCGATATTGTGGTTTTTGTTCTCACGCGGCAAATATCCGAGCGCGTGACAGCGATCTAGGACGGCATTCTTCGGGTCTTGCGGGCGTGCGGCGCCCAAAAAATGCTTCCTGACCGACTGCACGTTCGCCTGGACGCAGCGGATACCGTAGCAGCCGCCGCAGATCGAATGGACGATCGCGACTAGGCCATGCAGCATCGAGATCGTCTCGGACGACGTCTTGAAGCGAGCGCCCTTTGGCGCTTGATCATCGCGCTCCAGGAAGGCTCCGATGTTCACCGGCGCTTCGATGAAGACGATCTCAGGGCGCTCGAGGACCATTTCATCGCGAAGGAATTGCCCAAGCTTTCGATATGCTCGCGCCGCCTCGTCACCGGGACGTTTCAGCTTCCAGGAGCCGCAACGCGGGTTGCGCTCGCCGGCGATGGCGTTGACGAATCCTGTCTCCGTCGCGAGGTCGAGGGCGAGCGCGCGCATCGTCAGGCCACCTTCACCACAATTACGAGCTGCTGGGGATGGAACGCTGCGCTTTGCAGCGTATCGCTGTCGTCGAACCAGATGCACTCGATCGCGCCGGCCGGGTTCTCCGGGTCGATCTTGTCGACGGACAGACGCAGCGTCGAGCAGTTGAGCCGGACGATATCGCCGATGCCGAAATCATCCAGCTCCGCGCTCGTCGTCGTTTGCTTCGCCATGCGCTCAGCCTCCAATGATCGTGATAACGGGAATGTCGGAACGTAGATTGTGGGAGGCCGCCGCGGCGCCGACGCAGAGGACGACGAGGATCGCCCAATCGAGCCAATCTTCAGGCTGAAACCACTTCATGAGCGCGGCTCCCTCAGGCTTCCGTGGCGTCGGCGCCGGGCAGGCCAATAACAGCGGCCTTCTCGTCCAGCTTCTTGATCCCCATCATCACGCGCTCGCCGTTCTCGCGAAGGCGCTCGGCTTCCTGGTCACGCAAATGGCGGGGTCGGAGGTCGGTCTCATCGTCGCCGGTCGGCGCATTGGCTTTCACGGCCGCGTCGAAGAGGTCGCCTTCATTGGCGATGGCGCGCATCTGCTCCCATGCCTCGACGTCTTCGTCGTCCTCAGGCGTTGCGTTCTCGACCGCGCGGTCATAGGTCCGCTTCGCCAGTTCCGATTTTATCAGGGAGTTGAACGCCGCCTTCGGCAGCCCGGCGTTTTTCGCCGCCTTCTTGATGTCTTTGAGCGGCGCGCGGATTTGGCGGCACTCGTTCATGTTCGCGATCTTCTGCGCGTCTAACTTTTCGTAGACGCGCATCGCCTCACCGAGGAAGCGCTTCACGGTTGTTGGATCGATGGAATTTTGTCCCGCTGTCGCCATGCTCGGCCTTCCCGAAAAGGCCCCGACGCCGCGATGGCGCCGGGGAAGTGCCTACATCGAACGGATCGCCGCGCTTGCCCCGCGGCTCGGGCAGTCCCCTGGGAGGGAATTGGAAGCGATGCGCCGGGACGCTGGACCTGATCCGGCGCATCGCCGCGCTGCGGAGCGTCAACTGCAGCCAGTCGTCGCGCCGCATGTCTCGCATTTCAAACAGGTCCCGTTCCGAACCATCGTCATGGCGCCGCAGTCCGGGCAGGGGTCGCCTTCGTAACCTTTGAGCTTCGCTTCCCGGCGCGACTCCGCAGCGCTCAATCGCGGTGCGACGGCCGGCGCTGTGGTAATTGCGCTTTCCGGTTGCGCCGCGCCGATCTCGATTGCCAACACCTCAGCGAACGCAACCAGCACGCACACGGCGCCCTCAGAACGGCGGGTCTCGGCAGCATTGGCCATACGCTCTGCGGCATTGCCAGCAATGCCGATCGCGAGGCGGAGACCCGCGGCAAAGCCGGCCTGATATTCAGAGCTGAATTTCGCCATCACGGGAACGCCTTTCGGCTCGCATAGCCGGCAGCGACGCGCAGACGCTGCGCCGCCCAGGTCATCACCCCAGCCGGATAGACCAACGCTAGCGAAAGGTTATCCAACACCCACGAAACGACCGCCCACGCGATTCTCGAATTGCCGTCGCGTTCCATTGTCATCGCCCTTCGATTGCGCCTCGGCGCGCCTGTGATTTCAGGTCGTCGATTTCGCGCTCTCGCTGCGCGATTTCTGAATCTATGCGAGCCCCACGCTCGGCGACGCAGGCAGCGACGATCCATGCCGGCGGCGCCTCAAACATCGCAGCGAGAAATTCGGGGCCGTAAGCCGCGATGAGACGCATCATCGCGACGCAGTTCGGCAGAGTCCCGGCCTCGAGCCATTTCTCGACCTGCGCAGCGCTGCATCCGGTATCCGCCGCGACATTCATCGCCGTCTTGCTCGGATGGAGCCGGCGCAGGAACGCCTTCAGGCGATCTCCGAGAACGGTCTGTGCGACGACCGAAGACTTTCGGATGACGCCAGACGAAGATGATCTCGTCATCACCGCCGACGCAGGGTGGTCATGAAAGGAGTAGGCGAAAACAGAATCATGAAACGATTTCACGTCGATACCTCCATCACTGAATTGCACTAGACGAAGATACGCAGAACACAGGACGCTACTGGAAAAGCCCTGCGGCAGACGCCGCATAGAATGCACGCGCGAGTGCAGCGCAGATGATGATTGCGGGGAAGAACAGCATGTTCATGTCGGAGCCCTCCAGAACAGCGCCGCGAGATAGACAACAACGATGGAGTCGAGAGCGACGACAATCCAAAGCATGCCAGCGTCACGCACTTCCGCGCGTTGGATCGACTCGATCTCATCGTCGGCGGCGGTCGCGACAATGAGATCAGAGATGAATGCGGGCCAGGCGCTCTTGCAGACACGCCCGGCCCGCTTCACCATCGCGGTTGCCACACTCACGAGGGATTCCAGGAAATGTCGAAACCCACGAAGAACACGACGGGCCATCTCGACCCGCTCGCCGTGGAGCTCGCCGGAACGCGGCTCCTGTTGCGGGCGCTGCTCGGATATCTGCTCGTCGACGACCTCGACGAGGCCGACCACGCCGTCTCCGCCCTGATCGTCAAGATCGACAGAATGTCCGCGGCGGCTGTCATCACTGGCGACCCGAGTGGAGAAGCCAGAAAGGCCATCCGTGATAGCGCCGTCACGCTGATCGCCGATTTGGGGCAGGCCAGAGGCCCGGTCCAATGACGTGAGGCGGACGTCCGTCGAGAGGAGTTGGAACGGCTTCTCCAACGTGACCGGCGCCCACCGCAGGCGGCCGAGCAAGTACCGGGCGCTTGGGCGCTGTTCCGGCGCCATGCTTGCCGCAGCGAGCGCGACAGGTGCGAACAACACGGATCGGCGGGAGAGGCCGGTCATTGGGCGACCTCCGAACTAGAACTTTTCGGAGCAAAAGCATTCAGGGGTACGACGCCCTTAGTGGCCTCGGATAGCTTCGCGGCGAGCGACATCGAAGGAATCTGCTTTCGGCTTTCGATCTTGCTCAAAAAGCCTTTCGAGGCCCCGACCATCTCCCCGAGCTGGTCGAGCGTGATGTCGTGCTGTCGGCGGTAAGCGCGAAGCGGATGTTCCTGGTTCATGGGCGGCATGGTTGCCTAATACGCAACAACAGTCAAGGAAAAAGTTTCCTATTGGCTTAACGACGCCCGGCCTGAGGTTTCCTATGATCGGTAACATGGGAAATATGGTTACAATTCACGCAGATAAGGCCGGGCCTCGCGTCCACTTCATCGCGGAGTGGCTGGAGCATCGTGGGCTATCGCAAGCCGAAATCGTGCGCGAGCTCGGCGTGAACAAAGGGACGGTTTCGAAATGGTGCAGCGGAGCTCTACCGGCAGAGGACAATCTCCGCGCGTTGGCAGCCTTTCTCGAGCTCGAGCCCGTAGAACTCTTTCGTCATCCCCAGGACGACTGGCTTACTCGGTTTTTCATGAACCGGAGCACAGAACAGCTCAAGCAAATGGTTGCGACTCTGAACGCAGCCTTTCCCCGCAAAGACGACGAGCGCGTGAGGCCGAGCGTTGACCAGGAGGCGCCGTCGGAAAGCCGAGAAAAGCCGCAGACAAAAAACCGCCCTAGAAAGCGGCGGTGAGTAAGCGCTAAGCCCGCCGACTTTTACAAGCTCAGACGATTCGAGATGCTAATTACCTGAAAATAGGGCGATGCTTAGCATTTTGCCTGGTTGGTTTCCGGCCTCGATCCAGTGCGCGCTTGCCGGCGCAATGCCGCCGCTGCCCGGCGTGTCGGACGAGTTGAGACGGGAGCGCGGGATATTGCCGCAAGTCGTGGAAGCACCGGCACGCAAGGCCCCCAGAGTAAAATAGGAACGCGCGGCATTCATTCATGGCCGTCTCGTAATCTGCGGCTTGATCCGCGACATTTTTGATCACGCACCCTCATCAAGATTACGCGCGCGCCTGCATGCGTCTATAAACTCCAGAGATCTCTGAATCTGAATCATACCAGCCCGTTGGCAATTACCAGGGGGGCGCGCTAAACGCGCCCCGCCCTGTACCTATCCTTGCCTACAATCTTGGTACTGATAACCGAATCTCTCAGCTCCACGACTCCTGTAACCCCGCCGGCGCGAATTCAGATGTACGCGCGCAGGGGACGGCTTGTCAAGAAAAGTTTCGTAATATGCAACTCAGCGCTTGACGTTCGTTTCCTATTGCGCAACACTCCCCTCCATCGGCCGAACGCGAGCAAGCCTCGCCGGCGATCCGCCTTCCCCGGAACCAATCCCGGATCGGCGCGAATTTTTGGAGGATCGATATGCAAGCCCAAGCGATTACCAAGAGCCAGGCCGCGGCCCCCTACAAAGTCGGCAATTTCGACAAGGGCGCGCTTCGCGGCGACGTTTCCAAGCAGTGGATTTCGCGCCCCGCCGATCAGCGGTTTCTTTCGCTCGGCGAGCTGAAGGACGCGATGGCCGAGAAGCGCGACACGAGCCACGAGTACCGCGTCGATACCCGCAAGATCGAATTCATCGCGCCGGAGCCCAAACGCCTCGAAGATACCCACGCCCTGACGGTCGGCCTTCCCGACGGCACTGAGATCGCGCCGAACCATTGGAGCTTCGGCCAGCTCTGCAATCTCGCCCAGGCGCCTTCCAGCTACCTTCGCCGGCTTCCGTCGCAGATCGTCGCCGACGCGTTGTCCTACGGTATGCGCTACAGCCGCGATAGCGACGAGATCAAGGCTTATGCGAGCGGCGACTCGCTGCTCGCGGCCACCGGCCCGGACTATGGCCGCATCTTCGATTGCGAGGTCGTCGAGGCCGTCATGCAGATCGCCGGCAACGGGATCGGCGACATGCGCTGGAAAGTTCCTGGCGTCCTGGATTGGCAGACAATGCTCTACAATCCTGACGCGCCGGTCACCATCGACTCGACGACGCTCTACGCGAGCGACCGCGACGTTTTCATTTTCTTGGTCGACGACCGGAATCCGATCGAGGTCGGGAAGCTGCCGAGCGGCGACCCGGACCTGATCTTCCGCGGCTTCTATGTCACAAATTCCGAAGTCGGCTCCGGCTCGCTCCGCCTCGCGGCATTCTACCTCCGCGGGGTCTGTATGAACCGCAATCTCTGGGGCGTCGAAAATTTCCAAGAGCTGACAATGCGCCACAGCAAGTATGCGCCGGCGCGCTTCATCGAAGAGTCCAGGCCTGCGCTCGCTTCCTTCGCGAATGGCTCGACGAAATCCTTGGTCGAGGCAGTCGCGGCGGCGAAATCGACGAAGCTCGCATCGGACCAGGACGAGGCGCTGGCCTTCCTGCAGGCCCGCAGCATCAGCCGTAAGCGCGCGCTGTTGATCCTCGAACAGGGCGAGCGCGAGGAGCAGCGCCCGGTGCGCAGCGCTTGGGATTTCGCGCAGGCGTTGACCGCCAACGCTCGAAGCGAGCCGAATACGGACTCGCGCATCGAGATCGAAACCGTCGCGAAGAAAATCCTCGACAAGGTCGCGTGAACCGGACGGGGCGCGGCATCCGCGCCCCCATCCCATTTTCATTCGGGAGGCAAAGATGCCGCAATTCGAGGTCCGCGCCCCCTTCGCCGGCTATGTCCGCGTGAAGATCGAAGACGAGGACGAGGCCAGCGCGATCGAGAAGGTTCTCGGTGATGAGTTTGTTCTCGCAGAATGCATCGACGAATGGCGCGTTGTCCGCAATCTCGGCAAAGGCTACGCGACCGTGACGCCGATCAATGACTCCGCCGAAGAGGAGCGGTGAGCCATGATCCGCAGCACCAACATCGCTCCGTCGCGAGCCATCGATCCGATCGTCCGAGGCTTCGGTGCCCGCGTCGATACGGAGCTCGCCAGACAGGCTGTCGTGAGAGCGCGCAAGGACGCTCGTCTCGACGCCTTCCTCGGCGCCCACAACGCCACCTTCATCAGCGCCGAGCGCGACGAGCGCGGCGTCTACCGGGTGAGGTGATCCATGGTCACGCTGCTCAACGACGAGGCGACGATCTCAGCAATGGCGCGCGAACTGCGCGCGCTCCAGTCATTCGACATCCGCGGCGTCGCAAAGTTCGCCGCAGTTCTCGCCGGATTTACGACGACCGAGATCGGGCGGTTTCTCGATCGCGCGATCGAATACGAGCGGGGGCGTCGAAAGGCGCTCTCGTCCAGGTAGTCCAGACGATTTTACCAGAAAGGATTTGGCAATGACCGCTGCTGACACGACGGCCACGGATATCCCCGACGATTCCGAAAAGACGATCAAAGATCTGCGCGAGACGATCGCCGGCTATATCGCGGCTCGCGATGACCTCATGAACGAGATCAACGGCCTGCGCCAGCGCAACGCCGCCTTCGCGGCCGAAGTCCAGAAGCTCCAGCATGAACGCGATGTCACGAAGCGCGAGTCCGCCGAGCACGCGAATATCGAACAATCGCTGCGGGCCGAGATCACCGCAGTCGCTGCCGACTATCGCGAGGCACGAGACGAAGCGGCGACGCTCCGCGGCGACTTGTCCGACGCCCGCTTCGCTCTCGCCGAAATGGCGCAGGCATTCGCCGAAGCCCGCAGCGACGCCCGCCTGTCGTCGGGGCGCGTCGAGGTCCGCATCCCGGCCTGTCTATAGGAGCGCCCCGATGTCAGAACAGCAACTCGCCCCTCTGATCGCCGCATCGCCGTTTCTGGCGATCGCCGCGATCTGGATCCCCGCCTTGGCTATCCAGGCGATCTGGGGAGACGACGACTATGTCGATTGACGCGATCATTCGTCGAGCGACCCGCCTGTTCGTCGTCGTCATCGGAATCATCGTCCTCACCGAGGCGATCAGCTTCGACGATTTCGACGACCCCGAAGATTGCGCGGCCTTCGCGCAGCTGGAGAACTGACGATGCCATTCGGCCCCCTCACTCCCGGTGTCTATCTGAGCGGCGTGGATCAATTCCTCGCTGCCGAGGAGCAGCCGGAAAAGCGCTGCGCTTTCCTGGAGAGGCAGCTCCGCGTCATCGACTCGCACAACTGCGCGCTCGAGCGCTGGACGCATAACGGCGGCCGCGGCAACCCGCCGAGCCCCTTCACGGCTTTCGAGCTGGCGCAGATCACGCTCGAGTTGAGCAAGCGTCTCGCCAATGAACGCGAGGCCGCGCGCCGGACGATCGCTGCGGAATAGGAGGACGTCATGGCAATCCACGTCAGATCGACGCCGGCGCAGCGGTCCTCAGACCGCAGGATGTTCGACAGCATCTTTCCGGGCTTCAATCGAACCGTCGACGAATGCGCGGAAAAGATCGAGGAGGCCGGGCGCGACCTCCGCTCGGATGCGATCGGATTTCGTCGGCTCATCATCGGAAGCCCTTACGAGCGCCTGACACTCGCTGGCCAGCTCATCGATATGTGCGAGGAAGATGCCGCCGAGCTGCTCAATCGCGAGATCGATCCACTGACTTTCGACGACGTGCTGGCCTCGATCGCGGCGCTCGCCGCGAAGGTCCGCGCTTTGAAGGATCGCTCTGAACTTCTGAAAGCGGCGGAGTGACGGCTATGGGAACTATCATCGCCTTTCCGCGTCGGAGCGCCGGCATGCTTCCCGGTGAGATCGAAGCGCGCGCCTATTACCGGCTCTGCCGCTTCCTGTTCGACCGCGCGCTCGCGGAAGGCGATGCGCGGGAGGTGATGACGCAGCTTGAAGACGTTCTCGCCTATCCGCTCCCGTTGTTCGGCGATGAGCGGTTGCGAAAGGAGCGCGACGACCTCGCCATGGTGATGGTCGGGATGGCGTTCGCGCGGTTCGTCGACGATGAGCGCAGAGCGCGCCCTGTCGCGGGGGAATGCAGATGAAACAGGCATGCAACAATTGCCGCTTTTGGTCCGCGCTCGCCGTCGAGCAAGTCGGCTTTCACGAAGAGGAGTCGACCTGCCTGAACGCGAAGAGCGCCGACTCCGGCGACATAACGCAAGGGCTCGACGTGTGCGAGCTCTGGGCTGGCGGCGACCTCGGTTCGATCGACGATCCCTGCTGGGGCGTTGAGGATGCGCGCGCGGCTTACGCGAAGTTCGATGGAGATGCGCTGTGATCGTCGGACTCACCATCATGGGCTTCGATTTCGTCGCCGACATCACCTACCGCGTGACGAGCTGGGGCTGCGATGCTCACTACGGATCGTCGACCTATCCCGGCCATCCGGCCGAGCCGCCGTCGTTCGAAATCGATCGTATCCGACTCTATCGCGACGTTCCGCTGACCGCCGAAGAGCATCGGCGCAAGGTCATCAAGACGCCGATCTTCGAGGCGACCGGCGCGCTGTTCGACGTGCTCTCGGAATTGCCCGACATCAAGGATGCGATCCCGATGGATGCTTTGGAACATGCAGATACACCTGACCACGACGAATATTGAGAGGGCCGAGCAATGACCACGAACGAAATCATTGAGGCGCAGGCGAACGAACGCGCCCGCCTCGCTGCCGAAATACGTGCCGAACTGAGCGCGACCGATGACGTCGGAATCCGCGCCGGTCTCGCTATCGCCGAAAGCATCGTGCGCCGCGGGCGCCGGCTGACCGAGACCGAGAAGTTCAAGAACCTCTGCGACGCGCTCGCCGAGATACCGGAGCTGCCCGTCGATTTGGCTGCGCTGCTCAACGATGTCGGAGGTGGGCCGTGACGACGAAGATCAAAGCCGTCTGGGGACCGGCAATGCCGGATGGGGATCGAACGTGCGGCGCGACGATCGATTTCGATGGAGTGACGGAGATCCTCCAGCGGGTCGAATTTGGCATTTTGTGGTTCGACATAATCACCGGCGACAAGCTTTCGCGCTCCATCAATGCGCGGCACGTCGCGGAAGTCCTTTACTACGAAAGTGACGAACTATGAGCATCTTCACGATCATCGCGATCGACGAGAGCATGGCGACGCAGGAGTATGTTCTCCCGCCGCGCCCTGGCTATGACGCGCTCAAACGCGTGCTCGGCCCGATCTTCGAAGAGCAGCGCAAGGGCGCGCATTTCGAGCATGTCGCTGTGCTCGGGGACGATGGGCGGCCCACCGATATGTTCGTCGACGACACGGGCGCTCTCCTTGGGCATCCCATCAATCTCGCTGCCACGCGCGTCTACCATCGGGCCAGCATCGCGCGCGGCGAGCACCATGAACGCGGGATCATCCCCGGCGCGCCGATGATTTATGGACTCGTCGTCGTCTTCGATCGCCGCGTTTGGTTTTAGGGCTCGCGTCGCAACTCTTTTGAAATAGGAGATGACAATGAACTACACGACTGCCGTATTTCTGATCAACAAGAACGTGCGCGCGATCAGAGCGATTTACGAAGCCGACGAAGGCGGGAAGAAAGCCCCGCGCGAGACCTTCAAGACGCTCGACCAAGATATCGTGGTCGGCGATTTCGTGATCGTCGAGTCCGGCACCAGGCACAACATGACTCTGGTGAAGGTCGTCGAGGTCGACGTGGATGTCGACTTCGACTCGGTATTGCCGATGAAATGGGTGGTCGATGTCGTCGACGCGACCGGTCACGCGGGCGTGCTCGCCAAGGAAGAGCAAGCCATACAGGCGATCAAATCGGCGGAGCTGCGGAAGAAGCGCGATGACCTGAGAGCCGCGCTCATTCTCGACCAGGAAGCGCTAACTGCGCTCCCGCTAGCAGCGATCGGCAACGCCGAACCGCCAACGGAATAATGAGCTTATGTCCCCCGCCTATGACTCCACACCACACAGGGGGACAAAGCAGCAGCGCATGCGCGCTGCTGGTCTGCTGCGCAGACAAGCCGTGAGAGGGAATGGGCCGTGTGGTGGAAAGTCCGGGGTTCATTCCCTCAATCGGCGCGGAGAGAAGTCATGGCGTCATGCGCGAAGTGCGGACGGGTGAAAATCCGCAGAGACAAATTGGGGCGCCGCAAGTGCAAGCGCTGCGGCTTTCTCAGATCGAACAGATTTCTTGACCAGGGCGGCAATCCGCAGCCGCCGATCGCCTGCGAAGAGGTGTCGCTGTCATGAACATCATAGCGTTCCTCAAAACCATTCTCGGCGCGGCGGCTACGCCAGCCGTCGAAGGCCGGCGGGTAGCTCGCGGCCATTCATGTCTCGACGCGATGCACCTATCCGACGAAGACCGTGCGGCCGTGCTCGCGACTCTGAAAGAGCAAGGCGGTGATGAGCGCAGCGCGCGGAATATCGCGTCTGCCGTTGGCGAGTTCAATCGGCACCGTGTCTCTGAAGTCAGCGCATAAAGGATTGTCCTTATGACCATCGAAACATTTCAGACAACAACGCTCGGCGCCGCGGCAGCGGCCGTCGTCGAAGGATTGACGCCGAAGCGCGAGCCGTTCGCGCCCGGTATCTATTTCGGCCTCGACGAAGAGGTCTATCACGCGGACGAGGCTCTTGGTTCGACGGACATGCGCCTACTCGCTCGCAATGCGCGCGAGTTTTGGTGGAAATCGAAGTTCAATCCGATCCGGGATGATGAAGACGAGGAAGAGACGGCCCAGTCGAAGGAAACGAAGATCGTCGGGAGGGCCATGCACGCGGCGGTCCTCGAGGGGCACGAAGCGCTCAAGGACAGATATGCGCCGACGTTCCACAAGGGCAACGTCAAGGCCGGCATAGCCGAGCGGGCGGCGATAGTTTCCGCCGGAAAGGAGCCGATCAAGTTCAAGCGCTGGCGGCGTATCTTGTTGGCGAGCTCCCTGATCCGAAATGACCCGGAGTGCGGTAGCGCTTTCTCGAATCCTATTGCGACCGAGCTTTCCGTTTTCTGGATTTGCGGGCGCTCCGGGATGCGAAAGAAGATGCGCCTCGATGCTATCAAGCCGAAGTCGCTCGTCGATTTCAAGACGATCGTGAACCGGGACGACGTTCCTTTCGAACAACTCTGCCTGACGCATATCGGGCGCTACGGCTATTACGCGCAGGCCGAGTGCTATCGCGACGGCTGGGCGGAAGTGCCGGCGCTGATCGCATCCGGCGCCGTCTTCGGCGCCCCATCGACGGAGGCGGTCGACCGTCTTCGCCAAGCCGCGGAGCGCGACCTCACGGCATTCACTTTCGTTTTCCTGCAAAAGACCGGCGCGCCTGCCGTGTTCGGCACGACGATCAGTCCCGGCAACGGAATTGCGGACAATGGGCGCGCGATCGTCGCCCAGGCGGAAGCGAACTGGAAAGAATTCAACGAGCGGTTCGGCGGGACGGAAACTCCTTGGATGGTTCCGCAGCCTCTTCGTGAACTCGATATCAATGACATCCCGCCTTACGCATTCCGCAGATATTGAAAGGACGATCGTGATGGACACCGTCGCCGCCGAAGTCGAAATCCTTCTCCCGACCGAATACGTCCGGTTCGAAGACGGCAGCGCTCTGGCGCTGACCGTCCAGGAGAGCAAGGCGCTCGCATTCTTCACGACAGAGGGCGCCGTTGACCCTGTGCTCACCGCGATCCGGCAGGAGATCGAAGGCTTCTCCGCCGACGTCAGCACGGTGAAGGGGCGCAAGGCGATTGCCGCGATGGCGCGCCGGGTGGCGTCTTCGAAGTCCTATCTCGAGGAGGTCGGCAAGGAGCTCGCGGCGGCGCAGAAGGAAATCCCGAAAAAGATCGACGCCAGCAGGAAGAAGATCAGGGACACGCTGGACGCATGGCGCGATGAGGTCCGGGCGCCGTTGACGAAGTGGGAACAGGTGGAGGACGCGCGGATCACGAAGCATCGCGACGCCATCGCGGCGCTGGACGCGGCCGGCCGCGAGCCTGGCGATTGCTCGTCGGCCGTCCTTCGGGCCGCCCTTGCCAGCGCCACGCAAGCGATCATCGGGCCGCACCTTGAAGAGTTCGCGGCCGAATATGCGACCGCAAAGGACGGCGCGGTCTCCCGCCTGACGGCCGCCATCGTCGCCGCTGAGAAGCGCGAGGCCGAGCAAGCCGAGCTGGCGCGCCTGCGCGAGGAAGCCACTGCTCGCGAAGCCCGCGAGCGCGACGCGCGTATCGCCAGCGAGGCGGCGGAACGCGCCCGGCTGGAAGAGCAGCGCAAGGCGTTGGAGGATATCGCGCGCCGGGAGGCCGCGGCGAAGGCCGAGCGAGACGCGATCGAGGCCAAGGCCCGCGCCGAGCGCGAAGAGGCCGCGCGCCGCGAACGGGAGGCCGCGCTCAGAGCCGACGAGGAGCGCCTCGCCGGCGAGCGCCGGGAGATCGAACTGCGCCGCCAGGCCGAGGAGGCGGAACAGCGCGCGAGGGCCGCCGGGCTGCTCGCCAAGCAAGAATTCGAAGCGAAGCGCGCCCAGGAAGCCGCCGAGGCGGCAGTGCGCGAAGCCGACCGTGAGCACAGGTCAGCGATAAATCGCATCGCACTGGACGCCTTCGTCGAATTTGGGCTCGCACCCGAGGTCGCGAAACAGGTCATTACGCTGATCGCGCAGCGCGTCATCCCGAACGTCACCATCAGCTACTGAGGCCGGAAGGAATTACAACATGGCGGAAGCGCCTCAAACCAGAGACCTTGTGACTGCGTTCAAGACGCAGATGACAAATAACGAGCGCGAATTTCAGATGGCGCTCCCCGTGCATATTCCGGTCGAGCGATTTGTCAGAGTCGTTCTGACGGCAGTGAACGCGAACCCGAAACTGCTTACCGCCGATCGCCGGTCTCTCTTCGAAGCGGCAATGAAGGCCGCTCAGGACGGCCTTCTACCCGACGGCCGAGAAGGCGCGTTCTCGACGTTCAGCACGAAGGTGAAGGGTGACGACGGCCGCGACATATGGATCGACAAAGTTACATGGATGCCGATGATTGCCGGCATCCGAAAGAAGGTCCGCAATTCCGATACGATCGAGACATGGGATGTCCAGGCGGTTCACGACAAAGACGAGTTCGACTATGAACTCGGCGACACCCCCTTCATCAGGCATAAACCGCTCATTCGCGGTGATCGCGGGCCTATCATTGCCTTCTACTCTATCGCGACACTCAAGAGCGGCGAAAAAAGCCGCGATGTGATGTCGGCTCATGAGGTCGAATATGTGCGCAATACATATTCGAAGAAGGACCGCGAAGGGAACTTCTCGCCGGCATGGACGAAATCATTCGGTGAAATGGGGAAGAAGACGCTGGCGCGCCGGCACGCGAAAGTGCTGCCGATGTCGACTGACCTCGACGATCTGCTTCGACGAGACGACGACCTTTACGACCTGAAGGGCGGCGACGCCGAAGCGCAGGCGGCGAGGCTCTTCAAGCCGGTCGTGAACCCCCTCGCAGACGAATCCGACGAAGGCGCTTCCGGCGAGTCCCATACCGAGGAGCAGAACGCGTCACAAGAACCCGCTGCCGAAGGTGAGGGCCACGCGGCAACGGAGGCCGCGGGAGAGGTAGGAAACGCTACAGGCTTGGGCGCTTCCTTGGGGAACTCTCCCGCGGCTACCGGAACGCACAGCGGCGCCAACGCCGATGGTCCCGCCGCCGACGAGGCCGGGAAGAATGCGGAAGTCCATGCCGACCCTCTCGCCGCGAACCCCTGGTTCCAGATCGGTGCGAAGGCGGCGCGGGACGGCATGTCGCGCCGTGGGTTGCCGCCGGAGCTCCGCACGGCTGACCGCGCCGATGATGCCGACGCTTGGTTCACTGGGTTCGATTCCGTGAAGAACGGTGGAGTGTCGTGAGCGCCGCCGAACGCGCCAATGAGGAGGAAGATCTGGCGAGCGCCGAGCGCGCGGCCATCGCCGATCTGCTCGAGAAGGGGTTTCTCCATGTCAAGACGTTCACGGGAAGTGATGGCGGGGAACGGTTGGCTTGGGCTGGGCGCCTCGAAAAGGAGCTGAGTGTCGAGGGGTGCAAGGTGACGATCCTGCATCGCGCGAGGGTTACGCGCGTCTATGCGACCCGGCCGAAGCGAGTGGAAAGGTATCCGGCATGACGACGTGGTCACCCCAGCAGGACTCGGCGCTCACAGCCGTCTCTCGATGGCTGAAGACCGGCCCCGGCGCGCCGCAGGTCTTCCGGCTATTCGGCTATGCCGGAACCGGGAAGACAACTCTGGCGCGTGAGTTCGCGGCCGACGTCGACGGCGAGGTCCTGTTCGGGGCGTTCACCGGCAAAGCGGCGCACGTCATGCATCGAAAAGGATGCTCGGGCGCCAGAACGATTCATTCGCTAATCTATACTGTCAATGAAGCCGATCAGATGCATGAAGAGCCGAGCTTCATTCGTAACCCAGATTCGCCGGTAAAGGATGCCGCGCTCGTCATTATTGATGAATGCTCGATGGTCGACGAAGCGCTTGGGCGTGACCTGCTCTCGTTCGGCACCCCGATTCTGGTCCTTGGCGATCCTGCGCAGTTGCCGCCGGTGAGGGGCGCCGGCTTTTTCACCGAAGCGCGCCCGGACGTAATGCTGACCGAAGTCCATCGGCAGGCCGCAGAGTCGCCGATCATCACACTCGCAACGAGAGTCCGCATGGGCGAGCGACTTCAGGTCGGGGAATTCGGCGATGCGCGCGTCATCACGCGCGCTGACGTAACGCAGGAAGCTGTTCTTGGCGCCGACCAGGTGCTCGTCGGTTTGAACAAGACCCGCACAGCCTACAATGCTCGCATCCGCATCCTGAAGGGGATCAACGCGGCGGCGCCGACGCCGGGAGAGAAGCTGGTCTGCCTGCGCAATGCGAAGGAAAAGCGGCTGCTCAACGGATCGCTATGGACCGTCGTCGACACCAAAAAGCAAACGAGCCGGACGAAGGCGCTGGGCGTGACGAAGCTGAAAATCGCGCCCGATGATGATGGCGCGCAGGAGCGCCGCGTCGACGTGACGGTGAAGAACGAATTTTGGTCCGGTCACGAGGGGGAGCTCGAGTGGCAGGACAAAAAGGGGACCGAGGAATTCTGCTTCGGGTATGCGCTGACGTGCCACAAAGCGCAGGGCTCCCAATGGGACGAGGTGATCGTCTTCGACGAGTCGAGCACATTCCGCGAAGACAAAAATCGCTGGCTCTATACCGCTGCGACCAGAGCCGCCGAGCGGCTGACAATCGTAATTTGAGGGAGGACTCATGAACCCTATCAGGAAGCCCAGTGCGGAGGAGATCGCCGCGATCTACGGCGCCATCGAAGACATCGATCCGGACATATCGACCGAGACGCTGTTCGCCCGGGTCCGCGATCACTTCGGCGGGCGGATCAATGACGGCGATATCGCGGCCGCTCTGAAACTGTCCGCCAATTGTTCGGATTGAGATCGAGATGACCAAGATCGCGAAGCCACAAGGTCGCAGTGTCGAGGAGTGGATCGGCAAGACGCCGGACTCCAAAATCCCCGATCGCGTGAAGCTGCGCATTTGGCGTCGCGAGAATGGCCGTTGCTATCTCACCGGCAAGAAGATCATGCCGTACGACAGCTTCGAATACGAGCACAAGAAGCGAGTCGAAGACGGCGGGGAAAATCGCGAGAGCAATATCTTCCTCGCGCTGACGACGCCGCATAAGCGCAAGAGTGCCGAGGAACGCGCGGCGGCCAAGAAAGCCGACGATATCGCGAAGCGGCATATCGGGATCACCGAGCCGAAGCAGAAACTTAAATCGCGCAGATTTGCCAGGAAGAGGACGATGCCGGCGATCGACAAGAGCGCGCTCGCGCCGCTGCCCAGGCGCATTTTCGGAATCGTGGTGGAATAGGAAGGGGAGCGGTCTGATGCAAAGCGTTCTCGACAATGACCCGCGCATCACGGTGGCCGAAGAAGCAATTCAGAAAATCCTTCTCGAGCTCGAGGAGGAGATCGGCGCTAGCGTCGAGTTCGTCGACGTAGACACCCACAATTTTTGCGCGCTGCGGACAAGCGTCTTTCTGACCTCTGAAAGAAAGAGGATGTGATGGCACTCTCGATTCCTCCCCGCCATGTCGTTGACCCGGGCGCTTTGACGCCGGCCGAGGCCGAATTCGTTTGCGCACTTCAGAGCGGAGCGCGTGGTCTAAAGGACGCCGCGGAGCGGCTGGGGATCAGTCTGAGATCGGCGCAGCGGCGCTCTGGTGTGATCTGCCAAAAGCTCGGCGCTGCGAACTGGCGCGAGGCGGTCGCGATGTGGCGGGAGCGAGCGGCATGACGATCGCTCCTTATCCCCTGCAGTGGCCCGACGGCGTTCCCCGCATCTCCGCGGGACACCGCATCATCAGCTCTCCATTCAGGACGGCCTACGACAAGGCTGTCGAAAACGTCGCTCATTCTCTCGCGGGGTTTCAAAAGGACTCCGGCGTAAAGATCGAGCATGTCGTGCTTTCCTCGAACGTCGACCTGATCAATCGGGCGCCCGCAGATCCGGGCGCCGCAGCTTGGTTCCTGATGGACGGGCAATGGGTCGCTTTCGGAGTCGATCGCTATTGCAAGGTCGAAGCGAACGTCCAGGCGATTCATCACATCATCGAAGCTCGCCGGGTCGAGCTTCGCTACGGCGGCCTCGCGATCGTGCGGCAGACATTTCGAGCGTTCATCGCGCTGCCGGCTCCGAGGCGCACGCATTGGACGGAAGTCCTTCATGTTCCGGCGGACGCGACCGCAGAACAAATCGAGCGCGCTTTCCGGCACGAGGCAAAGACAAGCCACCCCGACGTCGGCGGCTCTGAAGCAGCGATGGCGGAACTCAATCGAGCACGTGAAGAAGCTTTGAAGGAACGAAGATCATGACGACGACTGTTCCATTGACCCGGCTTGTGATGAGCCTCCACAACGTCCGTAAGACGGAGAAGGCGGCGAACACTCCGGCGCTCGCTGCCTCGATCCTGGCGAAGGGGCTGTGGCAGCCCTTGGCGGTGCGCCAGCATCCTGACGACGAAAGCTTTGTCGAGATCGTCGACGGCGATCGGCGGTTCCTGGCCTTCAAGCTGCTCGTCGAGCAAGGCCACTTCGAGGCCGATGTCGCGGTGCCGGTGTATTTTGCGACCGATGGCGTCATATCCGACGAACTAATGCGCGAAGCCTCTCTCGCGGCAAACATCGAGCGGGAACCGCTCCACCCTGTCGACGAGTTCGAGAGGTTCTCCGATCTCGCCAAGACGAAGACGCCGGCGGAGATCGCGGAACGGTTCGGGATCACCAAGCGAACCGTCGAGCAGCGCATCGCGCTCGGCGCATTGCATCCGGAGATCCGCGAGGCATGGCGAAGCGGCGATGTCAGAGACGATGCCGCGAAGGCATTCACGCTCGCGCTGGACCAGGACCGGCAGCTGAAGGTCTTCAAGGAGCTCCAGAAGAAGCAGTGGCTCTATCCGCACCAAATCAAGTCCGCGCTCGGCGTCAATGAAAATGTCACCCAAGCGCTGAAGGTCATCGGCATCGACGCCTATCGAGCGGCCGGCGGCGAAGTCGCCGAGGATTTGTTTGGCGCCGATTCTGTCGTCAGTGATCCGGAGCTCGCGAAGACGCTGCTCGCCGATCGGCTAAAGCAGGAATGCGAGCGCCTGACCGCGGACGGATGGGCCTTCGCCCTCTTGGCCGATTCCATTTCGAACCATTGGAACTGGCCGCGTCTGACGCCCAGCGGCAAGGCAAAGGCGACCAATGAGGAAACAGAGCGCCTCACGACGTTGGAAAATGAAATCGGGGAGATCGAAGGGCGGGGCGACGAGGACGACGGCCTGTCGGAAGAGGAGGAGGAGCAGCTCGAGCTGCTCAACGCCGAGCGCGGCAAGATCAAGGCTTCGATCGAACTGCGTCGCTGGGGGCCGCGCCAGAAGAAGACGGCGGGCTGTTTGGTCGGCGTCTCCTATGACGGCGACATCGAGATCACCTATGGCGTCCAGAACCCCAAGGAAGTCGCGAAGAAGGAGAAGGAAAGGACCGCAGCCGCTGGGGGCGCGAACGCGTCCGCTGGTGAAGCAGAGAATCCGGCGATCAGCGACAAGCTCGCCCTGGCGCTGTCCGAGCAGCTGACAATCGCGGCCGCGAAGACACTGAGGACCGAGCCGGCGCTCGCGCTGCGCGCCCTCGTCGCCACGCTGGAAGGGCCGCGGTTAGATGTCGGGCCGCTGAAGGTGCGAGGCGCCGGTTATGAGGCAATCCCAGATGCCGACGAGACGGGGGAGGGGGCCGAGGATGCTGGCCACCGTCTCAGTGTCGAGGCGGTTTTCGCGGAACTCCAAGCGCAGAACCAGGATGCTGTTCTCGTGCGCCTCGCCATCGCAGTGTCGAAGACGCTCGATCTCCGCCGGCAATCGGCGAGGCAGTCGCTTGGGAAGGGGACGGCCGCGCTGTTGAGCGCGCTTCCCGCCGACATGTTCGACATATCCGCGCGCGAGGTCTTCGACCCCGGGGTCTATTTCAAAGGCGTCAGCGCCGCCCTCTGCAATTCCGCGCTCGACGAGATGGGCTGGGCGATGGCCGGCGGCCGCCCGAAGAAGAAGGGCGAGCTGGCAGCGATGTGCGTCGAGGCGGCGCGGACACTGTTCTGGCTTCCGAGGGAGTTGCGGCGGCCAGCAGCCGATGCGCAACGAGACGGCGAGGAGTGACAACCATGGACGCTCAATCTGCAACAGAGAGCACCGATTCTGGAAACGACGACGGCTTCGAATGGGCTGTCGTCGAAATCTTCGGCCGTCGCCACCATGCCGGCCGAACGCGAGAAGAAGAGCGGTTCGGCGCCAAGATGCTGCGCGTCGACGTTCCGAAATTGGAATGGGTCGAAGAGGACGGGGAGCGGCGCGTTGTCGTGACCGGCTGGGCCACGCATTTTTACGGCGGCGGGGCGATCTTCTCCTTTTCGCTCACGGACGAAGCGAGCGTGATGAAGTCGAACCGGCCCTACGATCCGCCTTCGCGCTTGACCTATCGGCCTGCCGAGGAAGACGAGGACGCTCGGGACGGGGGCGAAGCCGATGGTTTCTGAAGACCGCTCGATCGGCGACCTGCTCGGCGAGGCTTTGCGCCGTCATCGTCACGGGTTGATCCGTCCACTTTGGGCGGACATGCCCAAAAGCGAGCAGAAGGCGGCCTGGCGCCGCCTCGGGCTGCGATGGCTCGAAGATGCGGCGGGCGCACGCAATGCCGCGTTGGAGGCGGCCGCCCATATCGTCGATGAGGCCGCTGTTGCTCTGGGCGGCGGCACGCCCGCGGCGCCCGGTGTAGCCGAGCTGCACGACGCGAGCGCGAAAATCCGCGCGCTCATCAGCGATCCTGTTCCTCTGATGTCGCAGGAAGAGAGATGACAATGCGTCTGGACCCGCGCGCCGAAGCCGACTTCGCGGCCGCCATGTCGGTCGAAATGGGAGCTCCCGCCGCCAAGCCTGCGCAGGCGGCGCAGCGGCCGCACTGCCTGCAAATGCCGCATCTGCGCGCCGGCGGCGTCTCGATCGAGCACATCGTCTTCGAGGAGGCGCGCGAGAATGGCTGAAACGGCGATCCCCTACGGCCTCAAGGCGCTCTCGGTTCGCCAACCCTGGGCCTGGGCCATCTTCAACGGCAAGGATGTCGAGAACCGCTCGCAGGCGAGCCTGCGGTACATGAACTTCGCCGGCGTCGAGCGCATCGCGATTCATGCGGCGAAGGGGATGACGCAAGACGAATATGACGATGCGGCGAGCTTCATGCGCGGGATCGGTGTTGCCTGTCCGCCGGCGATCGGACTGGCGCGGGCCGGCATTATCGGCACAGCGCGCGTCGTCGGGATTGCAAGGGAGAGCAAATCGCCCTGGTTCTTTGGACCTCGGGCGATCGTTCTTGCTGACCCGGAGCCCTGCGAATTCATTCCCGTGGTCGGGCAGCTCGGCCTATTCGATTGGACGCCGGCGGGGCCGGCGATCGTCCCGCCGGCGGCGCGCTGGATGCTCGCCGGGCGGCAGTCCAAATCCGCCATGGAACAGGCCGCGAAAGAGCCGGGGTTGCCGCTGTGAGCCGCTCGCCGATCGACATCCTCTTCGACCGCGCCGACATGCGCTGCACGATCTGTAATGCGCTAGCCGGCACCTGCTCGTGCTGGACGCGCTGCTCCTGCGGGTGGAGCTATGAGACCGGGAAAGCATGCCGGAACCCGAATTGCACGGTATCGCCGCGGGTGACGATCGAATGCCCGATCTGCGGAGCGAAGAAGCGCACGCTGCCCGATCCATCGGACCCGCCGGCGACGGCGCGCATCCGCCTTGCCTGTTCGAAGTGCATCCGCGGCCAGACGACGACGATCGAATATTTCGATGCGGAGGGGAACGAGATCGATGGGTGAATCGAAGCGAAAATCGGAGCGCTTGTCTCCGGTCGATCAAGCCGCGCTCGATTTGACGCGCAAGCTCGCGAATGATGGCAAAATCCTTGAGGGCGGTTTCGCAGCTTATGTCGTAACGAGCAAAATCGGCATTGACGACCCGGCGCTCTGGCGGCTCCGAGACGCCTACATGGCTGCCGCCGAGCATCTGTGGTCGAGCATCATGGCGACGCTCGATCCGGGCGAGATAGAGACGCCCGCCGACATGAGGAGAATGGACGCCATCCAGGCCGAACTCGACGCCTGGCGCGCGCAAAAGATGGCGGCGCTGGCCCAATCCATGCCGACGAAAGGGAGCGCATAACGATGGCTGGTCAAGTTGGAATTCTCAATGTCGGCGCCGGCGATACGAAGCTCGTCTTTGATCCGAGCAATCCGGCCGACTGCATTCGCGCGGCGCGCGTCGTCAAGGACATGATCCGCCGCGGCTATGCTCTGCTCGTCGACACCGGAAAGCGCGACGCGGGAGATCGCCCGATCTATGCGCGCGCCAAAGATTTCGACGAGACCAAATTCGAATACATCATCGCCGATTTCGATCCGTTGATTGCGGCCGAGGAAGATGCAAATGCAGAAGATGAATCGACAGCAGCGCAGAGCGATGGAGCGCCTGGAGAAAAAGCGAAAGTGCGCAAGCCCCGCAGCGTCCGAAAGGCTATCCCGGCCGAGAGCGTCAACGCCATCGCCGTCGCGCGAACGGCGGGAGGCTAACGGCAGGGCGCTTTTGAAGGCGCTCGACGGATTTTCCGGGCTCCGCGACGGTCTGCGCGAGATTGCCGATATGCGCAACGAGTGGGCTGGAATCCCGATGCCTCTCGACGGAATTCCGCTCGTCATCGAGCCGACCTATCGGGACGCGAAAGGGCTCGCGTCGATCGGCAGAGGAAAGCCGGAGGCCGCCAGCGAGTTCGATAATGTCGAGATCATCAATCGGTTTTTCTCGACGCGAAAAGGACGAGACATCGTCATCTGGCGGCAGAATGGGAAGATCGACTGGGGCACATGCGGCCATGTCCACGGCGCCGACTTCGCGCTTCAAACGCTCGGCGCGTCCGACGCGTGGGGGATTGAGCAAGAAGCGAACGCGATTAATACGCTCGGCGGGATGCTTTCGCACCGGGCGTTCAAGCAATATATGCTGACGGGCTGCTTTCTCGAAACGAGCAGACGCAGCGGCGTGGTCTATTTATTCCGCCGGCTTCGGCCGACAATCGCAATCTCGCTGCGGAGTGGCAGTTCCCGAATTCTTGCCGCGCTGTGTATGCACCCGATCGGCTATTATGAAGGATCGTGGGCGGGAGCAATGTGTCCGACAGACGACGTCATCGCGCATCTTGCGTTGATGCGCGGCGACGAGGCGATGCTCTGGCGCCGTTGCAACCAACATGCGCCTTATCGCCCGGAAGCGGGGTTGTGATCATGAGCAAGAAACGCCCTCACGATACGGCGGCCGAGCGCGGTGATCCATTTCCCTATAAGGGGCCGCTCCGTCGAGTCGACGGTCGAGCGCCCTTCAATCACTATCTCTGGCCCCTCGGTGATGATTGGTTCTGGGCCTACAACGATTTAGGTCGGCGGTTCTCCAGCACGTGGAACTTTTCCGCCGTCGCTCTTGCCGATGGCCGCTGGATTGTCGAGGGGTTCGTCAAAGACGACGAATTCGCGATGGAATTTTTTCCATCCCGCGAAACGGCATTGCGGACGGCTGCGGCGCGCCTGATCCGAATGATCCGTCGCGCGCGGCGCTGGACAGGGCACGATCACGTCTCGGCGGAGGACTATCCTATCCTCATCGCTTGGACGCTTGAAACAATCGGAAGGCCTGCGCGGGAGGTTTTTGTCGCTCCGCCGCCTCCACCTCCACCACCCGCTCCGCCCACGACGTTGCTCGAGATCATGGAGCGGGTGCCATGACCGCGCGCCTTCAGTGCTGCGTCCCGTTCTGCCAGCGAACAATCGGCGCCGACAAGGGCTATTCGGAATGGATCTGTCCGAAGCACTGGCGGCAGGTCCCGCGGGAGGCGCGCGCCGCCTACGCGCTCGCCAGACGCCGCGCCCGGCGCATCCTCGCCCGCAAGCCGATCTACCGAGAATATTGGAGGCTGCTTCCCGGCTCGCCGGCGCGGCTTTCTGCCGTCGCGATGTGGCGGCGGGTCGACTCGGCGTGGGAGCGCTGCAAGCGCGAGGCGATCGAGCGGGCGCTTGGGGGAGGGGATGGGCGATGAATTTCGCCTCGGACAGAGAAGAGCGCGAGCGCATCCTCGAGCTGTTCGCCGCCGGCCGCGAGCCCGCAGAGATCGCGGAACGGCTCGGCCTGGACGCGCGTGACGTCGAGAGGGCCATCGCCTCGGCCGAGAGCGCACCGGCGAATTTTTACGAAGCGCAGCTCGTCGCTGGGGGGCGCGCGCTGAGGCGGCGCGCAGGGACGGCCGCGAACGGCAAGCGCATGTCGCGCCGGCGGAAGGCCGCGGCGCTCAGGGCAGGCGGAGTCGCCCCTGTGATGATCGGGGATATCAGCGTGGGTAGCGTGAACAGCGTGGGGGATAGTCATGATGCATGAGGTAGGGTCGCCCGGCGCTCTCGTCTCTGCCGCCCAGGCGGCGGGGCGGCTCGGTGTATCGGAGCGCCAGTTGCGGGAGCTGATCCGGGACGGGAAACTCCCCTATGTCAACGTCGGGCTGGGAGTGCGCCCGGCATATCGGCTGCGCCCGGCCGATCTCGAGGCCTTCATCCTGCAGCGGACGGCGATATGTCAAAAGTTAGAGGCATCTACCAGCGGGGGGGCTCCGGCGAATGGCTCTACGACCTCCAAATCAGAGGTCATCGATTTTGCGGCTCGACGGGCACAACGAATAAGCGCGAGGCCGAACGGTGGATCGCCACGTTCCGGACGAAAAAGAAGGCCGAAGTAGCGGAGTTCTCCGGCTCCGCCCCAATGACCTTCGGTGTCGCGTCGACGCGGTGGTGGGAAGAACGGGGGCAGCATCGCAAGGATTCGCGGGATATCGAGCGTTTCCTGGGATGGCTACAGGCGCAAATCGGGAAAAAGACGGCGGTCGCGGCGATTGACAACAACATGGTGGCGCGCCTGGTCGCCACCCGTCGCGCCGAGGATGTCTCGCCTGCGACGGTGAACCGATCCGTCACCGAGCCGCTCCGGGCCATATTGACGCGCGCCGGCGATATGTGGGGCCAGCAGGTCCAGAAGATCCACTGGGGCGGCCACAAGCTCGCGGAACCGCAACAGCGTGTGAGGGAGGCGAGCGCCGCCGAGGAAGCAAAGCTCTTCGCCGCTCTGCGCCCGGATTTCCATCCGATCGCGAGATTCCTGCTCATCACCGGCATGAGGCGGGCCGAGGCCTGCGGCTTGCGCTGGGCCGTCGTCGATATGGACGGCGGCAGGATTACCGTCCATGGGAAGGGGGATAGGGTCGATACGCTGCCGCTGACGGGGGCCGCTATGGCCATTCTCCGAGGCGAGCAAGGGCGAAGCGCCGAATTCGTCTTCACCTATCAGGTCCGGCACAAATGGGGCGGGAAACTCGGCTCGCGCGTTCCGATCGCTCCCGACACACTCGGCACCGCGTTCTGGCGCGCCCGGCGCGCTGCGGGGCTCGCGGACGCCGATCTCCGACTGCACGATATCCGGCACACCGCCGCGACGCGCCTGGTGCGCGCGACCGGCAATCTAGGGGCGGCCCAGAAAATGCTCCGCCATAGCCGGATCACGACGACGATGCGCTATGCCCACGTCACAGACGATGACCTCAGGGCGGCGATGGAAAAGGCGGCTCCGGTCGCGGCAATTGTCGAGACGCCCGCCGCCGAGAAACAAGGGCAAGCCGCCGAGCCTGTGGCGGATCCCGCGAAGAAGAACGCCGGGTGAACGGGGCACGGGACTTTCACGGGATTCTCGGTTCCGAAAAGCTCCGTTTGTTTCCATTTCCTGCCGATCCGGCCTTTTGGCGGCTTGCTCGGAGAAGCGAAAAACCCTATAGGATTAGCAATCTTGAGGCGGTTCGCGGGCGTAGTTCAGTGGCAGAACGACAGCTTCCCAAGCTGTATGTCGTGGGTTCGATTCCCATCGCCCGCTCCATTTCGCGCAGGTCGTTTCAACAGCGCTTTCTTTTCGACCGCCTCGCTCGAATACGTCGCTTGTTTTCGCGGTGGAGACGGTCGGAAAGTTTCATCCGGATCGTGTGACTATGGCGGATTGTCTCCCGACGTTGCTGCTGATGCACTCCTGCATGTTCGCGATTCTCGGCGCCTTTCTCTATCTCGTCTGGCGCGAAGATCGGGAGGCCGCGGAATATCGCTGGTGGTGCGCGGCCCAGCTCGCGATCAGCGCCGGCGTCGGTCTGCTGTCGTTGCGCGGCTCCTACCCGCTTCTGGCGATCGGACTGGGCAATGCGCTCACCCTTTGGGGCATCGGGCTCGTCTGGGGCGGGGCGCGCGTGTTCAGCGGCCGGCCCGTGGATATGCGGCTGGTGCTGGCGGGCGGCGTGATCTGGCTTTTGTTCTTCTCCTCGAGCGTCGATTCCGTCCGCATCGTCGATCGCTGCGCGATGTCGGCGGTCTACGCTTTCCTGCTCGCCGACGAGTTCGCCTCGTTGCGCCGGCGCCGGACCTGGACCCAGCAGGCGACGATCACGCTCGCCGCCGCGCATGCTGTTTTCGGGGCCTTTATCGCGGCTCTCGTGGTGCTGTCGATGGCGCGCGGCGGCGCGTTCGATCCGCGGCCCTTCGTCTTCGCGGTCTCGCTGGAGGGGCTGGGCTACGGCGTGCTGCTCGGCTTCGCGCTGCTGGCGGTGACGAAAGAGAGCGCCGTGGAGCGGCAGAAGTCCATGGCGGCGACCGACCCTCTGACCGGCCTCTCCAACCGGCGCAGCTTCGATCAAAACGCCGATAGCGTGATTCGCAATTCGCGCGACCAAGGCGATTCCGCTCTGCTCATCTTCGATCTCGATCGGTTGAAGGCGATCAACGACAGCTTCGGCCATTCGATGGGCGATCGCGCCCTGACGACCTTCGGCGAGGT
Source organism: Methylosinus sp. (assembly GCF_036560965.1). Taxonomy (NCBI): domain Bacteria; kingdom Pseudomonadati; phylum Pseudomonadota; class Alphaproteobacteria; order Hyphomicrobiales; family Methylocystaceae; genus Methylosinus; species Methylosinus sp. The sequence continues at coordinate 58,798 of NZ_DATBQF010000069.1, read as the reverse complement.
GGCGGCCAAGAGCATTCGCAACGAGGATTTTCTGGCGCGCATCGGCGGCGACGAATTCGCGCTTCTGCTGACGCGCGTCGACAGCGTGCGGGCGGTCGCTGTGGCCGAGCGCATTCGTTCCGCCTATGGCGCGGCGGCCGCAGCGCTCGGCGACGGACTCGCGTCCGTCAGCGTCGGCATCGCGCTCTCTGGACATGAGACGCCCGATCTCTCCGCGCTGAAGGAGGAGGCCGACAAGGCGCTCTATGTCGCCAAATCCGGCGGCCGCAATCAGGTTTTCGTCGCCCAGCGATAATCCCGCGCAGGGCTGGCCGTCTCCCGTCGGAGCGCCTTCCGCTCGGCGCCTCGCGCCCATCAGACGAGCCCGCCCATGCGCTCGATGAAGGCGGCGATCGTGTCGAGGCCGACATTCTCCTTCAGATTGGCGAAGACGAAGGGCCGTTCGCCGCGCATGCGGCGGGCGTCGCGATCCATCACCTCGAGCGAGGCGCCGACGAGCGGCGCGAGGTCGATCTTGTTTATGATGAGCAGATCGGAGCGTGTGATGCCGGGGCCGCCCTTGCGCGGAATCTTGTCGCCGGCCGAGACGTCGATGACATAGAGCGTGATGTCGGCGAGCTCGGGGCTGAAGGTGGCGGCGAGATTGTCGCCGCCGCTCTCGATGAGGATCAGATCGAGATCGGGGAATTTGCGGTTCATCTCGGCGACCGCCGCCAGATTGGCGGAGGCGTCCTCGCGGATCGCCGTATGCGGGCAGCCGCCGGTCTCGACGCCGACGATACGCTCAGGCGCGAGCGCGCCGGAGCGCGTGAGAAATTCGGCGTCCTCTTTCGTGTAGATGTCGTTGGTGATGGCGGCGAGGCGATATTTGTCGCGCAGCGCTTTGCAGAGCCGGTCCATCAGCGCCGTCTTGCCGGAGCCGACCGGGCCGCCGACGCCGACGCGCAAGGGGCCATTGGGCGAGCGCGTCATGAGCGGCGCGCCCTTTTCGATGCGACGAGCGACGAAAGCCGCGCCGAGGGTCGATTCAACCGCGCGACGGCGAAAGCGCAGGCGAAGCCGAGCGCGTGGCCGAAGCTCGTCGCGACAATCAGCCCCCCGAGAAAGGCGACGCCGTCCCCATCCTGCGGCGCGTCCGCGCCATGGGCGAGACCATGGATCAAGCCAAAAGCGCCGATCGCGGCGAGGGCGAGGAGCTTGCGTCCCTCGAGCCGCGTCGTGAGCATCACGCCGAGGATGATCATGGAGTTGAAGGTCAGCGCCTGCAACAGGTTCGGAGGAACGTCGAGCGCGCCGAGCGTGGCGCCGAAGGCCATGAAGGAAACGAAGGCGAGCGGCGCCGCGAAAGCCGCGCGGCCGGGAAAGCGCGCGGCGATGGCGCCGACGGCGATCATGGCGGCGAGGTGATCGAGCCCGCCGAAAGGGTGCTCGAGGCCGAAGGCGAAGCCATGGGTCGCGCCGACGCCCGTATGAGCATAGGCCGGAGCGGCGCCGAGCAAGAGGAGCGTCGCGAATGCGCGCGCCGCCCGTCTCCTAGCGCTATGATCGCGATCTCTCGTTTGAAGGGTCATGAGCGGAACAGCCTCGTATATTGCGTTTCGTGACGCATGGACGCGAGGTCTATGCGCAGGGCTGAGGTGGAGAGCGCGTCGAGCGGCGTCTCTTGCGCGGCGCGCGCGGCGCTCTTGACGATGGGGGCGAGCGCGGCGAGCGCCAGCAGTCCGTCGGTCTGGCCGAGCGGGATCAGCCGCACGCCGGCGGAGACGAGATTGGCGGCGAAGCCCTGCGCATAGGCGATGAGCGCGGCGTCGAGCGGCGCGCCTATCGTCGCCGCGCCGACAGCGACGGGGAACGCGATCTCGCCGCTGCGCCGTTCGGCCAGCGCGTCGAGCGGTGTCCCAGGAAAAGCGGCGCATGTGGCGCGCGCAAAGGCGGCGCCCTGATGGCGCGCTTCGAGCGCCGTTTCCGCGCTGCCGCGCCAAGCCGCGGCGAGATCGGCGATTTCATCCAGCGCTGTTGCGTCACCCGCCCGCGCGGCGCGCCAGGCGGCCGCGAGAAAGACCAGATCGCACCAGCCGCCGCCCGTCTCGAGCGCCGTGCGGACATAGGCCTCGAGGCCGCCGCGGTCGCAGACGTCGCCGGTCTCGACGGACCATTCCAGCCCATGGCTGAAGGCGAAGCCGCCGACCGGATAGGCCGGCGACATCCATGTCAGCAGCGGCAGCAGCCAGTCGCGCGGCTCATCCATGGCGACGCCCATGCTCGTGGTCATGCTCGTGGCCATGCTCGTGCTCATGATGGTCGTGATCATGCGACGCATGACCGCCATAGGCGCCGCCTTCCGGATTGAAAGGCAATGCGCGCCGCGTTGCGACGCCGCCGAGTCCCGCAATCATTTCGGCGATGACCGCGTCGTCGCGAATAACCAGCCGATCGGCGAAAATCTGTATCGCGAGATGGCGATTGCCGAGATGATAGGCGAGGCGCGCGAGCCCCGCCGTCCCCGCCTCGATTTCCAGAACCGGCTCCGGTTTGGCGACGACGCGGATCACCGAGCCGTCCTCGAGCGCGAGCCCGTCGCCTTCGCCGAGTCGCGCGGCTTCGGCGAGATCGAGCAGGAAAGCCTCGCCCTGATCGCTGATCAGGCTGCGGCGCCGACGATGGCGCTCGTCCCAATCGAGAGTCGCGGTTCCGCGCTCTCGGTCTTTGTCCCAGCCCCCCGCAGGAAGAACATTCCCCGCACGCATCTTTGTCTCCTCAGAACAGGAAATAGCGTTGCGCCATCGGCAGGACCGTCGCCGGCTCGCAGGTCAGCAGCTCGCCGTCGGCGCGCACTTCGTAAGTCTGCGCATCGACCTCTATCTTCGGCGTCGCGTCATTGAGGATCATGCTGCGTTTGGAAATGCCGCCGCGCGTGTTGGTCACCACATGCAGCGGCCGTTCGAGCCCATATTTCTGCGCGACGGACGCCTCGCGCGCGGCGCGGCTGACGAAGGTGACGCAGCTCTGCGTGAGGCTGCGGCCGAAGCCTGCGAACATCGGCCGATAATGCACGGGCTGCGGCGTGGGGATGGAGGCGTTGGGATCGCCCATCGCCGCCATCGCAATGCTGCCGCCCTTCAATATGAGATCCGGCTTCACGCCGAAGAAAGCCGGCGACCACAGCACGAGATCGGCGAGCTTGCCGGCCTCGATCGAGCCGACGAGATCGGCGATTCCGTGAGCGATTGCGGGGTTGATCGTATATTTCGCCACATAGCGGCGGGCGCGGAAATTATCGTTGCCGGCACCGTCGCCTGCGAGCTTGCCGCGCTGGCGGCGCATCTTGTCAGCCGTCTGCCAGCAGCGGATGACGACCTCGCCGACGCGCCCCATCGCCTGGCTGTCGGAGGAATACATCGACAGCGCGCCGAGATCATGGAGAATATCCTCCGCCGCAATCGTCTCCTTGCGAATGCGGCTCTCGGCGAAGGCGATATCCTCCGGGATCTTCGGATCGAGATGATGGCAGACGAGCAGCATGTCGAGATGCTCGTCGAGCGTGTTGATCGTGTAGGGCCGCGTCGGATTGGTGGAGGAGGGGAGCACATTGGGCTCGCCCGCCACTTTGATGATATCCGGCGCATGACCGCCGCCGGCGCCCTCCGTATGAAAGGCGTGAATGGTGCGGCCCTTGAAGGCGGCGATCGTCGCCTCGACGAAGCCGCTCTCATTCAGCGTGTCGCTGTGCAGCGTGACCTGCACGTCATAGTCGTCGGCGACGCTCAGCGCGCAATCGATCGCCGCCGGGCTCGAGCCCCAATCCTCATGCAGCTTCAGGCCGATCGCGCCGGCCTCGATCATCTCGACCAGCGCGCGCGGCTGGCTGGCGTTGCCCTTGCCGAAGAAACCGAGATTGACCGGCAATCCTTCCGCCGCCTGCATCATTCGCTTCAAATGCCAGGGGCCGGGCGTGCAAGTCGTCGCCTTCGTCCCTTCCGCCGGGCCCGTGCCGCCGCCGAGCATCGTCGTGACGCCGCTCGCCAGCGCCTCCTCGCACTGCTGCGGGCAGATGAAATGAATATGCGTGTCGATGCCGCCGGCGGTGACGATGCGGCCTTCGCCGGCGATGATCTCCGTGCCCGGCCCGATGATGATGTCGACGCCGGGCTGCACATCGGGATTGCCGGCCTTGCCGATGCGCGCGATGCGCCCATTGACGATGCCGATATCGGCTTTGACGATGCCCCAATGATCGAGGATCACGGCGTTGGTGATGACGGTGTCGACCGCGCCTTCCGCATTGGAGCGCTGGCTCTGGCCCATTCCGTCGCGGATCACCTTGCCGCCGCCGAATTTCACCTCCTCGCCATAGAGGGTGCAATCGCGCTCGATCTCGATCAGCAGCTCCGTATCGGCGAGACGAATGCGATCGCCCGTCGTCGGCCCGAACATTCCGGCATAGGCACGCCGGGAAATCTTATTCGCCATCGCGCGCCTCCAGAGGTCCCATCACCGCGCCATTGAATCCATAGACCGCGCGCTCTCCGGCATAAGGAACGAGCGTGACGATGCGCGTCTGTCCCGGCTCGAAGCGCACGGCCGAGCCGGCGGGAATGTCGAGCCGCATGCCGCGCGCCTTGGCGCGATCGAATTGCAGCGCGCTATTGGTCTCGCCGAAATGATAATGCGAGCCGACCTGGATCGGCCGATCGCCTGTGTTGGCGACTGCGAGCGAAATGGTGGCGCGCCCTTCATTGAGGGTGATCTCGCCCTCGGCGGGAATGATCTCGCCCGGAATCATCGGATCGGCTCGTGAACGGTGACTAGCTTCACGCCATCCGGGAAGGTCGCCTCGACCTGCACCGCCTCGATCATTTCGGCCACGCCCTCCATCACCTGCTCGCGCGTCAGCACGCTGGCCCCTCGAGTGCGCAGCTCCGCCACCGAACGTCCGTCGCGCGCGCCTTCGACGACGAAATCGGTGATGAGCGCGATCGCCTCCGGATAGTTGAGCTTGGCGCCGCGCTCGAGGCGCCGGCGCGCCACCATCGCCGCGACGGCGACGAGCAGCTTGTCTTTTTCGCGCGGCGTCAGATGCATTCCGCCATCTCCCCCTCTCGAGCGAGCCTGAAGGCTCGCGGTCCAATCGCACGCTCGGACCACGAGCCTTCTGGCTCGCCCCGGCGCGTCTTCTTTAGTTCAGCCACAGACGCGGCGCGACGCCGCGTCCGCCGGTCGCCTCTGGTCGCAACGCGGCCAGCGTATCGATTACCGCGCCACGCAGCCGCGCCGCGTCGCTATCGAGAAAACGCAGCAGCAGAACGCCATTGACGAGCGTCGCCGCGCCTTGCGCGAGGTCGCGCGCGCGCGGCAGAAGAGCCGAAGCATGCGGCCCCGCGACGACGATCGTCGCATAGCCGGCGGCCTCGCCGAGGCCGAAGCGCTCGGCGCGTCGCGCGCCTATGTCGCCCGCGAGGCCGATGGCGTCCGCCCACGCCGGCTTGCCGTCGATGCGCAGCATCCAGGCGTCGCGCAGCGCGCCATGGTTCAACCATTCGCCGCTCGCGCGCCGGCCGAAGAGGATCGTCTCGACGCCGAGGAAGCGCGCATTCGGCGAAAGATCGATCTCGATGCGCCGACGTAGGCGCGCGCCGTCGAAGAGGATCGTCTCCTGCGGCAGCCATTCGAGTCGCGCGCCTTCGCCGCAGCGAAGATGCGCGACGATCTCGGCGTCCTCGCCGCTGGAGCGATAGATTTTCTCGGCCGCCGGAGTGGTGATCGTCAGAGCGGCGTCGGCTTCGACGTCGATGTCCAGCCGATAGCGATCGCCGCCGACGACGCCGCCGCCGGTGTTGACGATGGCCGCCTCGGGCGCCTCCTCCGGCTCGACCGCCGGAAACAGCGCCCTCAGCGGCGCCTCCTGCGTCAGATGTCGCAACCGGCTCGCTCCCCGAACATGCGCAAAGCGCAATTCTATGCGGCCCCTCGCGCGCTGAGGGCCGTTCACAACGCCACGAATTCCCTGATGTTGTCCTTGTCCATATCGGCTCCGAGACCTTGCTTGACGATCTGCCCGCGCGACATGACCATATAATGGTCGGCGAGCTCGCGGCCGAAGTCATAATATTGCTCGACGAGCAGAATGGCGAGGTCGCCGCGCCGGCTCAAGCGTTTTATCACCTCGCCGATCAGCTTTATGATGGACGGCTGTATGCCTTCCGTCGGCTCGTCGAGGATGATTAGCTTGGGATCGGCGACGAGCGCCCGAGCAATGGCGAGCTGCTGCTGCTGGCCGCCGGAGAGATCGCCGCCACGCCGCCGCAGCATCTCCTTCAACACCGGAAACATGTCGTAGATTTCGCTCGGCACGGAGGAGGCCTTGCGGGCGGGCTTCACCGCCATGCCCATCAGCAGATTCTCCTCCACCGTGAGGCGCGGGAAAATCTCGCGGCCCTGCGGCACATAGGCGACGCCGCGCGCGGCGCGCTGATTGGGCGACAGCTTCGATATCTCCTCGCCATTGAAGCGAATGGCGCCGCTGCGGATCGGCGTGACGCCCATTATGCTGCGCAGCAGCGTCGTCTTGCCGACGCCATTGCGCCCGAGCAGCACGGTGCAGGCGCCTTTGGGCGCGGTGAAGGACACATCGCGCAGAATATGGCTGCTGCCGTAATATTGATGGAGGCCGCTGATTTCGAGCATGATCCTAGCGCCCCAGATAGACTTCGATGACGCGCTCGTCGCTCTGCACATCGGAGAGCGGCCCTTCGGCGAGCACGGCGCCCTCGTGCAGCACCGTCACCTTGCGCGCGATGGCGCCGACGAAATCCATATCATGCTCCACCACCATGATCGAATGGCTGCCGGCGAGCGACAGGAGCAGCTCCGCGGTGCGCTTCGTCTCGTGATCGGTCATGCCGGCGACCGGCTCGTCGAGCAGCAATAGCAACGGGCGCTGCGCGAGCAGCATGCCGATCTCGAGCCATTGCTTCTGCCCATGCGAGAGCAGGCCGGCGCGCGACTTGGCCTTGTCGGCGAGCTCGACCAGCTCCAGCAATTCGCCGATGCGGTCGATCTGCTCTCCGGTGAGGCGGCCGAGCAGCGAGGCCCGAACGCTCTTGTCGGCCTTTATCGCGAGCTCGAGATTTTCGAACACGGTCAAATGCTCGAACACTGTCGGCTTCTGGAATTTGCGGCCGATGCCGGCGGCGGCGATCTGCGGCTCGTTCATTTTGGTGAGATCGAGCGAGCGGCCGAAATAGACGGTTCCCGTATCCGGCCGCGTCTTGCCGGTGATGACGTCCATCATCGTCGTCTTGCCGGCGCCATTGGGTCCGATGACGCAGCGCAGCTCGCCGACGTCGATCGACAGGGAGAGGCCGCGCAGCGCGCGGAAGCCGTCGAAAGTGACCTGCACATCGTCGAGATAGAGCGCGACGCCGCTCGAAAGCTCCTGCTCGCCGATCATCGCGCGCGCTCCTTGCGGAAGGCGGCCAATGTGTCGAAGAGCCCGATGACGCCCCTGGGCAGCAGCAGCGTGACGAGCACGAAGAGGAGCCCTAAGAAGAACAGCCAATATTCGGGAATGGCGGCGGTGAAGAAGCTCTTCGCGCCATTGACGAGGAATGCGCCGATGAGCGGGCCGATCAGCGTGCCACGCCCGCCGACCGCCGCCCATATGGCGATCTCGATCGAGGCCGCGGGCGACATTTCGCTCGGATTGATGATGCCGACCTGCGGCACATAGAGCGCGCCGGCGAGCCCGCAGATCGCCGCCGAGAAGGTCCAGATCGCGAGCTTGTAGGCGAGCGTGTCATAGCCGCAGAACATCACCCGGCTCTCGGCCTCGCGGATCGCCGTGAGCACGCGGCCGAATTTGCTGGTGACGAGAAAGCGCGAGACGAGCAGCAGAGCCAGAAGGCAGGCGCCGGTCAGCGTGAACAGGATCATGCGCGTCGTCGGCGTGGCCAGCGGATAGTCCAATATGCGCTTGAAATCGGTGAAGCCGTTATTGCCGCCGAAGCCGGTCTCATTGCGGAAGAACAGCAGCATCATCGCATAGGTGAGCGCCTGCGTGATGATGGAGAAATAGACGCCCTTTATGCGCGAGCGAAAGGCGAAGAAGCCGAAGACGAAGGCAAGGCCGGCAGGCGCGAGAATGGCGAGCGCGGCGGAGTAGGCGAAATGGTCGGTGAAGCTCCAGAACCAGGGATAGGCCTTCCAATCGAGGAAGACCATGAAGTCCGGCAGGTCGGAATGATAGCTGCCGTCCTGGCCGATCTGACGCATCAGATACATGCCGAAGGCATAGCCGCCGAGCGCGAAGAAAATGCCATGGCCGAGGCTGAGGATTCCGGCATAGCCCCAGACGAGATCCATGGCGAGCGCCAGCATGGCGTAGCAGAAAAATTTGCCGACGAGCGCGACGGAGGCGTCGGAGAGGTGGAGAAATGAGCTCTCCTGCGCGACGAGATTGGCGAGCGGCGCGGCGACGAATATGGCGAGCGCAGCGACGCAGAAGGCGATCCAGCCGCGCGCGTCGAAGAGCCGCGTGGCGAGCGATGGGGCAGGGGGGATGTAGAGCATCGTTCGAGACTCAATCGGCCTGTCGGCCGCCGAGCGCGAACAGGCCCTGCGGACGCTTCTGAATGAAGACGACGATGAAGATCAAAAGAGCGATCTCCGCGAGAACGGCGCCGGACATATTTTCCAGAATCTTGCCGGCGACGCCCAATCCGAGCGCCGCATAGACGGCGCCCGCGAGCTGGCCGACGCCGCCGAGCACCACCACCATGAAGCTGTCGACGATATAATGCTGGCCGAGATCCGGTCCGACATTGCCGACCTGCGACAGCGCGACGCCGGCGAGCCCGGCGAGGCCGGAGCCGAGCGCGAAGGCCATTGTGTCGATGCGCGAGGAATCGACGCCGACGCAGCGCGCCATGCCGCGATTTTGCGTCACCGCGCGCACGAAGAGGCCGAGACGCGTGCGCGCCAGCAGATAGGAGACGAGCAGCAGCACGCCGACGGAGAAGACAATGATGACGATGCGATTGTAGGGCAGCTCGAGATTATCGGTGACGAAGACGCGCCCCGACATCCATGCGGGATTTTCCACCTGCACATTCTGCGCGCCGAAAAGGCTGCGCACCGCTTGCATCAAGATGAGGCTGACGCCCCAGGTGGCGAGCAGGGTCTCGAGCGCGCGGCCATAGAGAAAGCGGATCACCGTGCGCTCTATCGCGACGCCGACGAGAGCGGCGACGATGAAAGCGGCGGGCGCCGCAGCGGCGAGATACCATTGGAAATAATCGGGCAGATGCGCGCGGAAGAGATTTTGCACGACATAGGTCGCATAGGCGCCGATCATCATCATCTCGCCATGCGCCATGTTGATCACGCCCATCAGCCCGTAGGTGATGGCGAGGCCGAGCGCGGCGAGCAGCAATATGCTGCCGAGGCTCAGTCCCGAGAAGACGACGCCGAGATTTTCGCCGACGGCGAGGCTCGACTCCACATTGCGCAGCGAGCGCGTCAGCGCCACGCGCAGCTCGCCGTCCTCCTCCGTTGCGAGGCGCGTCTTCAGCGCCTCGCGCACGCGGCCGGAAATGGTGGTGCGCAGCGCCTGCGCGGCGGAGAGGCGCAGCGCGCGGTCGGGGCTTTGCAGCTCGCCGAGCGCGCGCATCTGGCGCAGCGTGTCGCGCACGCCGGCGTCGCGCTCCTTCTGCTCGGCCTTGGCCAGCAGCGCGAGGCGGGGCTCGTCGAATTCGGCGTTCTGTAGACGTTTCACCGCCTCGAGACGAAGCGCGCGATCGGGCGACGCGAGCTCGAGCAGAGCGATCGTCTCCTCGATCGCGAGACGCAGGCTATTGCTCGTCGACACGTCCTCGGCGTCGGCGGGACGCTCGGCGGGCGTCCGGTCGAGCGCGTCGACGACTTTGTCGCCGTCGACGATCAGCGCGGCGTCGCCGGCGAGCTTCACGCGATCGGCGAGCAGATCTCTGAGAAAAGGGATGGCGGAAAGATCGCCTTGCGCGGCGGCGGCGTCGAGCGCCTTGCGCTGCTCGTCCGGATCGCCGCCGGTCAATTGGGCGATTCCCCCGCGGTCGAGCGCCATGGCCGGCGCCGCGGACATCGCCAGCAGCATGAGGCCGGCGAGCAGTCTGAGCATACGCAAATTTCAACGCTCCATTCGCTGCCGCATTCGGGCGGCCCGATCGTCGGGCCGCCCGTCTTGTTCGTCAATGCGTATCCGGCTCGTCCTTTTTCTTGTCATTGCCGGGAATGAAGGGGCTCCAGGGCTGCGCCCGCACGGGGCCCGGCGTCTTCCACACGACATTGAACTGGCCGTCCGCCTTCACCTCGCCGATGAACACCGGCTTGTGGAGATGGTGGTTCTTCGCATCCATCTCGGCGGTGAAGCCCGACGGCGCCTCGAACTTCTGACCGCCGACGGCGGCGATCACCTTGTCGACATCGGTCGTCTTGGCTTTTTCGACCGCCTGCTTCCAAATATTGACGCCGATATAGGTGGCCTCCATCGGATCATTGGTGAGCGGCTTGTCGGCGTTGGCGATCGCATGGGCCTTGGCGTAGGCGGCCCATTTCTTCTTGAACTCCGTATTGGCGGGGTTCTTCAGCGACATGAAATAATTCCACGCCGCGAGATGGCCGACCAGCGGCTTGGTGTCGACGCCGCGCAGCTCCTCCTCGCCGACGGAGAAGGCGACGACCGGTACCTCGGTCGCCTTGAGCCCGGCGTTGCCGAGCTCCTTGTAGAAGGGCACATTGGAGTCGCCGTTGATCGTCGAGACGACCGCCGTCTTGCCGCCGGAGGCGAATTTCTTGATATTGGCGACGATGGTCTGATAGTCGCTGTGACCGAAGGGCGTGTATTCCTCCATTATTTCGGCGTCGGCGACGCCTTTGGAATGGAGGAAGGCGCGCAGGATCTTGTTCGTCGTGCGCGGATAGACGTAATCGGTGCCGAGCAGCACGAAGCGCTTGGCCCCGCCGCCCGCCTTGCTCATCAGATATTCGACCGCGGGAATGGCCTGCTGGTTGGGCGCCGCGCCCGTGTAGAAGACGTTCTTCTCGAGCTCCTCGCCCTCATATTGCACCGGATAGAACAGAAGCCCGTTCAGCTCCTTGAACACCGGCAGCACGGATTTGCGCGACACCGAGGTCCAGCAGCCGAAGACGACGGCGACCTTGTCGGCGGCGAGCAGCTGGCGCGCCTTCTCGGCGAACAGCGGCCAATTGGACGCCGGATCGATGACGACGGGCTCGAGCTTGCGGCCGAGAACGCCGCCCTTGGCGTTGATCTCCTCGATCGCCATCAACGCCGTGTCCTTGAGCACGGTTTCGCTGATGGCCATCGTGCCCGACAGAGAATGCAGAATGCCGACCTTGATCGGTCCTTTGTCATCCGCGCTCGCGGGGACGAGCGCGCTCGACGCCAACAGGGCGCCCGCGGCGATCATGCCGAGGCTCTTTACCAGAACTCTACGTTTCATACGTTTCTCTCCCACATCGAAGCATTGAGCGCGTTCCGATCGAACGGAATCGGTCGATCGATCAGAATTCGCTCCAACCAAAGAAGGCGAGAGAGCGCCATCCGATCCTGTCGGGTGGCGCTCTCTCGCGTCGCGCCGCGGTCAGAATTGGACCTGAAGGCCGAGGATGAATTTGTCGACGTCCTTGCGCGCGGTGAACTGATTGATCGCGTAATTGGCGGTGATGCGGAGATCATGGCCGTTGATCACATAGGTGACGCCCATGTCGTATTGGCGCTCCACTGTCGTGGCGAGCGTGTCGCGGAACTGCTGGTAGCGGAAATAAGGCTGCAGCTTGCCCCAGCCGATCGTGAACGGCGTGAGGTAGCCGGCGCCGAGCATGAAGGCCTCGCCGGGGCGAATGCCGCCGACGAGATCGGTCGAGCGCGCATTGTTGAAAGTGGTCGCCACATCGGTCACGCCTTGCGTGTAGTACCGATAATAAGCGCCTTCGAAGGTCGCCACGCCGAATTCGCCGAGCTTCTTCTCGAACAGCAGATCGGCGTTCCAGGCGGTGAAGTCGCCGCGGCGGAACTGGGTGCCGACGCCGTCCTGCTGATGCTGCACGGCGAAGCCGAGCGCCAGAATGTCGGCGGAGCCGTAATAGGTGCTGCCGGTGTAATAGGCCGGGGCCGGATCGGGATCGAGGAAATTATAGGTCACGCGGCCGGCGAACAGCGGATTTCCCGAGATGTTCGACGCGCCGACGATATCGTTGTGGCCGCTATAGGCGCCGAAGACATAGACGAGGCGCTTGTCGAACAATTTGCCCCAGACGGCGCCGCCGTCGAGGCGGCCGGCGGCGCGCCCCGGATAGCGCGAGACGACGCCGGGATAGGACCAGCCGAGCAGATAATACGGCCCGTCGAGATTGGCGCGGTCGCTCGGCGGCAGCATGCGGCCGCCCCAGACGTTGATCTCGTCCATCGGCTCGAATTGCCCGATGCCGTCGATAATCTGCATCGAATTATTATTGTCGATCTGCGTGTTGAATGTGGCTTTCAGATATTGGTTGAACGAGGCGGAGGAGAATACGCGGAAGCTCTCGAGGTCGACGCGGTCGGGATTGGTTCCGGCGGCATGATTGCGGGTGACGTCGCTGAAGAAGGGCCGCAGGCCGAAGCCGACGCTGACCCATTGATCGTCGTCGCCCAACGGAATCACCACACGCGCTTGCGCCGCCTGTTCCCCCAGCAGGCAGCAGACCGCCAAGGCCATGATCGGCGCAGCCTTGGCCGTCAGCTTGGACCGACTGCGCGTCGCGACTCGCGCGGTAGGTGCTTCGTGGGATTGGTTCATCTGTCCCCCTCGTATCGTCCGCCGGCGATTCGCGCCGGTTTCGTCACGTCAAGCACTAGTCGCGTGAGCCCTAGGTAGGAATACGCTGAAATGCGTATTGCTCCGTTTGCGTCTTATCGTCGAATAGCGCATGAGCCGGCCGAGATTCGCCGGCGCGGGGGAGTGACGCGAATGCGCAAATCGACGGCATTGGAGATTTTCGGACTGACCGCGGGAGCGCTGGCTCTCGTCGTCGCGGTCGGACAAGCGAACGCATCGTCGAAGAGCTCGAAGGGCGCCAAGCCGGTCGCGGCTGTCGCCCAGCAGCGTTACGCCGTCGACATGTGGTGGAACATCGGCGGGGACATGGGCGGCCTGAGAAAAGCCACGGACGCCTGCGTCAAGAAGCTCGGCGAGGCCGAGCGGCCGACCCTGGTGTCGCCGCCGCCCTCGACGACGATTCTGACCAAGCCCATGCTAGACTGTCTCGAGGCCGAGGGTTGGCGGCCTGCGGGAGAGCCTCGGCCGGTCTGATCGGCGCGGGCGCAAACACAAAGAGAGCATGCGCGAGCAGCAGCGAATTTTCCCCGTCCGTCGGACCTACAACCAGTTCGTCGCCGATCAGACGCTGGAGGATTATTCGCTGCGCTACACGGCGGAGGCGGCGCGCCGCTTCACGCCGTGGCGCGTCGCCAACACGGCGCTCGGAGCGATCTCCTTTCTCGCCTGCGAGGCGCTGGGCGGCGGCGTGACGCTGATGTTCGGCTTCACCAACGCAATGGCGGCGATCCTCGCCGTCGGCGCGCTGATCTTTCTCGCCAGCCTGCCGATCGGCCATTACGCGGCCAAATATGGCGTCGACATGGATCTGCTGACGCGCGGCGCCGGCTTCGGCTATATCGGCTCCACCGTCACCTCGCTGATCTACGCCTGCTTCACGTTCATCCTGTTCGCGATCGAAGCGACCATCATGGCCGATGCGCTGGAAATGTGCCTCGGTCTGCCGCTCGGCCTCGCTTACGCGGTCTCGTCGCTCGCAATTCTGCCCATAGCGGCGCTCGGCATCCGCTTCATCAGCCGCTATCAGCTGTGGACGCAGCCGCTCTGGCTGGTGCTGCAGACGGCGCCGCTCGTCTATCTGATCTCGGTCGGCGCGCCCGCCGTCTCCGGCTGGATGGCCTTTCCCGGCGCCGCCGGCGCGCTGGACGGGGCATTCGATCTGAAGCTGTTCGGCCTCTCCGCCTCGATCCTGCTGTCGCTCCTCCCGCAGATCGGCGAGCAGGTCGATTATCTGCGCTTTCTGCCGACCAAGGCGCATATCGGTCAGCGGAGCTGGCGCTGCGCTGTCTTCGCCGCCGGGCCGGGCTGGATATTGATCGGCGTCGCCAAGCTCGCCGCGGGCTCCTTCCTCGCCTATCAGGCGCTGTCGCTCGGCGTGTCGGCGGAGCGCGCGGCGCAGCCGAGCGAGATCTATTATCTCGCCTTCTCGAGCCTGGTTCATTCGCCCGGCCTCGCTCTGGCGCTCACCGGAATTTTCATTGTCGTCTGCCAGACCAAGATCAATGTCACCAACGCCTACGCCGGCTCCATCGCCTGGTCGAATTTCTTCTCGCGCATCACGCACAATCATCCGGGCCGCGTCGTCTGGCTGGTGTTCAACGTAACCTTGGCGTTGCTGCTGATGGAGTTCGGCGTCAGCCATGTCATCGACAGCATTCTGATCTTCTACTCCAATTTCGCCGTGGCCTGGATCGGCGCGCTGACCGCCGATCTCGTCGTCGACAAGCCGCTCGGCCTCAGCCCGCCGCAGATCGAGTTTCGCCGGGCCTATCTCTACGACGTCAATCCGGTCGGCTGCGGCGCGATGCTCGGCTCGCTCATCGTCTCGACGGCGGCGCTCTATGGGCTTCTCGGCGAGACCTTGCAGCCGCTCTCGGCGATCGTCGGCTTTATTGTCGCCTTCTCGCTCGCGCCGCTCATCGCCTACGCCACCGGCGGCCGCTATTACATCGCGCGCCCGCCCGCCGCTTTCCGCGAGTCCTTGCGTTGCATGATCTGCGAGAATGTGTTCGAGCCGCGCGACATGGCGTCCTGCCCGGCCTATCGCGGGCCGATCTGCTCGCTCTGCTGCACGCTGGACATGCGCTGCAAGGACGCCTGCAAGCCGGAGGCGCGGCTTTCGGCGCAGGCGCGCGCGCTGTTTTCCGCCCTGCTGCCGAAATTCTCCTTGCCCTTCTTCTCGACGCGCGCCGGGCGCTTCATGGTGGTGCTGGCGCTGCTCGCGGTGACGAGCGGCGCGATCCTCGGCGCGATCTATTTCCAATACGCCGCCGCCGTCGCGCCGGCCGCGCGGCCGATCATTCGCACGACGCTGGAGATCGTCTTCGTCGGCCTGCTGCTGGTCATGGGCGTCGCCGCCTGGACGCTGGTGCTCGCCCAGGAGAGCCGCCGCGTCGCCGAGGAGGAGACGCGCCGCCAGACCGAGATTTTGCGCGAGGAGATCGCCGCCCATGAGCGCACCGACGCCGAGCTGCAGCGCGCCAAAGAGGCGGCGGAGGCCGCCAGTATCGCCAAGACGCGCTTCATAGCGGGGCTCAATCACGAGATACGCACGCCGCTCAACGCCATCAACGGCTATGCGCAATTGCTGGAGCGCGACGCCGCCGAGCGTCCGCAGGATGCGGTGCGCGTCATTCGCCGCAGCACCGAGCACATCACCAATCTCATCGACGGCCTGCTCGACGTCGCCAAGATCGAGACCGGCTCGCTCGATGTCGCGCGCGATATTTTCCGCATCGACGAGACGCTGGACCAGCTCGTCGACATGTTCCGCCTGCAGGCGGCGGCCAAGGGCGTCGCCTTCCGCTACGAGCGCAGCGCGGCGCTGCCGCGCTATGTGCGCACCGACAAGAAGCGCCTGCGCCAGATCCTCATCAATCTGGTCTCCAATGCGGTGAAATTCACCGAGCGCGGCCACGCCGGGCTGAAGGTGTCGTTTCGCAACGACATCGCCGAATTCGCCGTCGAGGACACCGGCATCGGCATAATTCCCGAGGATATGGAGCGTATTTTCGCGCCCTTCGAGCGCGGCCGCATGGCGGCGGTCTCCGCCATTCCCGGCACCGGGCTCGGCCTCACCATCACCAAGCTGCTGACGCAGATCATCGGCGGCGAGATGCGCGTCGAGAGCGAGGTCGGGCGCGGCAGCCGCTTCGTCGTGCGGCTCTATCTCACCGCCGCGACCTCGCCGGAGGAGGGGGCGAAGGCGCCGCAGATTCGCGGCTATGCGGGCCCGCGGCGGACGATTCTCGTCGCCGACGACACGGCGACGCATCTCGATGTGATGCGCCAATCGCTCGGCGGGCTCGGCTTCGATGTGCTGACCGCGGCCAATGGCGCCGATTGCGTCGCGCTCGCCCTGGAGCGCAATCCCGATCTCGTGATGCTCGACATCGCCATGCCCGGCATGGACGGCTGGGAGGCGGCGCGCCGGCTGCGCGACGCGCTCGGGCCCGAGGCGCCGATCATGATGGTCTCCGCCAACGCCCATGAGCTGATGGAGCGTCGCGGGCTGGATTCGCCGCATGATGATTTTCTGGTGAAGCCGATCGAATTCGCGGAAATGCTCGATCGCATCGGCAATCTTCTGGGGCTCGACTGGTTCTATGTGGCGGCGCGCGCGAGCGTTCGCGAGGAGCCCTTCGCGCCGGCCGCGCTCGCTCTGCCGCGCGCCAGCGTCGAGCGGCTGCTGCGGCTCTGTCGCGTCGGCCACAGCCGCGGCATAGAGATCGCTCTGCGCGAGATCGAGGCCGCATCGCCGGAGCGTTCCGGCGCTATCGCGCAATTGCGGGCGATGGCGCAGAATTTCGAATTCGAGGAGCTCGCGCAGACGCTCGAGGCCGCTTTGACGCTCGAGGTCGATCATGTCGGCTGACCTGCGCCAGCGTGACACGGCGCTGGTCGTCGACGACAATCGCGACGAGCTGAGCCTGCTCGTCGAGGCGATGGAGCGCGCCGATTTCACCGCTCTCGCGGCGACGACGGGGGAGGCGGCGCTCGCTCTGCTCGAGCGCGTGACGCCCAATGTCGTCGTGCTGGACGCGGTGATGTCCGGCCTCGACGGTTTCGCGACCTGCCGACGCATAAAGCAGAATCCGCGCTTCGCCCATTTGCCGGTGATCTTCCTCACCGGGCTCAAGGACACCAGCCATGTGCTCATGGGGCTCGAGGCCGGCGGCGTCGATTATGTGGTGAAGCCGGTCATCATCGAGGAGCTGGTCGCGCGCATCCGCATTCACGTCTCCAACGCCAAGGCGGCCTTCGGCGCGCGCGTGGCGCTGGACGCGACGGGGCGGCATCTTCTGGCGATCGACCGCGGCGGCCGGCTGCTCTGGTGCACGCCGCAGGCGGCCGATCTTCTGGCGATGCGTTTCGGCCCTTTCGAGATTTTGCGCTCGCAGCCGCCCGAGTCGTTTTCGGCGCTGCTGCGCGAGGCGGCCGAGCGCCGCGACCATGACGCGCCGGCGGCCGCGGGGCCGGTCTCCGTCTCCTTTCTCTGCGAGATCGGCGGCGAGGAGCTGTTGTTTCGCCTGTCCGAGCCGCAGAGCGTCAGCGACGAGGCGTTTCTGGCGCAGAAATTCGCGCTGACGCTGCGCGAGGCGGAGGTGCTGAGCTGGCTCGCGCGCGGCAAGTCGAATCACGACATCGCCGAGATTCTCTGCATCTCGCCGCGCACGGTGCATAAGCATCTGGAGCGCATTTTCGTGAAGCTCGGCGTCGACAGCCGCTCCTCCGCGACCTCCGTGGCGTTGCAGACGCTGAAGGCGCTGGCGGCGGATTGAGGGGGCGACGAAAGCTCTATCCGGGCCGATGGCTATGAGGAGGCCTTGTTTCTCCGTGCGCTATCGACGATTGGATGCGTGGATCGGCGGAGCCTCCCGAGGGTGGCGCAATGGAGTTCCTGATGAGCGATGAGTTTTCGGATGAGGCGTCTCGTCTCGTCGCCCTGGAGACGGCGGTTGCGCATCAGGACAGGATGGTCGCCGAGCTGAACGACGTCATCGCATTGCAGTGGCGAAGGATCGACACGCTGGATCGGCAGATCGCCCGTTTGCGCGAAGAGTTCCAGAAGCTGGGAGACCAGCGCGATTCGCAGGAACCCCCTCCGCCACATTATTGACGCCGGGCATTCTGCCTATCTATTTGAAATAGCAGCAATATTTTTTAATTGGTGCCCCTGGCCGGAGTCGAACCAGCACTCCTTGCGGAACTCGATTTTGAGTCGAGCGCGTCTACCAATTCCACCACAGGGGCGCGGGCCGGACGGGGCCGGCGCGCGGCGCGGATATTAGCCGGGGCGAAGCCCCCGTCAAGGTGAACTCCGGCCGTTTCACAGCCTTCCTCCGCCGCCAGCCTCGCCTCTGGCCCGCCGAGATGATAAGCGAGGGCGCTGCATCCTCGGAACCGGTTGGAAAATGATCAAAAAGCTCTACGACTGGACCATGTCGCTCGCCGCCAGCCGGCACGCGCCATTCGCGCTCGGCGCCATCGCCTTCGCCGAAAGCTCTTTCTTCCCCATTCCGCCGGATGTGATTCTCCTGCCCATGTCGCTGGCCGAGCCCAAGCGCTCCTGGCTCTACGCCGGGATCTGCACCGTCGCCTCGGTCGCCGGCGGAGCGCTCGGCTACGCCATAGGCGCGCTCTTCTACGACACCGTCGGGCTGTGGCTCATCGATCTCTATGGCTACGCCGCCAAAATGGAGGCGCTGCGGGCCTTCTACGCCCATTGGGGCGCGCTCTTCATTCTGGTGAAGGGGCTCACCCCCATTCCCTTCAAGCTCGTCACCATCGTCTCCGGGCTGATGGATTATAATTTCGGCCTGTTTCTGGCGCTCTCGCTCATCACCCGTGGGGCGCGCTTCTTCATCCTCGCGGCGGCGATCAATCATTTCGGCGATTTTCTCCGCGACAAGCTCGAGGCGCATTTCGGCCTGTTCATCGGCGTGATGGCGGCGATCGTCGTCGTCGGCTTCGTCGTGGCGGCGAAATTCCTGTGATCGCGGCGCTCGTCTCCACGCGGCTCCGCACGGCGCTGGTCATTCTCGGCGTCGCCGTCGCCACCATAGGCGGCGCCTGGATCATCGAGGCGATGGGCTTCGCGCCCTGCGAATTATGCCTGAAGCAGCGCATTCCCTATTACGCCGGCATTCCGCTCGCCGCCTTCGCGGCCATCGCTCTGCAACGGGGAGGGGAAGGCGCCGCGCGCATCGCGCTGGCGCTGCTCGGCCTCCTCTTCGCGGCCGGGACGGCGCTCGCTTTCTATCATTCCGGTGTCGAGCTGAAGCTCTTTCCCGGCCCCTCCGAATGCTCGGGCGCGATGCGAAAGGCGGGCTCCTTCGGCGATTTCCGCTCCTCGCTCGACAAAATGAAGGTGGTGAGCTGCGATCGGCCGGCGCTGCGCATATTCGCGCTCACGCTCAGCAATTGGAACATTCTGATTTCGGCCGGTCTCGCCGGTCTCGCCTTGCGCGCCTGGCGCGGACCACGCGCCGGCGCGTGATCGGCGCGGACCGCGCGCCGAAATTCGTCGGACGCTCTTGTCGAAGTGTCGGCTCGCGCCATCCTCTGCCCGATAGAGACGTGATGATTCCTCTCGGGGCGCGACGACAATTCGGAGAGTTCGATGAAAAGCTTCCAGCAATACGACATGCAGACGCAGGGCGTTCAGACCGGTCCCGACGGCGCGCCGAACACGCGGGCGCTCGCCCGTCATCTCATCATATTGGAGAATCGCTTCAACGAGCTGGCGACCGACGTCAATCTGATGCAGGACAGGCTGACGAAGATCCTCGCCGCGTTGGACAAGCTCGCCGACAAGGGCGCCCCCGCGGACAAGACCGCGCGCGAGGCGACGCTGCGCCGGCTGCTCGGCTGACGGGCGGTTCATCGGCGCGAAACGAAGCGAGCCTTCAGGCTCGCGTCATTCCACCGCGAGCCGCGCCCGCGCGCGCAGCTTCTCGGTCTCGCTCTTCAGCTGCCCACAGGCCGCGAGAATGTCGCGGCCGCGCGGCGTGCGTACTGGGCTCGCATAGCCGGCGTTGAACACGATGTCGGAGAAACGCTCGATCGTCTCCCAATCGGAGCATTCATAGGGCGCGCCCGGCCATGGGTTGAAGGGGATCAGATTGATCTTGGCCGGTATGCCTTTGAGCAGCCGCACCAGCTCGCGCGCTTCCGCCGGGCTGTCGTTGACGCCCTTCAGCATCACATATTCGAAAGTGATGCGCCGCGCATTGGAGGCGCCGGGATAATCGCGGCAGGCGTCGAGCAGCGCGCGAATCGGATATTTCTTGTTGATCGGCACCAGCTCGTCGCGCAGCGCGTCGCGCACGGCGTGCAGCGAGATCGCGAGCATGGGCCCGCATTCGGCGCCGAGCTTCTCGATCTGCGGCACGACGCCGGAGGTCGAGACAGTGATGCGCCGCTTGGACAGCGACAGCCCGTCGCCGTCGGAGATGATCTCGATGGCGTTCTCCACCGGCTCGAGATTATAGAGCGGCTCGCCCATGCCCATGAAGACGATATTCGACACTGCGCGCACATCGGGCCCGGAGGGCACCAGCCCGTCGGTCGGCGGCTCGAGGCCGGGAAAATCGCCGAGCCGCATGCGCGCGACGAGAAGCTGCGCGACGATCTCGCGCGTCGTCAGATTGCGCACGAGCTTTTGCGTGCCCGTATGGCAGAAGCTGCAATTGAGCGTGCAGCCCACCTGGCTCGAGACGCACAGAGTGCCGCGGTCGCTCTCGGGAATATAGACGCATTCGACCTCCGCGCCCTTGTCCTGCGCGTCGACCGGATCGAGCCGCAGCAGCCATTTGCGCGTGCCGTCGGTGGAGACCTGCTCGGCCGCGATCTCCGGCAGCGCGAGCGTGAAATGCTCGGCGAGCGTTCCGCGCAGGATTTTGGAGATGTTGAGCATCTCGGAAAAGTCGCGAGCGCCGCGGAAATAGATCCAATGCCAGAGCTGGGAGACCCGCATTTTGATGTCGCGTTCCGGCGTGTCTATGGCGCGCAGCGCGTCGGCGAGCTCGGCGCGGGTGGCGCCGGCGAGCGACGGCCTCGGGGCGGAAGCGGAAGCGGCGGTCATCAAGTCCTCTTTGTCAGCGAGGAAATCAGTATAACATGCGCGCCGCTCGACTCCATGGGGTGGAGAGGGGGATGAAGACGGATATGGGAGACGGGCGGAAAATCGTCATCGCGACCTTCGGCTCGCTCGGCGATCTCAATCCTTATGTGGCGCTCGCTCACGCGCTGAAGCGCATCGGCTTTCTCCCGGTCCTCGCCACCAGCGCCTTCTATCGCGACTGGATCGAGAGCGAGGGCCTCGGCTTCGCCGCCGTGCGGCCGGACATCGACGCGCTCGCCGAGCGGCTCGGCTTGGACATGGGCGGCCTCGCCGATCGCGTCGCGCGCGAGGACGGCTTCATGTTCCGCGAGCTGATCTTCCCTTATCTGCGCCAGAGCTTCGAGGATGTCGCGGCGGCGAGCGAGGGCGCGGCGGCGGTGGTCGCGCACAGCCTGTGCTTTTCCGCCAAGCTCGCGGCGGAGCGGCTCTCTCTGCCGTTGTTCGACGGCGTCGTCTCGCCGCTCTTCCTGCTGTCGGCCTATGATCCGCCGCTCGGCGCGCGCTCGCGCTTCGTGGCCGAGCCGCGCTCCGCCGTCGCGCTCGCCTATAATAAAGCGATGGCTTTCGCGCTGACGCATTTCCTGGCCTGGCAGGGGCGGCCGATCGCGCGGCTGCGGCGCGAGCTCGGCCTGCCGCTCCGCCGCGGGCGCGATCTTCTGACCGGCGGACCCACTGCCCAGGCGACGCTCGGCCTCTTGAGCCCGCTTCTGGCGCCGCCGCAGCCGGATCATCCGGCCGATCTCTTCATCGCCGGCCATACGTTCCACGACCGCTTCACCGACGCGGCCGAGGGCCTGCCGGATGCGCTCGCCGCCTTTCTCGCGGCCGGCGAGCCGCCGATCATCGTGACGCTCGGCAGCTTCGTCGTGCGCGGCCGCGCGGAATTCTATCGCGCCGCCGGCGAAGCGGCGCAGCGCCTCTCGCGGCGCGCCGTGCTGCTGGTCGCCGACGAGGAGCGCGAGGCGCTGGCCGCGGGCCTGCCGCCGCAGCTCTTCGTCGCCGGCCATGTCCGCCATTCGCTGATTTTCCCGCGCGCCGCGGCGATCGTGCATCACGGCGGCTCGGGAACCTGCGGTCAGGCGCTGCGCGCCGGCCGGCCGCAGCTCGTGGTCCCGGTCTTCGGCGATCAGGACGACAACGCCGCGCGGGTCGAGCGCCTCGGCGTCGGCCGGCTGCTGCCCTATGAGCGCTGTTCCGCCGAGAGTCTCGAGCGCGAGCTCGGCGCGCTTCTCGCCGATGAGCGCCATGCCGGCCGCGCCGGCGAGGCGGCCGCGCGCATCGGCGGCGAGGATGGCGCCGCGGCGGCCGCGGCGATAATCGCCGCACGCATCGGATGCGCGGCAATTGCGGTCGAGGCTTAAGGATGAAGACGCCGATTCTTGTCGCGATCGCGATGATTTTGCTCGAATTATCCGTTTCTCGGGCCGGCGAGGGGCCGCTCGCCCTGGCCAAGGGCGAGACGCGGACGATTCAATTCGTCGAGAATCCCTCGACCGGCTATGTCTGGCGCTTCGATCGCGAGGCGAGCAAAAATCCGGCGATCGCGCGGGTCGGCGAGGGCGGTTTCGCGCCTTCGGGCGGTCGGTCCGACCATCCGCTGGTCGGCGCGCCGGGCCGGCGCTCCTTTCGTATAGAGGGGGTCGCCGCAGGCAGAGCCCGCCTCGTCTTCGTCGTGGATCGCCCTTGGGAGAAGCGGGCCGTGCAGCTCCGGACGATCGAGGTTCTGGTGCGCTAGCGTTTTTGGCGCGGCGGCGCTCTAAGACGTCCCCTCGCGCGGCTTCAGCGCATCCGCCAGCCGCATTTGCGCCGAACCGGGCTCGAGCGGCTTCTGCTGGCTCTCATGGGGCGCCCAGCCGGAGAGCCAGACCAGCTCCATCGTCGCGCGCACGCGCCCGTCGGCGTCGGCGAAGCGCTCGCGATAAATCTCCGCCGCGCGCAGCAGAACGGCGCGCCGCAGCGGCTTGCGGGAGCGCTGCGTCAGCACATTGGCGGCGCCCATGGCCCGCAGCTCGGCGCAGAGCGCGAACAATGAATCATAGCGCAGCGTGAAGGAATCGACGTCGGTGACCGGCAGAGCGAAGCCGGCCCGCTGCAACAGCCCGCCGAGATCGCGCAGGTCGACGAAAGGCGACACGCGCGGGCTCGCGCCGCCGCAAATTTCATCCTCGGCCTGGGCGAATGCGGCGCGCAGCTCTATGAGGCTCGCCCCGCCCGGAAAACAAGCGAGAAACAGCCCGTCCGGGGCCAGCATGCGCCGCGCCTGGGCGAGCGCGCCGGGCAGATCGTCGACCCATTGCAGCGCAAAGCCGGAGACGATGAGATCGAAGGCCTCCGCCGCGAAGGGCAGCGCCTCCTCCTCCGCCACGAGATCGACGCCCGGCGCGAAGAAACGCCCGGCCCGCAGCGGCGGCGGACGCCCGCTCGCGACGACGGTCTCGGCGAAATGGCCCGAGGGCGTGCAGAGATCGAGCGCGCGCGGGAAGGGGCGTCTAATGCCCGCCAGCCGGTCGGCGAGATCGTCGGCGGCGCGCGCGATCAGAAAATCCGGCGCGCCGCGCGCCGCCGCCCGCGCCATCCGGCGGCGCAGCAGGGCGCGGTCGAAAATCGCCGGCGCGGATGAGCTTTTCTCCATGCCTCGTCATGCCCCGAACGCTCGCGGCGCGCAACCGGCGCCGCGAGCGGCGGAATTAAGGCGACGGTTTCCCCAGCTTCTGTCGCGCTTTAGCGAGACAGGTAAGCAAATCTTAGTGTTAAACCGTAACCGCAACCATGGGATGGCTGGCGCGAAATATGGCCGAAGCTAGAATGCGCGACATGTTCGAATGCGACACCGGCCATTCGGAGAAGGTGTGAGCCATGAGTATTTCGTTTCGTCAGCGTATTTCGAGTGTCACGGCCGCGGCGGCGCTCGCCTGCAGCCTCGCCGTTCTGCCGGGGGCGGCGAATGCGGCGCATAATGTCGTCTCCTACAGCGCCCCGGTGCAGGCGGGCACGGTCGTGATCAGCGCCCGCCAGCGCAGCCTGTTCCTCGTCAACGGCGACGGCACGGCCATCCGCTATCCGGTCGCCGTGCCCAAATCCGGCAAGGAATGGTCCGGCTACGCCCATATCGACGGAAAATATGTGAATCCGGACTGGGTTCCTCCGGCGATCGTCAAGCACGACCACCCCGAGCTGCCCAATTTCATCCATGGCGGCTCGCCGCATAATCCGATGGGCGTTCGCGCGCTCACGCTCGATCGCAATCAGGTGGCGATTCACGGCACCACCAGCAAAATGCGTGCTTCGGTCGGCACGGCGGCCTCCTATGGCTGCATCCGCATGCTCAACGAGGATGTCGTCGACCTCTATGAGCGCGTCGGCGTCGGCACGCCGGTCGTCATGACCCCTTAAGGACGGAGCAGAAACGCGTTTCGCCGCCGCGCAGCTTCGCGCAAGCCGCGCGGCGGAGACTTGTCCCATGGTTTTTCGTCGCGCGAATGCTTCAGCTTGTGGACGTCGTCTCGCGGCCTGTAGACCGGCAGAAACGAATCCACCACTGTGCCGACAAGTCCTCGAACGCACATGAGGTTCGTGTCCACGAAGAGTCGAGTCGGCGGCATTTCAATTGTTTCGAGTCATAGTGAACGAGCATGACGATTCGTTTCGTCGGGCGGTTTCCGTAAGAGGGGAACGCAAGGCTCGCAGTCAGCGTATGCGTCTCTGAACAGAGAAGCGTCCGTCGCCCTTGTCTGGCCGACCCTCACATTAGGTTTCGCTCATGCTGATCGCATCTGACAAAGACTTCGACCGTCTCCTGCATCCCGTCGACATCGTGGAGCAATTGGCGGCCACCAACGATTGGAGCTTCGATCGTGACGCCGAAGACGAGATC
This sequence comes from Methylosinus sp., assembly GCF_036560965.1. NCBI lineage: Bacteria > Pseudomonadati > Pseudomonadota > Alphaproteobacteria > Hyphomicrobiales > Methylocystaceae > Methylosinus > Methylosinus sp. The sequence continues at coordinate 33,924 of NZ_DATBQF010000069.1, read as the reverse complement.
TCCATTTCCGTCGCCGGCGGCTGGACCGACTACCATGTCGCCTTCACCTGGCTGGCGGAGCTCGAGACTCTCCATGTGAGCTGCGCCTTCGATCTGCGCGTGCCGGAGCGTCGCCGCACCGAGGCGCAGGCGCTGATCCGCACGATCAACGAGCAGCTCTGGGTCGGGCATTTCGATCTGTGGCCGACCGAGGGCGTCGTCATGCATCGCCAGGGTCTGCTGCTGACCGGCGGCGCTCAGCCCTCCGGCCCGCAATGCGCGGCTCTGCTGGACCATGCGCTCGAGACCTGCGAGCGCTATTATCAGGCTTTCCAATTCGTCCTCTGGGCCGGCAAGGGCGCCAAGGAGGCGCTCGAGACCGCGACCTTCGAGACCAAGGGAGAAGCGTGATCCAAATGGCCGCCGCGGCCGGACTGCCCGGCTCGATCACTCTGGTCGGGGCCGGGAAAATGGGCTTCGCCCTGCTCGAGGGCTGGGTGGCGCAGGGGCTTTCGGGCGAGGGCGTGACGATCGTCGAGCCGCAACCCTCGCCGGCGCTCGTCGCGCTCGCGCAAGAGCGCGGCTTTCGCCTCAATCCGGAAGATCGCGCCGCCGCTCGAGCGCTCATTCTCGCGGTCAAGCCGCAGGCGCTGGACCAGGTCGCGCCGGCGATCGCGGGCGAGGCCGGCGCCGACACGCTCGTCGTCTCCATTCTCGCGGGCAAGCGCATCGCCGATCTCTCGGCGCGGCTGCCGCAGGCGCGGTTTTTCGTGCGCGCCATGCCCAATACGCCGGCCGCCATCGGTCGCGGAATCACCGGCGCCTACGCCGCGCCCGCCGTCGATCCCGAGGGGCGCGCGGTCGCCGAGGCGCTTCTCGCGGCGGTGGGCGAGGTGGTCTGGGTCGAGAGCGAGGCGCTCGTCGACTCGGTGACGGCGGTGTCCGGCTCGGGGCCGGCCTATGTTTTCTATTTCGTCGAATGCCTGACCAAGGCAGGAGTCGAGGCCGGCCTGCCCGAGGAGACCGCGGCGCGGCTCGCCCGCGCGACCGTCGCCGGCGCCGGCGAATTGCTGCGCCAGAGCGCCGATGCGACGCCCGCGACGCTCCGTCGGAATGTGACCTCGCCCGGCGGCACCACCGCTGCGGCGCTCGAGGTTCTGATGGCGAAGGACGGGCTGGAGCCGCTGTTGGAGCGCGCCGTGGCGGCGGCCCGGCGCCGGGCCGGGGAATTGTCTGGATGAAGCGCCGAAACGCCTTCCGATCCGGCCAAAACGCCCTAAATTAGCGTGGAAGCGGCTGGCTTCGAGCGATCTGAGGAGGCGGCGATGGCGACGAGCGGCAAAACCAGTGAGACGGGCAATGGGAGCGGCTCGATCCGCGACCGGATCGTCGAATCCTTGATGCGGCTGGCGGCGCGCCGCGCCTTCGAGGACATAGCCATTTCCGACATCGCCCATGACGCCGATGTCTCACTCGCGGATTTCCGCGACAATTTTCCGTCGAAGGGCGCGGTGCTCGCGGCCTTCTCGCGCAAGATCGATCGGCAGGTGCTGGAGGATTTCTCCGGCCGCTACGCCTCCGAGCCCGCCAAGGAGCGGCTCTACGAGGTGCTGCTGCGCCGTCTCGAGGCGCTGGAGCCCTATCGCAATGCGCTGGAATCGGTGTCGCAATGGGCCTCGACCGATCCGCTGGCGGCCGCCGCGCTCAATCGCGAGACGGTCAATTCCATGCGTTTCATGCTGGAGGCCGCCGACATCGACAGCGAAGGCGCGCTCGGCGCCTTGAAGCTTCAGGGTCTCGCCATCGCCTGGTGGCGCGTGCTCGGCGTATGGTTCGACGATCGCGACGCCGAGCTCTGCCGCACCAAGGCGGCGCTCGACCGCGAGCTCTCGCGCAGCGAGGCGGTGATCGAGCGCATAGAGGATTTGAACCGCTTGACCTCGCCGCTGCGCGGTCTGGCGCGGGCGGTTTTCCGCGGCGTGACCGGCCATCGTCGCCACGGCCGCCATCATGCGCGCGACCGCGACGAGGATCTCGAGGAGGATTACGAGGAGGCCCGTCGGCGTCATCATCACGCCGAGGAGCATCATCACGCCGGGGATCATCGCCGTCATCAGGACGACGCCACCGCCTGACGGCGGCGTCGCCTTCTCTCTGGTCAAAAGCCGATGCGCAAGGCCGTCGTCACCGAATGGGCGACAGCGCCGTCGCGGGTCGCGACATCGGCGTCATAGCCGATGCGCCAGCCGATGCTCGGCGTCAGGTCGCCCTGCGCGCCGACGCCGACCGTGACCGAATTGCGGTCATAGGTCGGAATGAGGATCGGCTGCGTCGCCATGGCGCTCAGCACGCCGGCGAGGCTGACGTTCACGCGCTTCGGATCACGGTCGAGCGTCTGATTATAGGCGACCCGCAGCCAAGGGCTGACGCCGAGGACAGAGGCCGAGACCTCGCCGCCAAAGCGCAGCGTCGTCGCGTGAGCGGCGTGCTCCGGATAGACGACATTGCCGCCGGCCGCGCCGCTTTCCGTATAGCCGCGGATCGTCGCGGTCGTCTGCGTCACGCCGAAGAAGGGCGTGAATTGGAACGCATCGAGCTTCAGCCGCAGGCCGGTCTCGCCGCCGACAGCATAGGAGTCGACGCTGGTGCGGCCGACGCCGGTGAGCCCATAGGCGCCGAGGCGGCGAATGTCGGAGAAGCCGACGTCCGGCGAGAAGGTCGCCGTTCCGTGGAGATAGAAGAGATCGCCGAAATAGCCGGCGTAGAGGCTCGGCGAGACGGTCGGCGAAATGTCGAAATAGCCGAGCGCGCCGCCGCCATATTGGCCGGCGCGCACCGTCGCCGCGACGCCCGCGCGAATCTCCTTCCAGCCGTAATCGACGCCGAAGGAGCCGCCATAGAGCGTGCGGTCGCCGTCGAGTCCGGGCTGCGTCGCGGTCGGGCCGAAATCGACGTTGCCGCCGAGCCAGGTGGAGAGGCCCTGCGCCGCGAAGACGCCGCTCTGCGCGCGACGAATCGAATGCAGCTGCGCGACGACCGACGCCGCGGCGCTGGAGGCGAGGCCGAGCGCGCCGGCGTCGATGCGGCCGAGCACCTGCGGCGCGGTATCGCGCATGGATTTCAGGAACAGCGGATCGACCGCGGTCGGCAGGGTGAGTTGATAGACGAGGACCATATTGTCGTTGTTCTGGCCCGAATTATAGCTCTGGCCCTGCATCACGCCATTGGTCGTGGTGAAATCATTGTCGTTGGAGACGAAGAGATAGAAGTCGTTCGGTCGGCCCTCCACCAGCGTCGGGACGAGCGCCATGCCCTCCCATTTTTCCGACAGAGTGAGCTGCGACTGCGCCGACTGGCCGGGCGCGCCATTGTTGAGATTGAGGCCGAAGCGGGCGAGCTGAGTCGAATTGAGCATGTTCACGAGCTCGACCGACTGCGCCGGCGTGATCGCCGGATTCAGCACGCCATTGGGCGCGACCTGGCCGCCGGCTGTCGTATCGGCGGCCGTGCCGGCGATATTGGTCGCCTGGCCGATGTCGACGAGATAGATGGATTTGACCATGATCGGATTGCCGCCCGCCGGGCCCTGGCCGGTTCCGTCGCGCGCCAGCACCAGGAACTGCTTGTCGTTGAGCGCCACCATCTCGCTCTGCGCCGCGGTGCGGTTGGCGGCGCCGCCATCGCCGTTCAGCCTGTAGGTCGGCAGCTGCAGCACATAGGTCTCGATCGGCGCGGCCGGCGTCGGATTGAGCGCGATGTCGTAGACGAGGATGCGCGTGTTGTTGCGCGTCTGCTGCTGGGCGTCGATCAGATCCTGCATCGGCGCGCTCTGCAGGATCGCGAAGAGCCGATTGCCGTCCGGGCTCACCGAGACGGCCTCGAGCCCCTGATTGTTGCGGCGTCCCGTGGCCGGCGCTGTCACCGAGTTGAAATTGATCGCGCTACTGCTGCGCGGCAGCAATGAGGAGGGAATGCCGACCGAGCCGACCAGATTGCCGTTGGCGTCGAAATAGAAGATCGACGGGCCATATTCGTCGCTGATGTAGAAGGAGCGGTCGGTCTTGAAGGCGAGGCCCTCGGCGTCGAGCGAGATCTTGCCGGCGCCGGTCGCGCCCGTCGCCGGGCTCGGCGCGAGGCGGCCGAACAGAGTGGTCGTCGCGGAGCCGGGATCGGCGCCGGTGAAGGTCTTGCCCTGATTGTCGCGCAGCGCCAGGCCGCCGTTCGGCGCGATCTGCACCTGATTTTGCGAGCTGGTGGAGGCGGGGAGATTGGCGCCCGAATAGGGCGAGAAGGCGATGTTGAACTTCAGAAGCCGTCCCGCATAGTCGTAGAAGACGCCATTGGCGGGATCGTTGAGGCCGCGATCGGGAAGGGCGAACATGGTCGCGACGAAAGTCGAGCCGCTGCGCCGCCAGGAATAGGGATCGATGGCGAGGCTCGAGAAGGAGCCGAGCGTGTCGCCGAGGAAGTCGATCGTCGTCGCGGGCAGCCGGCCGGTTCCGACGAGGCCCTGGTTGGTGAAGGTCAGTCCGCCGAGGCTGATGGAGGCGGCGCCGTCATTGGCGGCGACATTCGGCGTTCGATAGGTCTGCGCCATCGCGGCGCCGTGAAGGGCCAGCGCCGAGATGGACGCGAGCAACCAATGACGAAAGGGCATTTCACACTCCGGCTCATAAGCTTGGCCGGAGGTCTATGGTCGCCCCTTAACGGTTTGGTGACGGTTTGGACATGATTGTTAACGGAACAGAAATATTATAGCGTCGTGGCCTTCGCATCACGAAGGCCACGAAGCGATCACAGCGACACGTAGACGAATTTCAGGCCCTTGAGCGTCGGATAGTTTTCGCGCAGCGCCTTGGCGACCTTGCCCACGAGCTCCTTGTCGCCCGCGGCCGAAGGGCCAACGAAGTCCGTTCCCTGCATCCAAGTCTCGAGGAAGCAGTGGAGCTGGTTGTCATAGGCGTCGTCGGTCGGATGGGCCGTCTTGTCGACGAGCGACGCGACGCCGTCCGCATTGACCTCGAGTCGCCAGTCGCGGTCGTCGACGACCGAACCGATGAGCTTCGCTATATCGGCGTCGGTCCATTCGACCTTCAAATCAACCGCCATGATTATCGCTCCTTGCTGCGCGCGGGGGCTCCGTCGCGGAATAAAAGGGACGAAGGGCCGGGAACGCCTGTCGGAGATCCGACAGGCGCGCATCACGGCCCTTACCTCTCGCTCACTTCTTCGTGAGCTTGGCCACCGCCATGTCGATCGCGGTCGTCGCCTCGCCGACGGTTAGCCAGGTGTCCGCGCGATCCTCGCTCTTGAACGTCTTGCCGAGGTTGTACGGCTCCTCACCGGGCACATGCAGGAAACAGGCCCATTTTCCGTCGGGCTGCTCCTCTACCGTCACTTTGTAGTCCGCCACGCGGTCCTCCTTTTGCTTGGTTGCCTAGGCTCTCACGGTGCGCCGGTCCGTCCCCGGCGCGACCTACGCGAAGCAGTTTGGGCGCCACGCCCTCGGCACGCTTATTGAACCCGTCCCACGGCCGGCGAGGCGCCGGCTCCCGACGGAGGAACCCATGACCGATATTGTGGAAGGGCCGGCGCTGGCCGCTCTCTCCTGCGGAAAGCCCGCTTTTCTCGTCGTGATGCTGCATGGGGAGGGCGCGGACGGCCAGTCGATGGTCGATCATGCGCTCAATTGGGCGCCGACGATGCCCAAGGCCGAATTCCTCGCGGCCGAGGCGCCCGCCGGAGCCGATGGCGTTCGGCGCTGGTTCGACGCCGACGACCCCGACGGGCTCGCCAAAGGGCTGGCGACGCTCGCTCTATTCCTCGATGCGGCCTTGGCCAAGCGCCGGCTGCCGGCCTCGCATCTGGCGCTGGTCGGCTTCTCGCAAGGCGCGACGTTGGCGCTGCTCGCCGGTCTCGCGAGGCCGGGTCCGGCGGCGGCGATCGTCGCTTTTTCGGGCGGCTCCTATGGCGCGTCGCCGCCTGTCGGCGCGGATGGCGCGCCGCCGGTCCTGCTGATCCACGGCGACGCCGACGAGGCCGCGCCGCTCGCGGCGGCGCGCGAGACCAAGGCGGGGCTCACGGCGCAGGGCGCGCGCGTCTGGGCGATGACGCGCAAAGGCCTCGCCCATGCGATGGACGATGACGGGGTGATCGCCGCCGGCGATTTCCTCACCGAGCATGTCGTGCACAAGAAGGGCGCGGCGGCGGAGGATCATCACGATCATGACCATGACGATCACGATCACGACGATCACGATCATGAAACGCACTGACGCTCGTCACGGCGACGTTCGGCACAGCTCTTGCGGGACGAGGGCAAGCTCATCACGAGAGGAGATTTGGATATGGCCCTGACCGCCGAGGACATAAAGGAAGGCAAGTGCTACGCGACGAGCGGGTCCGACCGATACAAGGTCGTCGCCGTCAATGCGCGCGGGATCGTCAGCTTCGTGACCTGGCAAGGCAACAACAAGCCTGGCCCCATGCGCGCTAATTGCCCCATGAAGGCCTTTCTCGACGGCGTGACGAAGGAAATTCCCTGTCCTGCCCAGGTTTGAGCGTCACACCGGCAAAGTGACGGTCGCGCGCAAGCCGCCGAGCGGCGAGCCCTCGAGCGTCACCTCGCCGCCATGCGAGCGCATGATGTCGCGGGCGATGGCGAGGCCGAGTCCGGAATGGCTCTCGTCCTGATTCCGCGATTCGTCGAGCCGGTAGAACGGCCGGAAGGCGTCCTCCCGACGCTCGGGCGGAATGCCGGGCCCGTCATCGTCTATGTGGATGGTGAGCGTCTTGCCGTCATTGAGGCCGGAGAGCGCGATGTTTTTCGCATAGCGTTGCGCGTTGCCGACGAGATTGGCGAGGCCGCGGCGGAAAGCGGCCGGCCGCACGGCCACCGGCCTGCGGCCCGCGAAGCTCGCCTTCGCGCCGAGCCCATGACGCTCGGAATCGCTCTTCAGCTCGTCGAGAAGGGCGGCGACGTCGGTGTCGGCGGTCGCCTCGCCGCCGTCGCCGCGCGCGAAAGCGAGATAGGCCTCGACCATGCGCTCCATCTCGTCGACGTCCTTCTTCAGCTCGGTCGTCTCCGTCGTCTCGCCGATCAGAGCGAGCGACAGCTTGAAGCGCGTGATGATGGTGCGCAGATCATGCGATACGCCGTTGAGCATGGTCGTGCGCTGCTCCATGGCGCGCTCGACGCGGCGCTTCATCTCCAGAAAGGCCGCGCCGGCCTGCCGCACCTCGCGCGCGCCGCGCGGGCTGAAGGCCACCTCGCGGCCCTTGCCGAACTCCTCCGCCGCGCGGGCGAGGCGCAGGATCGGGCGAATCTGATTGCGCAGGAAGGAGGTCGCTATGGCGATGATGACGAGCGAGGCGATCACCGTCCAGATGAAGAAGATTTCCGAGTTCGACGCATAGGCCTGGGTGCGATGGGCCAGCAGGCGCATCACCGAATCGTCGAGCGCGACTCTGATCTCGACGATGTTGGAGCGCCCGACCGTGTCGATCCAGAAGGGCCGTTGCAGGCGCAGCGACAACTCCCGCGACAGAGTGTGGTCGAGCAGCGAGAAGAAGGGCTTGGCGGCCGGCGGCGGCAGCGGCTCCTTGGGCAGGAAATGGACATCGATGCTCAAATCCTCGCCCGCGATGCGCTGGAGGATCTCGCGATGCTCGCCTTTCGGAAAGGCGTCGTAGAAATCGATCAGCGCCGCGACGTCGCGCGCCACCGCGGCGGAGAGGCGCGATGTCACCGCCTGCCAATGGCGCTCCATGAAGAAATAGGCCACCGCCGATTGCAGCAGCACGATCGGCAGGATGACGATCAGCAGCGAGCGCGCGTAGAGCCCCTTGGGCATGCGCGCATGCAGCCAGCCGGCGAAGCGCCGCCAGAGCTGGCGCGGGGCGTCGAGCGCGGCGGGGAGGGCAAGGGTCATTGCGCTTTTCCGTATCTCTCGTCCGGGCCGACGACGGCGTCCACCCACAGTCTGTATCCGCGGCCGCGGATCGTCTGCAAATGGCGCGGGCCGCCCGCGTCGCCCTCGATCTTGCGGCGCAGCCGCGCCACCTCGACGTCGACGCTACGCTCGCCGGCGGTTTCGACTTTGCCATCGACGAGGCGCTGCGCCAACCTTTGCCGTGACACGATCTCGCCCGCATTCATCGCCAGCACGCGTAGAATCTCCTCTTCGCGAGTCGTCAGATGGATGATTCGATCATGCTCGCGCAATCGGCCCTTTTCGAGATCAAAGCCGAAGGCGCCGAAACGCACGCTCGAGGCCGCCGGAGCGGGCCGCGCGGAGCGGCCGGCGCGGCGCAATATGCTGGCGATGCGCAGCGACAGCTCGCGCGGCTCGAAGGGCTTGGCGAGATAATCGTCGACGCCCGCCTCGAGCCCGGCCACGCGGTCGCGGGTCTCGCCGAGCGCCGTCAGCATGAGGATCGGCGAGGAGCGCAGCGGCTCCGCCTCGCTGCGCAATTTGCGCGCGAATTCGGGACCGCTCTCGCCCGGCATCATCACATCGAGGACGATGAGGTCGAAGGTCATGTCGGCGAGGCGGGCGCGGGCCTGGGCGGCGTCGGCGGCGGCGCTGACCAGATAGCCCTCGGCGGCGAGATAGCGCGACAGCAGCGTGCGTATACGCCTGTCGTCGTCGACGACGAGAATATGCGGGCCGGGCCCGGCCGCCGGCTGTGGCGCGTCGGCGCTCATGCGGCGTCGTCTTCGGCGAGCTGGCGGCGGCGGCGGCGCGGCGGCAGATGCGCGCGCACTTTCTCGCGATCCGAGACATTGACCATGGCGAGAAGAAAATCGGCCGTCGCCTCGCGCGCTTCCGGCGGCAGCTCGCCGAAGACGCGGCGGAAGCGCTCGGATTGCAGCGTCGCCAGCTCCTGGGCCAGACGCGCGCCCTTCGGCGTCGGGAACAGAAGCCGCTGACGGCGATCGCTCGCGCCGACGCGCGCCTCGACGAAGCCGGCGTCGAGCAATTGCTTGAGCACGCGGTTGAGGCTCTGCTTGGTGATCTTCAAAATATCGAGCAGGGCCGCGATGGCGAGGCCGGGACGGCGATAGACGAAATGCAGGACGCGATGATGGGCGCGGCCGAAGTCATAATTCTCGAGCAGAAGGTCGGCGTCGCCGACGAAATCGCGATAGGCGAAGAAGAACAGCTCGATGAGATCGAACATCGGCTCGCTCTCGCGATCGGGCGGCTCGCGTCCGACGAGCGCCTGCGTCGAGGCCGGCCGCAGCAGCTTGCGTTCGATGGATGTCTTCACGTCGGGAACCGCTATATCTCGGTGGAAGCGAAAGAGCCGTGAACCATGCCCGCGGTGCTTGCACGCAGCGCGATCGGGAGAAGGGCGATCCCTCTCGCCCTCGTTTCGAGGAAAAACCTCACTCGATGATCCTGAACTTATACGTCAGCTATATTGACATATTTCTGACCGATGGCTAGTGATTTGCGGAAGGCCGGCTCGAGACCGGCCGCCGGGACGGCCCCTTTCGCCTTGATCTCATCGGAGTGTCGGATGTCGGTTTTGCCCTTCGACCAGCGCGACGGCTACATCTGGTACAACGGCGCGCTCATACCGTGGCGGGACGCCAAGCTCCATGTCCTCTCGCATGGGCTGCATTACGGCTCCAGCGTGTTCGAGGGCGAGCGCGCCTATGGCGGCGTCATCTTCAAGGCGACGGAGCATTCCGAGCGCTTCCGGCGCTCCGCGCAGATCCTCGACTTCGAGATTCCCTATAGCGTCGCCGAGCTCGACGCGGCCAAGGCCGCGGTGGTGAAGGCCAATGGCTTCGACAGCTGCTATGTGCGGCCGGTGGCCTGGCGCGGCAGCGAGATGATGGCGGTCGCCGCCCAGAATTCGACGATCAATGTGGCGATCGCCGTCTGGGACTGGCCCAGCATGTTCGACGTCGCCACCAAGATGAAGGGCATTCGCCTCGACATCGCCGACTATCGCCGTCCCGATCCGCAGACCGCGCCGGCGCTCGCCAAGGCGGCCGGACTCTATATGATCTGCACCATCTCCAAGCATCGCGCCGAGCGGCGGGGCTACGCCGACGCTCTGATGCTCGACTGGCTGGGCCGGGTCGCCGAATGCACCGGCGCCAATGTGTTCTTCGTGAAGGATGGCGTGCTGCACACGCCGATCGCCGATTGTTTCCTGGACGGCATCACCCGCCGCACCGTCATCGACCTCGCCCGTCGGCGCGGGATAGAGGTGGTCGAGCGCCGCATCGTGCCGGATGATCTGCCCGGCTTCAGCGAATGCTTCATCTGCGGCACCGGCGCGGAGGTCACGCCGGTCGCCGAGGCCGGCCCCTATCGCTTCACGCCCGGCGCGATCTCGCGCACGCTGATCGAGGATTACACGCGCGAAGTGAATCCGAAGGCGGCCGCCGCCTGATATCCGACGAAGTCGCAGCGCGAGCCAGACGGCGACAGTCTGGACGATTTGCTTCGTGTCCTTCGTGTCTTCGTGGTAAAAAATTCCTCGAAGGCGCGAATGAGGCGAAGGGCCGAGGGGTTGGCGAGGCATGGGAAAGGTCACGGGTTTTCTGGAGATCGACCGGCAGGACCGCAAATATAAGCCGGCCGCCGACCGTATCCGCCATTACGACGAATTCGTCATCGCGCTCTCCGAGGAGGCGACGCGCAATCAGGCGGCGCGCTGCATGGATTGCGGCATTCCGTTCTGCCACAATGGCTGTCCGGTCAATAATCAGATCCCGGATTGGAACGATCTCATCTATCATGGCGACTGGCGCCGCGCGCTGGCCAATCTCCACTCCACCAACAACTTCCCGGAATTCACGGGCCGCGTCTGCCCCGCGCCCTGCGAGGCGTCCTGCACGCTCAATCTCATCGACCAGCCGGTCACCATCAAGACGATCGAATGCGCGATCGTCGACCGTGGCTTCGAGGCGGGCTGGGTTCTGCCCGAGCCGCCCAAGTCCAAGACCGGCAAGCGCATCGCCGTCGTCGGCGCCGGCCCGGCCGGGCTCGCCGCTGCGCAGCAGCTCGCGCGCGTCGGCCATGACGTGCATGTCTATGAGAAATTCGCCAAGGCCGGCGGACTGCTGCGCTATGGCATTCCGGACTTCAAGATGGAGAAGCATCTCATCGACCGCCGCGTCGCGCAGATGGAGGCGGAAGGGGTCGCCTTCCATTACAACGTTCATGTCGGCGTCGATCTCGACGCTGATCGGCTCGTCGCCGAGCATGACGCGGTGATCCTCTCCGGCGGCGCCGAGCAGCCGCGCGATCTCCCCATTCCGGGGCGCGATCTGCGCGGCGTGCATTTCGCCATGGATTTCCTGCCGCAGCAGAACCGCCGCGTCTCCGGCGAGCCGCTCGTCACCAATGAGCCGATCCTCGCCTCCGGCAAGCATGTCGTCGTCATCGGCGGCGGCGACACGGGCTCGGACTGTATCGGCACCTCGGTGCGCCACGGCGCGCTGTCGGTGACGCAGCTCGAGATCATGCCGCGCCCGCCCGAGAAAGAGGCCAAGCTCGTCACCTGGCCGGACTGGCCGTTGAAGCTGCGCACCTCCTCGTCGCATGACGAAGGGTCGACGCGCGATTTCGCTGTGGTGACGCGGGAGTTTCTGGGCGCCGACGGCGCCGTCGCCGGACTGCGCTGCGAGCGCGTCGACGGCAAGCTGCAGGCCATTCCCGGCAGCGCGTTCACGCTGAAGGCCGATCTCGTGCTGCTGGCCATGGGCTTCGTCTCGCCAGTGCGCGAGGGGCTGCTCGAGAAGCTCGCGGTCGCGCTGGACCCGCGCGGCAATGTCGCCGCCGACGTCAAATCCTATCATTCGTCACGCGAAAATGTTTTTGCGTGTGGAGACATGCGGCGCGGGCAATCGCTCGTCGTATGGGCGATCCGCGAGGGCCGGCAATGCGCCGCCTCGGTGGACGCCTTCCTGATGGGCGAAACAAATCTACCGAGGTGAGAGAACATGCCCACGGCCTTGTGGTTCTGCGACAATATCGGAAATTCGGCTCTGCCCTATGTGCTGCTCGCCATGCCGATCATCGGCGCCTATCTCTATGGGCAGAAGAGAACGCGTGTCGCCTGGATTTTGATCAGCGTCTGGGTCGTCACGCAGGTCATTATCTCCGGCCTGACCAATGCGAACTGCGGCGGCTGACGGGACGAGAATAAAGTGACGCCGGCGACCGTCTGGAGACGAGCGCCGGCGTTTTTCGTCAGAGAACGTGGACCTGCGTGCCGACCTTCACGCGATTGTAGAGATCGCTGACGTCGCCGTTCAGCATGCGGATGCAGCCGGACGAGACGCCATGGCCGATCGTCCAAGGCTCATTGGAGCCATGGATGCGGAACATCGTGTCGCGGCCGCCCGAATAGAGATACATGGCGCGCGCGCCGAGCGGATTGCTGGCGCCGCCGGTCATATGCCGCGGCAGATCCGGACGGCGGTGGAGCATGGCCGAGGGCGGCGTCCACGCCGGCCAAGCCTCCTTGCGGCCGATATGCGTTTGGCCGCGCCAGGTGAAGCCCGGCCGGCCGACGCCGACGCCATAGCGGATCGCCTGACCATCGGCCATGGAGAGATAGAGAACGCGGTTTTGCGTGTCGACGGTGACCGTTCCCGGCCGCTGACGGGTCGGGTCGGCGACGACGGAGCGCGTGGACGAATATTCGCCGGAGAGCTGGCCGTCGGAATTGGACGGGGCGCTCGCCGCCGAGCGCCCGCTGAACAGGAAAGCGAACGGATTTTCGAAAGCTTGCGCGGCGGGCGCGGCGCAGCCGGACGCCAGCGCGAGCACGATGGAAAGAGAACAACGACGCAACGACATGACAGATACTCCCTTCGAGGCCCTCGGGCCCTTCGAGCGGGAGAAAAATGCTTCGCAGGGCGCGCCCGTTCCCTCGCGAGCGCGTCGTCGTCGCGCTTCATTCGAGATGAATTGAATGCGGAATTGACGGGTTTCGCGCATTTCGAGCGAAACCGCAGGGCGCCTCAGCGCGTCTCGGCCGCGGAGGAGGCCGCCGCCGGCGTGGGCGTGGGCGTCGGAGCCTCGGCGGGCTTGGACTCGGCTGGACGGGACTCGGCCGGCTTGGACTCGACCGGCGTGGCGCCGCCCGGCTTGGTTCCGCCCTTCGGCCAGGAGAAATCATCGGCGCGGCCGGGCTGGCTAGGCTGCTCGCCGCCCTCGACGTAAATATGATCGACGAGCGCGCGCGCCGCGGCGGCGCGGGCCTCTTCGCCAGGGGCGGATGATTTTCCACGTCGCGCCAGCTCGCCGTCGGTCGCGACGATGGCGGTGGTCAGCGATTGGAGCGGGCCGATCGCGGGGCGATCCGGCAGAACGGGCGCGGCCGCCGGAACCGGGCCGCTCGGCGCGATGATCTGGACCGGCGGCGCTACGGCCGCTGCCGGGGCGGTAGCGGGCGCTTCCTCGGCGGACGGCGGGGAGGCGGCTTCGGCCGGCGCGCCGTCGGAGGCGGGGTGGCGCGCGTCGAACAGGCGCTTGATCTCGCCCTCGACGAAATGGGCGAGCTTGCGCGCGCCGACATCGGTGAAATGGACGCCGTCCGCCGACCGCAGCTTGACGATGCGCCCGTTTATATCCGGGCCGAAGGCCTGATATTGGTTGCGCTCATCGGCGAACGCTTCCCAAATATCGATGAAAGGCGCGCTCTCCTGCGCCGCCGCCTGCCGGTAGATGTCGTTGAACTTCGCCATATCGGCGGCGAAATGCTCGCTCTTGGTGACCGGCAGGCCGACCCAGACCAGCGGAATCTTCTTCTCGCGGAAGGCCGCTCGGATGCTCTCCACGCGCTGCGCATAGCGCTCGCGCCAGCGCGGCGACAGGGTCTCGATCGTCTCGGTCCCCTCGTGAATGGCTTGCCGATCATTGGAGCCGATCATGATGACGGCCATGTCGATCTTGTCGCCGCTGGCGAGCATCTCGCGCGCCGCCTTCGGCCAGTCGAAATAATCCTCTCGCACGAGGCCGGTGCTGTCCTTGGCCTTGTGCAGGATGCGGATATCGGGCCGGTCCGCATAGGCCTCGTCGAGACCGTCGGCCAGCATCTGGCCCAGGCTGTCGCCGATCACTGCGACCTGGAAAGGCGGCGGGGCGTTGGGGTCCTCGGGCTTTTGCGTCTTGTCCTTCTTGGCGGCCTTGCTCTGGCCGTGCCAATAGGCCGGCGCGCCATATTCGCGATGCGGCACCAGACGCCGCATGCGGCCGGTCTCGCGCGCGGGCGGATGCGCCTGCGGACGGGCGTGCGGCCGACCGCCGAACAGGCCCTGAAAGAAATCCGCGACAGGGTCCTGCGCGCGCGCGCTGTCCGCGCCGCCCGAGAACAGCGCGAAGAGGAGGATCGCCAATAGGCCGAAGGAGCGGGGCAGTCTGCGCATGTCGCCAATATAGCGCGGCCCCGGCGGCAAAGCGATCCGGCGCCCCGCTGAGGGACGCTCGCTCGCGCGCGGCGGCGTCACTGTCCAGCTCCCGTTTCAGCGCAAATGCGCGGGCGCTTGCGGATTATTCGCCGGATTGGTGTCGTGCTTGGAGAGCTTCTCCACCACGCCGCCGCCGACGAAGGGCGTGAGCGCGGCCTCGAGCGCATCCGCGGCGGCCTTGGGATAGACCTCCTCGCCTTCGACATAGATGGTGAAGGATTTGACGTGCTTGGCCTTCTTGACCGGGTCCTCGATCGTCGCCTTGGTCCATTTGTAGAGCGGGAAGCGCTCGACTCCCTGCTTCTCCGCCTCGGCGACATAATGGACGAAGGCGTCGAATTGATTGCTCAGCGCCGCATGATGCTTCGCCAATATTGCGGCGATCGGCGCGAGCGCGGTATTCTGTGGATCGGTGCGGGCGAGCTCGGCATAGTCGTCGCTGATCGTCAGCCGGATCTGATAGTCCCACTCTTGGCTCATGCTCGAGCTCCCTCGGCTCTTTCCTGTCGGCGGATCGATCGGCGCGGCCAGCGTCGCGCAATTAAAGAGGGCCGCCGCGGCGCAGAGCGTCCGAATTCCGCGCTTCATGTGACGTTTCCCATGATGATCCGTGCAAATATCCTAGTGAATAAGTAGGGTGTGTCAATGACGCGCGGCTCTCGCAGAGCCGCGGCTTGACGCGGCGCCTCGGGCTCCGGCATCAATCCGCAACCTTGCTGTTTCGGAGCGGCGCATGTTCAAGCAATCGACACTCGCCTGCGCCCTCGCGGCGCTCGTCTTTCTCCTCGCGCCGATCGCCTCCATGGCGGAGCCGGAGCTCGCGCGGCGCGAGGCGATCGAGCCCGCGGAGGCGCGGGGCGGCGCCGGGGCCTTCGACTTCTATGTGCTGACGCTCTCCTGGTCGCCGGCCTTTTGCGAGAGCGGCGAGGGCCGTGAATATCGCGCGCAATGCGAGCCCGGCCTCGGAAAGGGCTTCGTCACCCATGGGCTGTGGCCGCAATACGATCACGGCCTCCCGAGCGAATGCGACGGCGCCGCCTCGCCGTCGCGCATGGCGCTCGCGCATGTCGCCGGCGTCTATCCCGACGAGGGGCTCGCGCGGCACGAATGGCGCAAGCATGGCCGCTGCTCCGGCAAGAGTCCGACCGACTATTTCGCCGATGTGCGCCGCGCCAGCGAGAGCGTGACGATCCCGGCGCTGTTCGAGCGGCCGCGGCAGGCGCAGAGCTTCGCGCCGCTCGATATTCAGCGCGCCTTCATCGCCGCCAATGCGCGGCTGCGGCCGGGCATGCTCGCGGTCACTTGCCGCAAGGGCGCGCTGCAGGATGTGCGCATCTGCTTCTCGCGCGATCTGCGCGCGTTCCGCCCCTGTCCGGAGATCGTGCGCGGCGCCTGTCGCGCCGGCGAGATCGCCGTTCCGGCGCCGCTATAGACGATGAATTATCGCCATGGGTTCCACGCCGGCAATTTCGCCGATGTGTTCAAGCATGCGCTGCTGGCGCGGCTCCTTCTCTATCTCACGCGCAAGGAGACGCCGTTCCGCGTCATCGACACGCATGCGGGGGAGGGCGCCTATGACCTCGCCGCCGACGAGGCGCGGCGCACCGGCGAATGGCGCGGCGGCATCGGGCGGCTCGCCGATCTCTCCGGCGCGGATGCGCGGCTGCGCGATCTGCTCGCGCCCTATCTCGCCATCGTCGGGACTCTCGACGAAGAGGGGCGGCCGGCGCTCTATCCAGGCTCGCCGCTGATCGCGACGCATTTTCTGCGCGCGCAGGATCGCGCCGTCTTCTGCGAATTGCGGCCGGACGCTTTCGAGACGCTGCAGATGCGCTTTGCGCGCGACAAGCGCGTGAAGACGCTTCACCTCGACGGCTATGTCGGCCTGTCCGCCTTCACGCCGCCCAAGGAGCGGCGCGGGCTCGTGCTCGTCGATCCGCCCTTCGAGCAGCGCGACGAGACGGAGCGCATGCTGAAGACGTTTCTCGAGGCGCATCGCAAATGGCCGACGGGAATTTACGCCTTGTGGCGGCCGATCAAGGACGAGGCGGAGTCCCGCTGGCTCCTCGGCGCGCTAGGCGCGAGCGGCGTGAAGAAGATTTTGCGCCTCGATCTCTCGGTCGGCGGCGCCGATGACGATCAGAAGCTGCGGCGCACTGGGCTCCTCGTCGTCAATCCGCCCTTCACCTTCGCGGAAGAGGCGCGGGAGCTGTCGGCCTTTCTCGCGCAGCGATTGGCGCAGGGCGCGGGCGCCGGCGTCGAGATCGAATGGGTGAGCGGCGAGTGACCGACGCTCGCCGCTCGACGGCGGCGGCCCTTTTGCGGCCCGACGGGCGTCAGCGATCGACGAGCAGGAAGGGGCAGCTCCCGGCGCATTTGCGCGCGCAGAGAAGGGCGGCGTCGCCGGCGATGGGCTGGCTCGCCACGCTATCGGACAATTCGGCGTCGTCTGCCGGCGTCTCTTCGTAGAGCGGCGTCTCTTCGTAGAGCGGAGAATCGAAGCGCGGAGCGAGCGTCGATCGGCGGGCCGTCTCGAACGCGCGCCGATCCGAGGCGGTCGTCACGGCGAGCGCGCTTTGCGCTTCGATTCTCGGCGCGTCTTCGTGCAATGGCTGGAACAGCCGCCGCTCGCGCGCCTTCACGAATCGTCCAGACGGGCGACGCACGAAAATGCGCGAGAGATCGCGCGGATCATAGCGCACCTCGAGGCGCCTGCGCCCGGCCGCGAGATCGTCGGCGAATGCGCGCGACCAATAGAGGCGGCCGAGCAGCCGCAGGCCGTCCTCCGCGAGCGCGCCTTCGTCGTCGGGCAGCAGCGACAGGCGGAAGTTCACGCAATCGAGCGGCATGCGCAGCAGATCGGGACGCATATGCCGGCGCCAGAGCGCGAGCGGCGCGCGGCCGAGATCGCGATGCTTGCGACAATGATAGCCGCCCGCGATCTCCGCGCCGATCCAGCTCTCGAGCTCGCTCAGCATGAGCCGCTGCGCATGTGGGCCGACATAGGGATCGCGCTCGCCGCGCTCCATGGGGCCGACATTGGCGATGAGCGGAATGCAGCCGAGGCGATTGCCGATCAGCGCCTCTATATGCGCGCCATAGCGGGCGCCCGCCGGCTCGCTCCAAACCGTCTCGATCCCGATCTCGCGGCAGACGCGCACGAAGGCGCGACGGCCGAAAAAGCTGTTGGAGTCGACATGGATCGCTTCGGGAAGTCCGGCGACCGGCCAATCGACATCGACCCCGCGCTCGGCGAGCCAGCGCGTCTTGTCGCAGACGGAGTGCAGAATGCAGAAGCTCGCCGAAAGGCGCGTCGGCGGCGCGAGCGAGAGATGAAAGCCCGTCGCCATGCGCGTGAACGCATCGATCCCGAGCGTGATCCAGGGCCGGCCGATCTCGCGGCCGGTCTCGTCGTCGACGATTATCACATCGACTTTCGCGTGATCGATCTGAACGGCCTCTAGCGGCCGTGTGGCCTCTGATCTCTTCCGCACCTTGCTCGCCGCTGTTTCGCTATTCGGTTTCGCTGCGTCGCCGCGTCCGCGTCTGAATGTCGATGTCGTGCACACGCGCCTTGATGGTCCGCCAATTGGGCGCCGGCAGACGCTCCTTCAGGCAGCGCTTGGCGATCTCGCGCACGAGCTGGCTGAATTTCGGCCGCGCGGGCTGCAGATAGAAGGTCTCGATCGTGTCGCGAATGAGCGTCTCGCGCGCCGAATCGAGCACGCGCGCGCCCTTGGGCCGGCCGACCGGACGCGTCATCGGCGCGGTGACGGCGCCGCAGCTGCGGAAGGTCTTGATCATCCGATAGGCGGTGGCGCGGCTCACGCCGAGATCGCTCGTCAATTTGCGAATGACCTCTTGCGACAGGCGCTCTCCCTCACGCGTGAGAACCTCGCGAATGACGTCCTCGCGGTGACGATTCTCGTCCGGGCGCCGACTGCGTCGCTCGCGTCGGTCGCCGATCGACGTCGCGATGCGATCGGGCGCCGGGGCGAGGCGGGGATGGTCGGGGTCGAGAACACTTCCGCTCATTTCCAGGCGCTCCTCGTGCAGACTGAACCTCCGCGCCGCGCGCGTCTCGATCTCTTAGCCGCGCGTCGCCGCGAGGCACTTTTTCTCATGATTACAAAACCGAAGACAATGTTCGATTTTGCACGGCCCGCAGGCCTCGGCCGGGCGGGGCGGCCGAGGCCTGCGGGCGAGCCGCCGCCTCCGCTCTCGTTCGACGCCGGAAAAGCCTTAGGAAACCACATGTTTCGACGATGTTTCACGGAATTGGAATAGTTCAAAATAGCAAGAGCGACCGCCTCGAACCGAATAGATGCAGTCTTGCTACATAATGTCGCAGCGTAGAGTTTCGCCGATGCAGTGGAGCGCATGTCCGTACGTAGTCTATTTCTCGAGAGAGCTGGAGAGGATGCGTCGGCCGTCCGCGAGCCGGATGCGCGCGCGGAGGGTCGGATCTGGCGGTGTCGCGATCGACTCACGAATCGATCGCTCCGCCGAACAGCCCGAAGCGGACCATCTCCTATCGGTAAGGGCCGTCGCGGTCGCAGGCGACCGCTCGCGCCAGATCGGCGGAGAGATATTTGGCGCTCGGAATGATCTCGAAGGTCGCGCGCTTCTCGCTGCGCCCCTCGTTCGCGAAGAAGCCGAGCGATCCATTCTCCGCCACGGATAGCGGGACTTTCGTTCGGCCGACGGCCGCTGACGTCGGCGCCGTGGAATTCGGCCTCGACCAGGAATTCCCAAGGCGCGAGCAGGCCGTCCTTGTGAAGCGCCTGTTCTCGGACAGATCATAGACCAGCGCCGACGCACGGGTCGTCACTACGGCGACGCGCGCGCCGGTCACGTTCGCGAGATAGGCGTAGATCAGCAGCTGTTGCGCAGGCTCGGGACGCCGCCGCCCGCAGTTCTACGCTGCGGCGGAATAGATCAATTCGCATCGAGCGAACACCTCTCACCTTTGCGGCGCAGGCGGATTTTCTCAGCCTGCGCCGACCTTTGCGCGCGGCGCGCAGGGTCAGAGATTGAGCGCTCTGTTCACCGTCGGGATGAAGATCGCGAAGACGAAGATCGTGACGAGAATCCACAGCACGACCCATTTGAGCTCTTCGACCTTATGCAGCATTCGAGCTTTCTCCTCCCGTTTTTAAAATTGGTCGACGCCGCGTTTCGAGGCGACGCACGCTCTTGTCTTGATCCAAGAGGCGATGAGGCGCAACAAGCATAGGGCGGCGTCACAATGCCACAGTACTTAATAATATAGGAAATCTCATATTTTGTAATTAGTATCATTTAAAAATGCAGCGTTTATCGCCTTAGTTATTGGGAATGTCTCATTTTATATACGATATAAATATCATAGTATTGCACAATATAAGTATTAAATACACTATATGCAGCATAATGTCGCATATGTATTGTTTATGATCAATTGACAAGCGCGGCGCGCGACATGTTAGGCTCCAGCACTGCAAGGAGCTTTCTGGCTCTACTGCAAAGAGGCGCGGCGCTGAAATAGTTCCGGCGACCGGCCTCGCGCTCCGAACGTCGCGAGGCCGCAAGGAGGGCCTTCGAGGCGAACCGCGCCAAGGGAAGACAAAGCGTCATCCGGAACGGCGGGAGACCGTTTTCGAACGGATGATTTCAAAGAGGAGGAACGCGACAATGAGTCTGACGACAGAGAAAGCGGCCGGGTCCGTCCGGGCCGCGGAGAGCGACAGCATCGTCAATTACTGGCCCGCCTATTGGACGATGATCTGTCTCTTCGTGTTCTATGTGACGATCCGCATCTATGAGCAGTATTTCGGCTGGAAGGCCGGCCTCGATTCTTTCGCGCCGGAGTTCCAGACCTATTGGCTCAATCTGATGTGGACCGAGCTGCCGCTCGAATTCATCGCCTTCTGCGGCATCGGCGGCTATCTCTGGAAGACGCGCGACCGCAACATCGACGCTGTCGCGCCGCGCGAGG
This sequence comes from Methylosinus sp., assembly GCF_036560965.1. Lineage (NCBI taxonomy): Bacteria > Pseudomonadati > Pseudomonadota > Alphaproteobacteria > Hyphomicrobiales > Methylocystaceae > Methylosinus > Methylosinus sp. Next base: position 13,525 of record NZ_DATBQF010000069.1, on the reverse strand, counting down.
AGATGCGCCGTCTGCTGACGCTGGTCGGCTGGCTCGCGATCTACGCCTTCACCGTCTATTGGGGCGCCTCCTACTTCACCGAGCAGGACGGCACCTGGCATCAGACGGTCATTCGCGACACCGACTTCACGCCGAGCCATATTCTGGAGTTCTACCTCAGCTACCCGATCTACATCATCGCCGGCTGGGGCGCCTTCATGTATGGGCGCACGCGCATTCCGCAGTTCGCGAAGAAAATCTCGCTGCCCTTCCTGCTGTTCTTCGCGGGCCCCTTCATGATCTTCCCGAACATCGGCCTCAACGAGTGGGGCCACACCTTCTGGTTCATGGAAGAGCTGTTCACCGCGCCGCTGCACTGGGGCTTCGTGTTCTTCGGCTGGTTCGCGCTCGCCGTCTTCGGCACCACCTGCCAGGTGCTCGACCGCGTGATCGAGCTCTCGAAGGACTTCGAGCAGGACGTGCTCTCTCTCTGATCGCGCGCGCGAAAACGCATTCTCTTCCTCCGCGAAAGCGATCGCGCGTCTCGCGCGGTCGCGGCGGGGGCGGGGCAAGCAAAAGAAAAGTCCGGCGCGCTTGCGCCGGGGAGCGACAATCTCAAGGAGCAAAAGCAAAATGTCCATTTCCACCGAGGCCGGCGCATCCGCCGGCAAGACCTGGAAATCGAAGGAGGAGTTCCTCGGCTGCGTGATGCTGACCGATTGGATTCTCCTCGTCGTGCTATTCGCCGTGGTGCTGGGATCCTTCCATATCCACTATATGCTGCTCGCCGGCGACTGGGACTTCTGGATCGACTTCAAGGACCGCCGCATGTGGCCGACCGTGGCGCCCATCGTCGCCATGTGTTTCGCCGCCGCGGTGCAATCCTTCCTGTGGCAGAAGTTCCGTCTGCCGATCGGCGCGACAGTCGCTTGCCTCGCGCTGCTCGTCGGCGAATGGATCAACCGCTACGACAACTTCTGGGGCTGGACCTTCTTCCCGATCAATCTGGTCTTCCCGTCGGCGCTCATCCCCATGGGCTTCTGGCTCGATGTGGTGCTGATGCTGTCGGGCAGCTGGCTGGTGACGGCGCTGGTCGGCTCCATGGGCTGGGGCCTCTTGTTCTATCCGATCAACTGGCCGGTGCTGGCGCAATTTCATCAGTCCACGGAGATCGACGGCGTGCTGCTGACGCTCGCCGACCTCATCGGCTTCAACTATGTGCGCACCGGCACGCCGGAATATATCCGCATGGTCGAGCGCGGCACGCTGCGCACTTTCGGCAAGGACGTCGTTCCGGTCGCCGCCTTCTTCTCCGCCTTCATCTCCATGCTGATCTATTTCCTGTGGTGGAAGATCGGCACTTGGTTCACCAACACCAAATACATCGAGGCCGACGACATCTGATCCGCGAATATTCGCGAGCGCGAGGCGGACTGCGTCACGCGGCCCGCTTCGCCGAGACCTCACAATTCACGACGAAATCCAATCACGACGAAATCCAAGAGGCCCGTCTGTCTTCGGCATGACAGCGAGGCCGAGAAAACAAGGATAAGGGAGACCGATCGAAATGATGAACAAGCTCCTCGCGACACTGGCGGGATGCGTGAGGCCGCGGGCGCTGCGCGCCTTGGCCTTCGGCCTCGCCGCGGCGATCGCCGCCACCACTCTGCCGGCGGCGACGCCCGCATCGGCGCATGGCGAACGCTCGCAGCAGGCGTTTCTGCGCATGCGCACGCTCAACTGGTACGATGTGAAATGGTCGAAGACCGAGGTCAATATCAACGAAGAGATGGTGCTCTCGGGCAAGGTGCATGTCTTCTCCGGCTGGCCGCAGGCCGTCGCCAAGCCGGATGTCGCCTTTCTGAACGTCGGCGAGCCGGGCCCGGTGCTGATCCGCAAGGGCGCTTTCGTCGGCGACGTGCCGGCGCCGCGCTCCTTTTCTCTGCAGGTCGGCAAAGACTATGAATATAAGCTCGTGCTCAAGGCCCGCCGGCAAGGGCGCTTCCACGTCCATGTGCAGATCAACGTCGAAGGCGGCGGACCCATCGTCGGCCCTGGCGAATGGATCACCATCAAGGGCGACATGGCGAATTTCACCAATCCGGTGACTTTGCTCGACGGCTCGACCATCGATCTCGAGACCTATGGCATCACCTGGACCTACATCTACCACTTCGCCTGGATGGCGGCCGCCGCGGTCTGGATCCTCTACTGGTTCATGACCAAGGGCCTCATCGTGCGCTATTGGTGGGTGAAGGCCGGCAAGGCCAATGAGCTCATCACCTTGCGCGAGAAGCGCATCGGCGGCCTGTGGCTCGCCGCCTCCATGCTGGCGGTGCTGTTCGGCTACGCCTGGGCGAACAACGCCTTCCCGCGCACTCTGCCGATGCAGGCGGGACTGCTCAAGGGCATCGATCCGATCGCTCTGCCGCAGGCCAGCGTGACGGCGCAGTTTAAGGGCGGCTCCTATACGGTGCCGGGCCGCGAGCTGTCGGTGAAGCTGCGCATCACCAATAGCGGAACCGAGCCGGTGAAGATCGGCGAGTTCACCACCGCGGGCCTGCGCTTCCTCAACCCTGCGGTGTTCACCACGCGGCCGCAATTCCCCGAATATCTGCTCGCCGATCGCGGCCTCGCCGTCAGCGACGAGACGCCGATCGCCCCCGGCGAGACGCGCGATGTGACGGTCGTCGTTCAGGACGCCCGCTTCGACATAGAGCGCCTGTCGGACCTCGCCTATGACACCGACAGCCAGTTCGGCGGCCTGCTGTTCTTCTTCAGCCCGTCGGGCAATCGCGTCGGCGTCGAGATCGGCGGCCCGGTGATCCCGCGCTTCGCGGCCGGAGCGACGCTCTGACCACAAGAGAGCTTCACGCGGTTCTCTTCACTCTTCTCCGCGTGTTGGTGTGAAACTTCCTCCCCCGCCCGGTTCGTCCGGGCGGGCTTTTTTGGCTCGGCGGGGGCGGGCATGGCGCTTGCGTGGGGAGAGCGCGTCCCGGCCTCCGCCGGGGCAACTGAGCGTTTTGCGGGATCGCCATGCACGAGCAAGCCGGGGACGTCCGCGCCGTTCCGGCGCAATTGTTGGAGCGCGGCTTTCGGCTGCTGGCGCTGCGGGAGTTTCGCGCGACCGATCAGCCGCCGGCTTTGGCGTTGATTCAGCAGAGTATTTTGCGCGACGTGCATCGCGTTCATCGCCATGGCGTCTCTTTCGGCTGCACGTTTTTGCCGCAGATCATGCAATGGCTGATCGATCTGCTCGGCCGTCCCTCGCTGCATCCGCCGGATTATCCGGCGAGTCCCGCCTATCGCAACCCGGCCTGGCCGTCCTTTCATTGGCGCCCGGAGAGCCGGCTGTGGGAGGAGGGCGTCGAGACAGTGGAGTGGCATGTCGATGTGATCTTCGCCGATTCCGCGTCTTTCGACGCTTTCGTGGCGCGCTGGCGCGACCGTCTGACGGAAGCCGACGCGCCGGGCGACGCCGCAGATGCGTCGAAGGCCGCGCTCTGACGCGCGGCCTCGGCTTTCGGAGGCGGGCGCAGGCGGCTAGGAACAAATTCAGCCCGCGCGGGCGCGCCCCGGCGCCTCGCGGCGTGGGGGAGAAGGGCGGCTCGGGACGCTCCGGCCCCTTCGGCCGGTGCGCGAGGAAATCATCCGGGGCCGGAGCGTCCCGAAACGCGGTTGTCGTTCTCGTCGACATCCCGAGGCTTGGTCGAACCCGCGAATCCTGGGGTTTCTCGATCAAGACGCGATCGAGTCCGACGGCCTGGGATCACGAACGGTTCTCGTTTCTCCCTATGGACGGGAGAAGAACGCCGTCCGGCGACGCGCTGCCTGTCCATGGATGGGGGTCGCCATCCCGGATGGAGCCGCCCCCCGCCCGCGCTCCCTGACCCGAGAAACGCGCCCTTCATGGGCGGAGGTGGGAGCGATATAGGAATATTTTCAGGGTGTGTCAAGTGGCGCTGTTCGGGTGGGCGGGTTTTGGGCTATGAACCTGAGCGGACCTTCAGATCCAAGACGAATTTCAAGCGTGCCAAAGTTCTAACTCTTGCAATGGCTCGAACTCGTGTGGCCTCACGCTTTCGATCCGGAAGGCTTGTTATCCTTCCTTGCGTCGATCAGCACGATATCGTAATGCCCACTCAGCTCAAGTTCCTTGAGTATCTTATCGACCTTCCGCTTTTCGGAAGCGTCAAAATAGATGATGACCTTAATGCCTTTCTTCGCACCACTGGCCGCTTGGTAGATCGGCAACTGCTTTTCAAGGTTTTGTTTTAGCTTTGTGTTTTTGGCGAGTTTCATTTCGATGAGAGTTTTATCGAAGGCACCTCGACTGATCTTAAAATCAACTGGCCCCCTCCCGTCATTGACCTCGGCGCTCGCGTCTGACGGCGTGCCGAACCAAATAAATTTGCAGAGAATTTGAAGGTCACTCTCGCGCTGGATGGCTTCGTCGCCATGCCAGAAAATCCGGTGCCCGCCCTTGTTTTCGATCACATCTTTGAAGAAGGCGAGACGCTGGTGTGTCTCTTCGTACGTTACGCCTGGCGTCGTGTAGAATGCAGTTGTTTCTGCCAGTTGTGACTGGATTGATTTGACCTGTTGTTCAAAAATAAACTTCGTCAATGCGACTTTGTCTGCACTTATATCAGTCGCGTCGTCTCCGTGTTCCTCCTTATAACGGATGTACCAATCTACCAGTTCAGGGAAGTGCAGATAGGTCTTAATCGCTGCTTCCGCGCGTTCTTGCGCGCTTGGCTCCCGATCCTTTGGTTTCGCAAGTACGCTTTCGAAATAGGCGAAAATCTGGCCTCGCAGTTCGTTGTCAGGAATCGCAACTGGAATTTCCTCAAACTGGCGTACCATGTCACCCTTGTTGATCCAGTTTTCGTCGCGAGTGAGCATGTCTTTTGGTGTCAACAGGACATAATCACCGTCAATGTACGGCAGCTCGTATTGCATACGTTGCCATGATTTAGTGTCGTAGTTAAACTTGGCTTTTTTAATCCAGACGATCTTTCGAAGCTCGGGCGCTATGTACGCCTTTGCAAACTCCTGAGTGTATCGGCATATAAAGTCGAGAATCAGATTCAATGTAAAATCGCTGATGTTGTCACGACCAACGCCCTCGCTAACGAGGCAGACCTTTTCGATATGGCTACCCTTCGATATTCGCTCCTTGCCGAAGTCAGAAAATATGCTGTGTAAGTTTGCACTTAGCGCTACCGCAAATTTTCGCCCGAGACCGGAGCCTCTATTACCGACAAGCGAAAAGCCTAGCCAGTTCTCTTTGATTTCTGGGAAAAGAAACCACGCATCAATGAGATCGTCATTGACACGACCCGCGATGACCTGGTCTCGTAAAAAAGTGATGTATTGCAGAATTTCATCATGTAGAAGTTGATAGTCGGAATTTGCGCTATTAAAGAGCAGAAAAGGATCAATGAACAATGGCAGATCATTTATTAGCGAGACATTGAAGGCACCGTAGTCTTCCACATCCTGTTCGGAGACACCGAAAAACTCGTTGAAAAAAGTCGCCATGCATTCATTCCTGCTCGGCCGTGCGGCAGCCGTGTCTTTAAGATCAGTTATCCTGCTATCCTTGGCGAAGCCTCGAGATCGTGCTCCCCGACACTCCGCGCGAGGTCAACTTGCGTCGCGGGGCTTTGGCAAGCTCCGCAAGAGCCTCCTCGCGCTGAACGTCTCGCGTCTTGGCCTGGCTGTGCCCTTCGCTCGTGCGGACGCGCATCAGCGCAAACTCGAATTCAGCAAGTTCACCGATTACAGTCAAGTCTTCGTGGCTGGCCGAATTCGCGGTCGAGCCCCTCCCAGGAACATCCGTTATGGCGCGATTTTCCCGTTCGGGGAAGGCCGACGAGGAAGCATGGCCCCCATACGCCCAAATCCAGATCAAGAACGCATACACAGCCGCGTCATGCCCGCGCTCGTCGCGGGCATCCACGCCGGGACATTGCGACACGTGGGAAGAAGACGCGGCGTTGTTCCGCTTATTCTTTGAATTCTCCTCGGTCGTCGCGGCGTGGATGGCCGCGACGAGCGCGGCCATGACGCTGGGAGTCCTGGGGCAGGGGCTCGCGGCCGCCCGGGCTCGCGGCCGCCTGCGCTGCCTGCGCGCGGCATTTGTGACGCGGCGGCGCGCGTTGTATATGCCGGAGCCGCGCGGGCCATGGGAAACGGCGCCGCGGCCGGAGATCGAGCCAGATTGCACACCGACGCCGAACATTCCCCCTCGCCGCTCAGCGCCCTGCGTGCGAGCGGGCTCTCCGGACGCTGCCGCCCGCCCGGCGATAAATCCGTCTCGCATCGCTCGCTGATCCTGGGGACGCTGGCGGTGGGCGAGACGCGCGTCGAAGGGCTGCTCGAGGGCGACGACGTTCTGCGCACCGGCGAAGCCTGCCGCAAGCTCGGCGCGCGGATCGAGCGCCTCGCGCCGGGCAGTTGGAGCGTGCGCGGGCCGGGCCTCGGCTCGCTGCTGGAGCCGCGCGAGACGCTGGATTTCGGCAATGCCGGCACTGGCTCGCGGCTGATGATGGGCGTCGTCGGCGGCCATCCGATCAAAGCGCGCTTCGATGGCGACGCCTCGCTGCGCAAGCGGCCGATGCGCCGCATTCTCGATCCGCTGGTCCTGCAGGGCGCCCGCGTGCTGGAGCAGGCGGAGGGCGGGCGCTGCCCCATTCTGCTGCAGGGAACCGCCGAGCCTCTGCCGATCGAATACAAGACGCCGGTCGCCTCGGCGCAGATCAAATCCGCCGTGCTGCTGGCCGGGCTGAATTCGCCGGGCCGCACTGTGGTCATCGAGACCGAGGCCTCGCGCGACCATACCGAAAAAATGCTGATCCATTTCGGCGCCCGCGTCGTCAGCGAGCCTTATGGCGAGCATGGACGCAAGGTGACGCTGGAGGGACGGCCCGAGCTGCGCCCGAGCCTGGTGCGCGTGCCGGCCGATCCGTCCTCCGCGGCCTTCCCCATTGTCGCGGCGCTGATCGCCGAGGGCTCGGAGATCGTGGTCGAAGGGGTGATGACCAATCCGCTGCGCTGCGGCCTCCTCACCACGCTCGCCGAGATGGGTGCGAGGATCGCGCTCGAGAACGTCCGAGAGGAGGGCGGCGAGGAGGTCGCCGATATTCGCGTCGCCGCCTCGCGCCTCGCGGGCGTGGATGTGCCGGCGGCGCGCGCGCCGTCGATGATCGACGAATATCCGATACTGGCGGTGGCCGCCGCTTTCGCCGAGGGCGAGACGCGCATGCGGGGGCTCTCCGAGCTGCGGGTGAAGGAGTCCGATCGTCTCGAGGCGATCGCCGCGGGGCTGAAGGCCAATGGCGTCGATTGCGAGATCGTCGGCGACGATCTCATCGTGCGCGGCGGGGCCGGGCGTGTGAAAGGCGGGGGAAATGTCGAGACGCATCTCGACCATCGCATCGCGATGAGCTTTCTCGTCATGGGGCTCGGCGCCGACGCGCCCGCGGTGGTGGACGACGATCGCATGATCGCCACGAGCTTTCCGAATTTTCGCGCCCTGATGGAAGGGCTGGGGGCCCGCTTTGTCTGATCGTGGATTGGTCATCGCCATAGACGGGCCGGCGGCCTCCGGGAAGGGCACGCTGGCGCGGCGGCTCGCGGCGCATTTCGGCCTGCCGCATCTCGACACCGGCCTGCTTTATCGCGCCACCGCCTGCGCGCTGCTCGACGAAGGGCGGCCGCTCGACGACATTCGCGCCGCGGTGGAGGCGGCGCGCGGCCTGGCGCTCTGCGATTTCGACGAGGCGCGGCTGCGCACGCGCGAATTGGGCGAGGGGGCGTCCGTCGTCGCCGCCATTCCGCAGGTGCGCGCGGCGCTCATCGAGATGCAGCGCAGCTTCGCGGCGCGCTCGGAAGGCGCGGTGCTCGACGGGCGCGACATCGGCACGGTGATCTGCCCGGGCGCCGCGGTGAAGATTTTCGTCACCGCCAGCGCCGAGACGCGCGCCCAGCGTCGCGCGCTGGAGCTCGCCTCGCGCGGCGAGCGCGTCGTCTACGCCAGTATTCTCGACGATGTGCGCCGGCGCGACGAGCGCGACAGCGGCCGCAGCTCGGCGCCGCTGAAGATCGCCGATGACGCGGTGCGGCTGGACACGACAGATCTCGACATAGACGCGGCCTTCGCGGCGGCGCTCGACATCGTGCGGGAGAAGGCGGCGCTGGCCGGCTGAAGCGGGATGCGCGGATATGAGCGCCGACGAGACGAGAAAAGTCTTTCGCTTCGCGCCGTCGCCCAATGGCTATCTCCATCTCGGCCACGCCTATTCGGCGCTGCTCGATTTCGATCTGGCGCAGCGCGAGGGCGGCCGCTTCCTGCTGCGCATGGAGGATATCGACCAGGGCCGGGCGCGGCCGGAGCTCGAGGCCGCGATCTATGAGGATTTGGCGTGGCTCGGCGTCGTCTGGGAGACGCCGGTTCGCCGGCAGTCCGAGCATTCGGCCGATTACGCCGCCGCGCTCGACCAGCTCGCGGCGCTCGGCTTGCTCTACCCCTGCGTGTGCTCGCGCGCCGATATCGCCGGCGCGAGCCGGGAGCGCGATCTCGACGGCGCGCCGCTCTACCCCGGAACCTGTCGCGGCAAGGGGCTCGCGCGCGACGGCGCCAATCTGCGGCTCGACATGGCGAAGGCGGCGGCGCTGGTCGGCGGCGAGGTCTCGTGGCGCGAGCATGGCAAGGAGATCGTCGCCGCGCCGCAGGAATGGGGCGACGTCGTGCTGGCGCGCAAGGATATAGGGACGAGCTATCATATCGCCGTCACCGTCGACGATGCGCTGCAAGGCGTGACCGATGTGGTGCGGGGCAGGGACCTCTACGAGGCGACGCGGATTCATCGGCTGCTGCAGGAGCTGCTCGGCCTGCCGGCGCCGGCCTATCGCCATCATGCGCTGGTGCTGGACGGGGACGGCCGCAAGCTCGCCAAGAGCCGGGCCTCCGAGCCCTTGCGGGATTTGCGGGCCGAGGGCGCGACGCCGGCGGATGTGCGGGCCATGCTCGGATTGCCGTGAGCCGGCCGCTCAGTCCGGCTCCCGCGGCTCTTTGTCGGAGAGCAGCGCCGCGACCCAGCGGCTCGACGGGAACTGGTCGCAGAGCGTCAGAAAGGCGATGGCGATCGGCACGCCGATGAAGGCCCCCGGCAGGCCCCATAGAAATGTCCACAGCAGCACCGAGAAGACGACGACCGTCGGCGACATGGCCAGCGCCGAGCCGGAAAATGCCGGCTCCAGCCCGCTGCCGATGACCAGCTGGACGACGCTCAGAACGCCGAGAACGACGAGCGCCGTCTGGCCCGAGTCGAATTGCGCATAGGCGAAGAGAGCGGGCAGCAGCGTCGCCACGGCCGGGCCGATATAGGGCAGATAATTCAAGGCGAAGGTCAGCACGCCCCAGGCCGCCGCGAGATCGAGGCCGATGACCAGCGCGAACAGGAAAACCACGACGCCGGTGGCGAGGCTGGCGACTGTGCGCACCAGCATGTAGCGGCGTAGCTTTTGAGCGATGCGCGCGCCGGCGTGCAGGAGGGAGCGCGCCGTCTCCTCATTGCGCGAGGCGGCGAGCTTTTTCTCGAATCCGGCAGATTCGGCGAGGCCCATGATCACATAGATCAGCACCACCAGGGCGAAGCCGACGAATATGTTGACCCGCGTCGCCGCCGCCCGCAGCAGCGCCAGCACCCAAGCGGCGTTGAAATGCTCGGTAATCAGCGAGGCGACGAAAATATCATGCGCCTCCAGCCATTTGGTCGCGTTCTCGAAGGAGGCCTTCACGCGTTCGACATTGCGGATGAACCAGTCGACGATCTCGCCGCCGCTCCAGACGATCAGCGAGGACAAGGCGATCATCACGGCGAGCGCGATGAGAATGCTGAGAATGAGCGCCACCGGCCGCGGGGTTGTCGTCTGCAGCCATTGCTGCAACGGCCAGATCAACGCGATGATGAAGAGCGCGAAGACGACCGGCTCCAGCACCGACTGGCCGATGGAGAAGGCCGCCAGCATCACGAAGCCGATGACGATGACCGCCGCCGTGTCGGCCGCTCTCTCTCCCATCGCCGCCGCTCCCGCTTTTTCCAACCCGGTATCCGCGCCCGATTTCCCGGCCCGATTTCCCGGGCCTCGCGCTCGCGAGCAAAGGTAGAGCGACGCCGTCTCTTGAAAACGCCTCGCAATTGTCGAGAGCGCGCCGAGCGCTAATTCCCAGCGAGCGTTTTCGGACCAATTGGAGAGATGAGATGTCGACTCCCGAGGACAACAAGGACGACAATTTCTCGCGCCGCGCCTTCGCCGCGGGCCTGCTGGCGGCTCTGGTCGCCGTTCCGCTGGTCGCCGCCGCTCCCTCGCGAGCGGAAGCGCAGGAGCGGCAGTTCGTGCGGCCCTCCCATACGCCGCGCGTGCAGCGTCCGCGCAGCCATGTGCGCGGTCCCGTGATGCATCGCAGCCTGTTCCGCCGGCGCGTCCGCGTTCCGGCGCGGTGACGCGAGAGAACCATTCGAGCGCGCATGCCCGCTTTCGGGCGGCATGCCTCAGGGCAGGGGATCGAGATGAACGACTATAGCGTCGCGCCGGAATTCGGAGAGCACGCCGTCGCGGCGCGGGCGGGCGCCTGGCTGAAACGCAAGGCGCCCTATCTCATCGTGCTCGCTCTGGCGATTTTCGGCGTCGCCTATACGAGCGTCGCCCAGACGCCGCTCTATGGCTATTGGGAGTTTCTGGGCGTCGCGATCGGCGTCGCCTGCGTCGCGATCGGCTGGCGCCAGGCGTCCGACCGGAGCGCGCGTTTCGCGCTGGCGCGCACCCAGGCGCTGCATTGGGCGGCGTTTCTCGTCGCCATGAACATCGTTCTGTGGCCGAGCGTGAACAGCTTCCTCAATGCGCCGGCGACCGGGCTCGCTCTGCTGCTGCTGCTGGCGCTCGGCACTTTCGTCGCCGGGATACATGTCTCGTTCGACATCGCCGTGCTCGGACTCGCGATGGCGGTCGCCGTTCCGGCCATCGCCTGGTTCAAGCAATCGGCGCTGTTCCTGATCCTGGCCGTTCTCGTCCTGGGCGCGGTCGCCGCCGCCTTCTGGCGGCGCGGCGGGGGCGAGCCCTCCGCGTGAGATTTCAGCGGCCCTGCCGCGTGGCGACGTGGGGATTGTTGGGCGCCTTGGCCATCAGCTGATCGATCCGGTCGCGCTCGCGCTTGAAGTCGGCGAGCAGCTTGCCGTCGAACTCACGCGTGCGCGCCAGCTTGACGCGCATCGGATCGACGAAATGGCCGTTGACCATCACCTCGTAATGGAGATGCGGGCCGGTCGAAAGGCCCGACGAGCCCAAAAATCCGACGATCTGGCCCTGCTTGACGCGGATTCCATCGCGAATACCGCGCGCGAAGCCCGACATATGATTGTAGGAGGTCGAATAGCCATTGGCGTGCTGGATTTCCACGCGGCGGCCGTAGCCGCTGTGCCAGCCGGCCTCCACCACGACGCCATTGCCGGCCGCCAGAATGGGCGTGCCGATGGGCGCAGCCCAATCGACGCCCGTATGCATCTTGTAATAGCCGAGGATCGGATGGCGGCGCATGCCGAAGCCAGAGCGCGTCTCGCCCGCGGCGATCGGCTTGCGCACCAGGAACTTGCGGCTCGAGCGGCCGTTCTCGTCATAATAGTCGACGAGGCCGTCGTCGGCGGTCTGATAGCGATAATAGCGCAATGTCTCGTTGCGCGTCGTGATGGAGGCGTAGAGCAGCGCCTCGCGCCCGGAGCCTTCCTCGTTCTCGTCATAGAGGACGTCGAGCGAATCGCCGCCATTGACGCCGCGCTGCAGATCGAGATCATTGGCGAAGATGCGGACGAGGTCGATGATGATGGGCTTGGGAATGTCCTGCTTCAGCGCGGTTTCATAGAGCGAATCATAGAGGCGCATGCCGCCCGGATCATCGTCGTTCTCGCCGCCGTCCTCGTCCACGCCCGCGGCGCCGCGGCGGCCGGCCTTGGCGAGATTGGCCGGCGCCGTCACCTGCAGGAAGGTTCCGCGGTCGGTCGCCGCCACCATGGTCTCCAGCCGGTCGTCGGTATAGATCGAGATGCGGGCGAGCTGGAGATTGGCTCCCGAGCCGTCGAAATCGGCGAACAGCAGCTTGATTCTCTGGCCCTCGCGCGCCGCGGTCTCGATCCGCTTGCCGCCGAAGGCGGCGGCGACGGCGCCGATGCTCGCCCGGGGCACGCCATTGGCGATCAGCGCGTCGACCAATGTCTCGCCGCGACGCAGGACGATGAGCTTCTCATCCATCTGGGTCGGCTGCGGCCCTGCGGAGCGCGGCGCGATGGTGACATTCTCCGGCACCATGCGCACTTCTATGGCCGAGAAGGGCGCGGTGACCGAGGGCGTCCCCGCCGCCGCATAGGCGAGCGCCTGCGGATCCAGCGAGGCGCGGCTGGTGCGCGACAGCAGCCATTGTCCGGGGAGGGGCAGGGCGGATTTGGAGCCGGCGGCGAGCTGCGTCTTGGCCTGCTCGCCGACCTGCGCCTGACACTCCTCGAGCGACAGCGTCGCAATCTGCCGCTCCGGCTCGCTCGCCGCGAAATCACGCGTGACGAAGGAGACCTCCGCATCGTCGGGCGCTATGTCGGGCTCGGCCGCGCTATCGGAGGCGTTGCGCGCATCCGCCAGCAGCTTCAACGGGTTGAAGGCGGGGACCTCCTCGGCGAAGCTGGTCGGCGCGAGCGTCAGCGTCGTCGCCACATGCGTATAGGCGCGTGTGCGCATGACCTCCTTCTCGCCGGCGCGGGAGGTGGTCGTCGTCTTGAACGTCTGCTTGGCGGCGACAATATCCACGGCCCGCAGAATGCGGTCGCCCTTTTTGGGATTGACGACCTGACTGTCCCTTTCGTCCTTGCGGCCGAGCTGGGCGCGAGTCGGCGCCTCGGCGAAGCGGGACTGGTGATCGAGCGCGGTATAGGCCGCCGAGCTGATGAGCAAAGCGCCGGACAGGCCGGTCAGCACCGTGCCGGCGAGCCAGCGGATGGAGACCCGTCGGCGATCGAGCGGGGAGTGGCGCTGGCCGTCCGCTTCAATGGCCGGCTGGTCGCCGATGTCGGTCCAGTCGACCTCCGCCAGAGCGGGAATGAGGCGCCTGTTCGCATCGAGGGGCATTGATTGGCGGCCGATCCGTTTTTCGGGTGCGATAAACGACTGAGACGCGGGGCGCTTCGACAGGCGCCGCGGGAGCCGGTCCCGAAGCCGCAAAACGAAGCCTGCGCATTATGGCCCAATTGCGGCGCTGACGTTCTCCACCGCGGAAACCCACGGCTCGCAAGGGGTTTAGATGCATGACGACGGTTTCGTGAAAAAAGCGCCGAGGCGTGTTGACAGTGCCGAGGGCGCGGCCCTATAAGGCGTTCATCGACGGCGGCGCTGCCAACGAGCAGCGCACGAAGTCGCTTCTTCGTCTTTCTAGCGGAGTTCAGCCACCCGGCTGGTTCGTCGGGACGAAGAGGCGTCTTCAGTATCGGGGCTTCGGCCT
>NZ_DATBQF010000068.1:0-65078 GCF_036560965.1 Methylosinus sp. | reverse complement strand
CCCGTCGGGCATCATCGGCAACGTGATGACCTATGAATCCGCCGGCAAGCAGTATGTCGCGGTCCTGTCGGGCGTCGGCGGCTGGGCGGGCATCGGCCTCGCGGCCGGTCTGTCGAAGTCGAACGAAGGTCTCGGCGCGGTGGGCAACTACGCCTCGCTGGCCAATTACACCGCCCTCGGCGGCGTGCTGACCGTCTTCGCTCTGCCAAACTGAGCGCAGCGTAAGGTCGCGCATTAGAAAACCGGCGCTCGGCGAATCCTCATAATCAGGGAATCGCCGGGCGCCGTCTTTTAAGGCTAAAAGAACCTGATCAGGGAGAGAATGATGAGATCGCCGCTTGCCGGGGCCCTGGCCCTGGGCGTCATGATGTTTGTGGGAACCTCCGCCATGGCCGAGCCGCCGGGAGACCCCAAGGCCGTGAAATCCGAGAACGGCAAATATTTCGACGCGAAAGGCGATCCCACCTACAATGTCGGCGCCGATGGCGCGGTCGACTGGTATACTTTCTCCGGCTATCGCCGCTATCACGCCGAATGCCACGTCTGCCACGGCCCGAACGGCGGCGGCTCGACCTACGCCCCGGCGCTGAAGGAGTCGGTGAAGCGCTTCAATTACGCCGAATTCGCCGGCATCGTGATCGGCGGCCGTCAGAACGGCAACAGCGTCATGCCGGCCTTCGCCGACAACAAGAATGCCGTCTGCTACATCGACGACCTCTACGTCTATCTCCGCGCGCTCTCGACCGGCGCCGTTCAGCCGGGCCGTCCGGAGAAGAAAGAGCCGGCGCCCGAGGCTTTCAAAAAGGCCGAAGCCGAGTGCATGAACGCCAAGTAAGGCCGAACAGCACAAGGCGAACGACGAAGAGTCCGATCAGATGATCGTCTCCCGCATATTCAAGCGCGGCGCAGCCGCGCTCCCGCCGTTAGCCTGCGCCGTCGCGATTCTGTTCGCGGCGGCGTCTGGCTTTGCGCAGCATATGGGCCCGGACGCCGGCGCCAAAGGCTCCGACAATTCGGGCGGGATCGAGCTCATCGACCCGAAAACGCTGCGCGTCTGCGCCGACCCGAACAATTTGCCTTTCTCCAACGAGAAGGGCGAGGGCTTCGAGAACAAGATCGCGGAGCTGCTGGCGAAGAAGCTCGGCAAGGATTTGGCCTACGCTTTTTATCCCGGCGCGACGGGCTTCGTGCGCAATACGCTCAACGCGCATCTTTGCGACGTCATTCTCGGCATGCCGCAGGGCAATGACCTCGTGCAGCCGACGAATCCCTATTACCGAACGACCTACGCCATCGTAACGCGCGCCGGGTCCGATCTCGACGGCGTCCAGAACCTCGACGATCCGCGCCTGAAGGAAAAGAAAGGCCGCATCGGCCTGGTCGCCAATACGCCCCCCGGCAACATCCTTGCCAGAAACGGCATGATCGGCCTCGTGAAGCCTTATCCGCTCATGGTCGACACCCGCATCGATTCCTCGAGCGCGGCGATGATCCACGATCTCGAGAAGGGCGACATCGACGCCGCGCTGCTATGGGGCCCCATCGCGGGCTATTACGCAAAGAAATCGAACGCCAGGCTGAATGTCGCCTTGCTTCCGGAGACGCCCGGCGTGCGCATGGCGTTCCGCATCGCCTTCGGCGTCCGCAATTCAGATCAGAACTGGAAGCGGGAGCTCAATAATCTCATCGCGCAGAACAAACTGGAGATCGATAAGATCCTCGAAGACTACGGCGCGCCAAGGCTCGATGAAACTGGGCAGCCGATACGGAAGACGCCGTGAAAGGCCGCGCGATCCTCGCCGCCTTGATTGTTCCGCTCACTATTGCGGCGCAAGCGAAGTCGAAAGCGCCGGCCGAGCCCGATGGTTACCGATTGGATGCTTATCGCGCGCCCGTGCCTGCGACACTGAAAGGCGCCGCCGTCATCGACACGGCGACGGCTTTCAAGCTCTGGCGCGAAAAGACCGCCGCCTTCATCGATGCTTTGCCGCACGCGCCGAAGCCGGAGGGCCTGCCGCCGAACGCCGTGTGGCGCGAGCAGCCGCGCTTCGATATTCCGGGCAGCATCTGGCTACCCGATACGGGTTATGGCGCGCTTTCAGAAGCCACGCAGGCCTATTTCGAAAAAGGCCTGGCCAGGGCGACCGGTGAGAACAAGGCCAAGCCGCTGGTTTTCTATTGCCTCAACGATTGCTGGATGTCCTGGAACGCCGCCAAGCGCGCCATGTCGCTCGGATATTCCAATGTTTCCTGGTATCCGCAAGGCACAGACGGCTGGGCGGCCGCGAAACACCCCCTCGACGAACGCAAGCCAGAACCGCGGGAGTGAGTCTGCGCTCACCTGGGACAAATGCTGTCACCCCCTATTCCATCTTCGAGATGATCCTGCGCGCCAGCGCCCCGAAGCGCTGCTCGATCAGGGCGGGGCTTTCGCACACATAGCTCACCATTTTGCGCTGCTCATCGAAAAGCCGCACGCGCCATTGCAGGGCCTCGGCAGCCTTCCTGACGGCCTCGGGGTCGACGGGCTTTTGATTTTGCAGCTCGTAAAATGACTGCGTCTCTTGGCGCGTCTTTTCCGCCATCTCCTTCAACCGCCCGCCGAAGCGGTCGAGCCCGTTGACGACATCGCGCCGCTCGTCGTTCATCTTTTCGTAGAGAGCCGCGAAGAGCAGCGTCATACGCGACTTGTCATTCCCCCCTGCCTTCGCGAAGTCGTCGATGCGCCTCTCCGCCTCTTCGAGCGGCGTGCGCCGCGGCGCAATTTTGGCGACGAGTTCAGAGACAGCAGGATCGTCACGCCACCTTTTGCGCTCACTCTCGATCGATGGTCCCGTCCAAACGCTTGCAAGCGCGATCTCGGGCACGCGCACCTGTTTGCAGGGCCAGTCGCTCTGCATGGTTTGGGCGCGGACAGGAGCCGGGTTCGGCGCGAGCAGAAACGCAAGGATCAACGCCCGCCACAGGTTTTTTCTCATCGACATGCGCCTATAATGCTTCATGCAGGTCATCCCCGTCATCGATATTCGCAAGGGCGTTGTCGTGCGCGCGATCTCCGGGCGACGTTCCGAATACAAGCCGATCGTAACGCCGTTGGCGCAGACCAGCGCGCCGCTCGACGTCGCGCGCGGATTGATGTCGGTCCATCCCTTCGAGACCCTCTATATCGCCGATCTCGACGCGATCGAAGGGCGAGGCGAAAATTATGACACGATCAGGGCCATTAGCGAGGCGATAGCGCCCGCGGGCCTTTGGGTCGACGCCGGATCGAAACGCGCGGCCGAAATTGACCGCTGGCTCGCGCTGCCGCAAGTCCATGTCGTCATCGGCAGCGAGAGCTATGAAAATGCATGCGAGCTTTGTTCCTTCCGCGACAACCCTCACGTTGTTCTTTCTCTCGATTTCTCGGCGCGGTCCTTTCTCGGCGATGAAGCGCTTCTCAATGACGCGAGCCTCTGGCCGCAGCGCGTCGTCGTCATGACGCTCGCGCGCGTTGGCTCGGGCTTGGGGCCTGATTTGATGAGCTTCCGCGAAATTGTGCGCCGGGCGGAAGGACGGCGCGTTTTCGCTGCGGGCGGCGTGCGCAGCGTGGGCGACCTAGTCGCTTTGGAAGAAGCGGGCGCGGCCGGCGCTCTGGTGGCCACAGCCTTGCACGACGGGCGGCTGACTCACGCGGATCTCGCGCAGCTCAGGTAAAATAAAGGGGAGCGCTCAGGCTCCCCTCTTCAAGCTAGCGTCCTTGCCGTTCACATCAGTTGGCGGCGAAGGGATGCTTGGCGGTGACGCGTTCCTGGACAACGCGCGAAGCCTTGGGGTCCCCCCTCATCGCGCGGGCGATGGCTTCCTTCGTGGCCTGATAGTTGAAGTCCTGAATCTTCTGATCGTCGTTGGCTTCCCAGTGGATGAAGACGCCGACGCAGATGAAGAGATCTTCAGCCTTCTCGAGCGGAATGACGCCTTCGGCGACCGAATCCGCGACAGCCTTGGCGACGCCATGCTGCGCCGGGCCGAACATTTGCACGGCCTGCTTGGCGTTCTTGATCGTCACCTTGTTGAACATCATCGTGTAGGGCTTGACGAGCAAGTTCGGCGCGATCACCGCGAGCAGCGTCGTGAAGCCGTCCTTGTTGTTGACGAGGCCGTTGGCGAAAGCCTTTTCCGCCGCCGAGCCGCGCGGGCCCATGATCAGGTCGATATGGGCGACCTCATTGCCGTCGCCGACGAGCGATTCGCCGACGCCCATCTTGGCGCTGCTGGAGCCGCCGAAGCCCGTCGTCGGCTTCGGAAACAGCGCGCCCAGAATCTTTTCAAAGAAAGAAGCCATGTGTTTTATCCCTCCCGGTCCTGTTCGCGTCCAGCAGCGTCTCTTGCGCGCACGCGCGGAGCCCGATTTCGTCAATCGACGCCCGAGTGATTGCGGCGCGTCTCATGTTCGGCCAAAAGAGGGAGCCGCTCTCGCGAGGCTCCCTCGATCCTCCTTCGCCTCGAGCGCTTTCGTTCGAAAGCGTTTCGGCGTGAGAAATCAATTCGGCGCGAAGGGGTGCTTGGCGTCGTTGCGCTTGGCGACGACTTCGGCAGCCTTCGGCTCGCCGGCGACGGCGCGGGCGATGGCTTCCTTCGTGGCCTGATAGTTGTAGTCCTGAATCTTCTTGTCGTCGTTGGCGTCCCAGTGGATGAACACGCCGACCGAGATGAACAGGTCGTCGGCTTCCTCAACCGGGATGATGCCTTCGGCGACCGCATCGGCGACGGCCTTGGCGACGCCGTGCTGGGCCGGGCCGAACATCTGGACGGCCTGCTTGGCGCCCTTGATGGTGACCTTGTTGAAGAGGATCGTGTTGGGCTTGCACAGCAGGTTCGGAGCGACGACCGCGAGCAGGGTCGTGAAGCCGTCCTTGTTGTTGACGAGCGCGTTCGCGAAAGCGAGCTCGGCGGCCGAGCCGCGCGGGCCCATGATGAGGTCGATGTGAGCGACTTCGTTGCCTTCGCCGACGAGCGACTCGCCGACCAGCATCTTGTTGATCTTCGCCATGTGTGTTCCCTTTCAGCTTCCCCCAGGCATTCGCGCGCTTCGCGCCGTGAACGCCCCTATCCTTCGTTTTCGACGTCGGCCTAAATCGCCCGACCGGTTAGCCGGATAGCCGCGAGACCACCCCGCGCGGCGCGGACTCAACCATTTTTGCGCGCGCTTGCCAAGATGGCCGTGAGAGATTCGGCGAAAAGAACCGCCACCGTCAGGTCAGCGCTCGTGCCTGGATTGATTTTGTTTTCCTTAAGTTTCCGATCGAAGTCCAGCGCTGCCGCGAAGGCCTCGTCGCGCCCCGCCGCGCTGTCGATGCGGGCGGCTGCGCGAGCGGCTTCCTCGCGAACCGTTCGCGCGGTCTCGATCCCGTATTTGCGCGCCACGTGGCTGTCCGGGAAAGACTTCAGGAAGGCGAGATATATTTCAAGCGTCACGCGCGGCGCGTCATGACCCCGCGCGCGGGCGCGCCGCAAGGCTTCGAGGCCGGTCCCGAAAATATCCGAAAAATCATTGGCGTATTGGCGACCAATGCGATCGCGGTCGGCGCTTGCGCGCATGGCTTCGAGCAACGTTATCTCCGCCGGAGCCGCGACGTCGTGCGCCTCCACGGAGCCTAATCCGGCGGGATTGGCGCGGGCGATGGCGCGAAACGCAGCGGCCGCGTCGGCGACGTCGAGCGTCGCAAGGACGCGGGCGGTCTCGTTGCGCAGGTCATGGCTCTTGGCGCTCAACGCCGCATGGGCGAGCGGCGCGCAAAGCAGGATGATGCCGAGATTGGTGTTTTGACCGACGGCGGCCCAGGTGGCTTCGACCGCGCGCAGGATACGCTCGCCGACGCTCGCGTCCGGTGCGGCGATATAGAGCGCGGCCGCGTGGGCGCTGTCGATGAAATCCTTCGCCTCCATCCCGTGGCCGGGCGCGAACCAATGGACATTGCCGGGCTTGGGCGCCGCGAGCTCCGCTTCGCAAGCGTCGATGAAAGCCCGGGCGACGGAGGCATGGGAAATCATGCCGGACGCGCCACTTCCCGCAGCGCGTCCGTCGCCAGCCGCTCGGCGATCGAGAAAGGCGCGATGCGTTGCAGCCCGCTCCAGCCCGGCATGCTGTTGACCTCCAAAACCATGGGCCGGCCATCGGCGCGCGTGATGAGATCGACGCCGGCGACGATCGTTCCCATCGCCTGAGACGCCGCAAGCGCCATGTCGCGCGCCTCCCGCGTCGGCTCCGCGCTAACAGGCCTCGCGCCCTGCCGCACATTGGTGATCCAATGGCTCGAGCGCCTCTTCATCGCGGCGACGACCTCCCCGCGCGAGACGAGAATGCGCATGTCTTCGTAAGGCGGGCGGCTCGGACCGACAAAGCGCTGGAGATAGAAGACGCCGCGCGCCTCCTCGAGCGAGGGAATGTCGCTTTCGTTTTCGATCAGCCGCAGCCCCCAGCCCTGGGCGCCGAAGAGAGGCTTCATGACGAGCGGCCCCTTCGCGCATTCCCGCCGGGCGATCTCGCGCGCCTGAGCGAGCGACTGGGTCGCGAATGTCTCGGGCGCCGGGAGGCCCGCGCGCGCGAGCAGAAAGCTCGCCATGCTTTTATCGGTGCAGCGCTCGATGGCGCGGGCGCCGTTGACGAGGGGAACGCCCAGCGCTTCGAGCGCATGCAGAACGCCAAGCCGCATGGTGATGGCCTCTAGCGAACCGTCGCCGATGGCGCGCACGATCGCGAGGTCGGGAAGCGTGTGAAAACCGGGGATGGCGAGGCCGTGCGGGCGGGTCGTGTCTATTCTGCAGGCGGCGAGCCGCACGGCGATCGGCGCCGCGCCCAGCGCGCGGAAGGCCGCGAGCGTATGCTCGACATGCCAGTCGAGCTTGTCGGTGAAGACGGCGACGCGGGGACGCCCCCTCTCCCTGCGTGGAGGAAGATGGCTCAGGTGAGGGTCGAGGGGATGGTCGAATGCTTGCAACGCAGCCACTAACGCCCCAGCCCCTGATCCTAAACCTCTCCCCGCTTCACGGGGAGAGGGAATGCGTCAGCCGCCGAACGACTTGTCCAGCAGCGCCTCGTCGATCTTGCCGGCGCGGAAGGTTTCGCCCGTTTCGACCGCCGTCACCAGCGCTTCCGCCGGCGAGAACAGGCTGCCGTCGATCTGGTAGAAGTCGCCCTTATAGGCCTTGAAGATTTCCGCGAAAGGCTGGCCGTAATCGCGCGAATTGCTGCTCGGCAGCTTCTCGGCGAGCTCCTTCGCCGCCGAAGCCGGGCCCTTCACGAAGAGATGCGCGCGGCCGGCGTAGATAATGGCGTCATTGGTGCGGCCCATGGCCTGCACGAAGTCCGGATGCGGCGGCGAAAGCGGCGCCGTCGCAATGCCGTCGACAATGTTTTCGAGCGGGAAATGCAGCTCATGCGCCTTGTGCAGCGCGACTTCGAGCACGCGGCCCACCACCTGCACGCTGCCCGCGAGCGATTGCGTCGGCGCATAGACGAAGGCGACCTTGTCGGGCGAGACGTCGGACTTCGACGCGACCTTCTCGACGACTTCCCTCGGCGGCGGCGAGCCTGATTCGAGCACGATGGTCACGCGGTCGGCGCGATCCTTGTAAGAGATTTCCTCGAAGAGCTTTTCGACGCGCGCCTGGGCGCGGCCCGGTCCGGAGCCCAGCGCGAAGAATTTCTCGTGGCTCAGGCTCCAGCCGGCATATTGGCTGGCCAGGCAGGCGACCACCGGATCGTTGCTGGTGACCGTGAGCCAGAACGGCCATTTCGCAGCGCCCGGCGCATGGGAAAGCGTGACCTTGCCGAGGCCGCCCATGCAGATCTCGGTGAGCAGCAGGCCGGCGTCGATTCCGCCGGCGGCTTTAGCGCCCGCGTCGATCAGCAATTCGCCAAGGCTGCCGCGCGAAACCGAAACGCGATAGCGCCCGGCGCCGGCGACGAGACGGTCGACGATCTCGCCCGCGAGAGTGTTGACGCTGGCCGTAACGCGGCCCGTGTTTTCGCTAGCGCTCACTTGTGGTCTTTCCCTCTAAATCTCTATGGCTCTACCGCCCATATCTTTGCCGTTTTATGGCAAAAGCGCCTGGCAAGCGGTCTGCAAGCGGGGAACTTATCGGGCTTTGCGGCGAAACGAAAGCGGCTTGCAAACGCCCCCGGTGGAGGCCGCGGCCCGCCAGAAAAGCTTCACAGAAGCTTCATGGTCTGGGCGTAGGCGGTTAGCTTGCGTCAATTCAGCGGCATTTTCAGGGCGGTCGAAATGAACACGCGAGACATTGATCGAGCGGCTGCTATCGGACCGAAGGAATTGTCGCTTCGCGACGTCACGATCGTCCTTTTTGCGATCGCCACGATCATCCTCGCCAATGTCGGGGTGGTCCGCGCGCTCGATTTGACGCTCGACGCGATCCATCGCTGAGGCGGCTTGCTTTTTTACGCTTTCACGCCGCGCCTCGCCAGGGACCAGGTACGATAGGCCCCTGGCGTCATGCCGGCGTAGCGCCGGAACGCCCGCCGAAAGCTCGTCTCGTCCGCATAGCCCGAAGCGGTGGCGAGCTGCTTGACCGAGCTTCGCGTCGTCTCCAGCAGCATGCGCGCCGTCTCGAAACGGACGCGGTCGAGAAAATTTTTGGGCGTTTCTCCGGACAATTCCTTCAGGCGACGATGAAGCGTGCGGTCCGAGACGCCGAGCGCTTGCGCCAATTGCACGGAGGTCAGCGGCGCGTCGCCCGCCTGCCGCACGATGTGTTCGGCTTGGAGCAGGAAAGGGTTCGAGGCCGAAAGATGGCCCGGCGGAATGTATATCGTCTGAGTCGACGGCGCCGAGTCGACAACGGTGAAATCCGCAGCCTTTTTCGCGGCCTCGTCGCCGAGAAGCGCGCGAATGACATGAAGCGAAAGATCGATCCACGATAGGGGGCCGCCGGCTGTGACCACGCGCCGGTCATCGATGAGCGAGGCGCCCCAGGCGGCGTCGGCGCGCGGATAGCGCGCTCTCAGCTGATCGTGGCGCCACCATGTCGTCGTGCAGCGCCGGCCGTCCAGAAGCCCGGCCTCTCCGAGCAGGAAGACGCCGTTGCAAGACCCCGCGACGATCGCGCCGACCGCATGCTGGCGCCTGAGCCAGCCCGCCGCCGCGTTGACGGCCGGGGCGCTCGGCACGAGATTGTCGCAATCGCAAAGGAAGGGCGGGACGATTACCGCAGCGCAGGCGTCGAGCGACGCGAAAGAGGCGTCGACGGCATGGATGCGGCCGAAGCCGTCACGGATCGGCGCGCCATCGTGGCTTACTGTCACCACGCGATAGGGGTTTGGCCGCTCCTTCGTTTTCAGCATGCGGCGGCTCATCGCGAGGAGGTCGGCTGCGCCGATGAAGCCCTGCCCCAAACAATCGTCGTAACCGAGAATGGCGATATCCACTGCTGCTGCTCCGCTTTTGGCGGAAATTGCCTGTTTATTGGCAAATTCGCTGTCAGACTTTGCAAGAGTAATGGCAAACCTGCCATGCTGGCAAGCGCAAGACGCTCTTTATCCTCTTCATCACCGGAAACGCCGGTCGTTTCCCGGTTGAAATGGAGAAAGAGAAATGAGCGCAACGACACAGACAACGGCAGGCGCCGCCACAGCCGAAAAGCCGATCGTCGATCTGAGAGGCTTGTGGATCGGATTGGGGCTGCTCAACAGCTTCTATCTGATCGTTCGTATTTACGAGCAGATCTACGGCTGGCGCGCCGGCCTCGATTCATTCGCGCCGGAGTTTCAGACTTACTGGATGTCGATCCTCTGGTCGGAAATTCCATTGGAGCTCATCTCGGGCCTCGCGCTCGCAGGCTACCTCTGGAAAACGCGCGTGCGCGACATGTCGGCGGTGACGCCCCGTCAGGAGATGCGCGCGATCGCCGATAATGTGAAATGGCTCGTCGTTTATGCGGCGGCGATCTATTGGGGCGCCTCCTTCTTCACGGAGCAGGACGGCACCTGGCACATGACCGTGATCCGCGACACGGACTTCACGCCGTCGCATATCATCGAGTTCTACATGAGCTACCCGATCTATTCGATCCTGGCGGTCGGCTGCTTCTTCCACGCGAAGACGCGCATTCCCTACTTTTCCAAGGGCTATTCGCTCGCCTATCTGATCGTCTCGATCGGCCCCTTCATGATCATCCCGAATGTCGGCTTAAACGAGTGGGGCCACACCTTCTGGTTCATGGAAGAGCTGTTCGTCGCGCCGCTGCATTGGGGCTTCGTGTTCTTCGGCTGGATGGCGCTCGGCGTCTTTGGCGTCGTGCTCCAGCTCCTGCTGAACATCCATCGCCTGATCGGCAAGGAAGGCGTCGCGCTTCTCACCGAGTGAGAGAAGCGTAAGGGGCGCGCGCCGCGCCAGAGGCGGCGCTCCTGAGTAATGCTGTTGTCGAGCTAGGGTCGCCTTTCGACGCCCAGGGTCGGAAGGCGACCAAATCGTCCCGTCAGTCTCTCTCTGCGAACTCCAGCTTCACGCCGCCGGCCATGGGAGTGTGGCCTTTTTCCTCGGCGTCGGCGAGGCGGTCGAGGCGGATGAGGGCGAGACCTTCTTCGCCGATCGCGGAGCCTGTCACGCCGATCTCGACATCGCCTGCGCGGATCGACTCGCCGGGCCTGGGCGCGCCGCCGGGGGCGCGATATCGCGTGACCCGCTTGCGCACGAGATTGCGGTGCTTCATGCGCGAGACGACCTCCTGGCCGACATAGCAGCCCTTCTTGAAATCGAGCCCGGCGAGGAGGTCCATGTTCGTCTCATGCGGGAAGGCGTCGCTATAGGCGAAGTCGACGCCGCCCAGCGGCACGCCGGCGCGGATGCGGCGCGTTTCATATTCCGCGAGCGGGCCAGCGGCGGCGATCTTGCCTTTCTCGGCGAGCGCCCGCCAGCCCAGCGCCTCGCTGCGCGGGTCGGGCGCAAGCGCAATCGCCTCTACTTTTGGGCGCTCCGGCGCGTCCGGAAAGGCGACGGCCTCGAGCCTGTCGCTGAGATTCGCCACGGCGACCTTGGCGCGCAGCTTGTACATGTTCAGCCGCTTCTCGAGGTCGGGAGCGAACGGAAGCGGACAATCGAGCAGGAAACGCCCCTCTCCCGGAGAGAAAACGACAAAATCGAACAAGATTTTTCCTTGTGGCGTCAGCAAAGCGGCAAAGCGGGCTTCGCCGTTCCCGAGCGACGTAATGTCGTTGGTGACGAGATTATGGAGGAATTTAGCCGCGTCCTCGCCGCTAACCTCGACAACGCCGCGGTCCGCGAGCAGAATCGCCTTGGTCATTTTTCTTTCCTGTTGCTGGAGCATGCGCGACGATCGACACGCTCGACTTTCTGCGCACTGGCTTGGCGCATCGGCGACTTGTGCTTATCTAGGGCGTTATCGTTGCAAACGGGGCGCCATTCATGCCGCAGACATTCGACGTCATCCTCTCCGGGGGCACGCTCGTCAACCAGGACGGCGAGGGGTTGCGCGACGTGGGCGTCCGCGACGGCAAAATCGCCGAGATCGGCGATCTCTCCCGCGCCTCCGCCGGCGAGACGATCGACTGCAAGGGTCTCCACATCCTCCCCGGCGTCGTCGATTCGCAGGTCCATTTTCGCGAACCTGGCCTTTCCCACAAGGAAGACCTCGAGTCGGGCTCTCGCAGCGCCGTCCTCGGGGGCGTGACCGGCGTTTTCGAAATGCCCAACACCAGCCCGCTCACCACGGGCGAGGCCGAGCTTGCCGACAAGGTCGCGCGGGCGACGGACCGCATGCATTGCGATTTCGCCTTCTGGGTCGGCGGCACGCATGAGAACGCCAAGCATGCGGCCGAGCTCGAGCGCCTGCCGGGCGCCGCCGGCATAAAGGTTTTCATGGGCTCCTCGACGGGTTCGCTCCTCCTCGCCGACGACGAGGGCATCGCCGAAGTGCTCTCGCATACGCGCCGGCGCGCGGCCTTTCACAGCGAGGACGAGCAACGGCTGAACGAACGCAAGGATTTGCGCGTCGAAGGCGACCCGCGCTCGCATCCCGTCTGGCGCGACGTGGAGACAGCGCTGCGCGCGACGCAGCGGCTCGTAAAGATCGCGCGCGAGAAACGCGCGCTGATCCATGTGCTGCACGTCACGACGGCGGAGGAGATCGCGCTTCTCTCGCATCACAAGGATCTCGCGAGCGTCGAGGTCACGCCAAATCATCTGACGTTGGAGTCGAGCGCCTATGAGCGTATCGGGACGCTGGCGCAGATGAACCCGCCCGTGCGCGAGGCCCGCCATCGCGACGCGCTGTGGGAAGGGCTGCGGCAGGGCGTCGTCGATGTCATCGGATCGGACCATGCCCCACACACGCTGGAAGAAAAGGCGCAGCCTTATCCGAAAAGTCCTTCCGGCATGACGGGCGTGCAGACGCTCGTGCCGCTACTGCTCGACGCCGTGAACTGCGGCAGGCTGACGCTGGCGCGCTTCGTCGATCTGACGAGCGCCGGGCCGCTGCGCATCTTCGGCATGGCGGGCAAGGGCCGCATCGCCCGGGGCTATGACGCGGATTTCACCATCGTCGACATGAAGCGCCGCGAGATCATCCGCAACGAATGGATCGCCTCGCGCGTCGGCTGGACGCCTTTCCATGGCGTGGAAGTTGCCGGCTGGCCGGTCGGGACCTTTGTCCGCGGCGCGCGGGTGATGTGGGAAGGCGAGCTGACGACGCCGTCGACGGGGAGGCCGATACGGTTTCAGCAGGGGTTGTGAGGGTTTGGGAGGCGAGCCTGAGGTGCGCCGCTGGCTGCGCGCCGGCATCAGTCCGTGCCGCGCTTACCGGAACTTGCAAAAACATGCCCGTCAGTTATGACAGACATAGGCCTGTCATTTTTGACCCGACTATGGGCGTCAGGAGTGGCGGCCGATGAAGACGTATCTTCGGATAGCACGCATCGTGGACAGCACGTAGCATCACGTAGGGATGCCCGTCAGAAATGGCGGCCCCCACGGGGCTTTGGCTGTCTTGTGCCCAAAGGCGAATCATCGGCATATCATCACCCATGACGACAGCGCCAAAGCCCACAGCATCTGTTGTGAAGATGCCAACGCCTCCCTCCTCGAAGGAGAAGGAGAAGCGGAAACTCGAAGATCGTTTCAGCCGACAGGTTGTGGGCTCCTACGGCTTCACCCAGCTACCGAACCTGCTGCTTTACGCACAGGCCCGGTTGAAGATCTCGCCAACGCAATTCAACGTGTTATTGCTCTCGTCCAGCATTGGTGGGATGCAGACAAGGCCCCTCATCCCAAAATTGAGACAATTGCGCGGCGTATGGGCAAGAGCGAGCGCATGGTTTTGCGTTATCTAGACGGCCTCGAAAAGGCCGGTCTCATCAAGCGAGAGCACCGATTTCGCGGCAAGCAAAAGCAGATTTCTAGCGCCTATCGGCTTGAGGGCCTGCGGGAGCGCCTCATCGAGCTCGAACCAGAGTTCCGAAAAGCCAAGGAATTTCGAGACAAGCGGCAAAAGGCTGCCGAGACAGCCGCTTAAGGTTTCACGACGCACTCCCTACCTGTTGCGTCAAGTGCAGCCGCTAGGGCCTCGTCCACGCCACCAAGATTACGTTGACGGCGCTAACGTTATCGACTAGAACATTATGGCTAGCGCCCCTCGGAGTGGTCCGGGCAGCGTCTGGCGAGACCTAATAACCTAGAGGAGAAGTGATGCATGCATATACAGCTGAGAGCATCGTAAACAATAAAGAGACAGACAGAATCAAGCTTCTGCAACATTTTGAATATGAAGTACTTCTGACTGTCTCACAGCTTGGGAATGATGCATATCCTGCGGAGATAAGCCGACGTCTAACAAAACGACTTGATCGGCAGGTCTCAATTGCACAAGTTTTCGGGACGTTAGAGAGACTCGAAGACAAGGGATATGTCAACTCTCAAGAAAGCAAACCAGAGCCTGTCCGTGGTGGTCGTCGCCGACGCATCTTCAACATCCAAGCGTCCGGCACACAGGCTTTGAAAGTAACGGCGGCGACCTTTAGCCGGATGTCTTCGGCAACGAGGATATTCGAGAATGAGTATGAAGAACCGTCACCCGCGTAAGTGGATGACAATTTTATATGACATGCTGGCCGGCGGTCGTTATGCTGCCTACTGGCTCCCGGAATTCTTGGTTTGCTACCAAGAGATCCTTGAGAAGGATGGCGAAGGAGCCGCCGTCCAATGGGCGATCAAGGAACTGGCCACGTCATTGCGGCCTTCTCTTTCGATAAGAGCCTATCAGGTCTTTCGCGTCATTTACTGGGGCTGGCGGCTTTACGAACGGTTGGCGCGCTACTGAAATCAAGCAGGCGGCGATCGGCGTAGCAGGTTTTGGGACTGGCTTCGGCCAGTCCCTTTTTCTGTCGAATAATCCGCCATTATGGAACGCCCACCCGGACGTCTGATAATGGTGGCATCCTGCCATTTGCCGAGCGCAAAAATTGACCCGCGCCCGAAATTCAAACTGAGACCCGACCGGGAGGGCAGCCCTTGACTCTTTCCTGCGCGAGAACAAATATCGAACGCGCGCTCAGGGGCGCTCTCTCCAGATCAGGGCTTTTGGACCGATGTCGCAGGGCGGCGTTTCGGAACGCATTCTCTTTTTGCGCCGCCGCATCGCCGCCATAGAGGCGCGCGGCGGGGCGGCGCGCGAGTCCCTACTGGATTGCCCCCGTCATTGCGAAGAGCGCGAGGATTTCCTCGATCCGCTTTTCGCCGCCGGGCGCGGGAGCTTGAGCGAGGTTTTCCCGGCCCGCCCGCCGGACGCGCCTGCGGCGGCGGCCTTCGCCCTCGCCATGGCGTTGCGGGCACGGGCGGCGCGCGCGGGCGGCGCGCTGGTCTTGATCGTCGAGGATATGAGCGCGCGCGAATTCGGCCTGCCCTATGGGCGCGGCCTCGCAGGGGCGGGCGTCGATCTGTCCCGCTTCGCGCTGGTTCGGGTCCGGCGGCCGCGCGAGGCGCTCTGGGCCATGGAGGAGGCCTTGAAAAGCCCGGCTTGCGCGGCGGTCGTCGCCGAGACTTTCCTCGCGCCCCGCCTTTATGACCTCGCCGCCTCGCGCCGCCTGCTGCTCGCCGCGCGGCGCGGCGGCGCGCTGGGCGTTCTCGCAGCGCAGGGGGCGGAAGCCGCGCGTTTTTCCAGCGCCGCCGAATTGCGCGTCGAGATCGCCGCCAGACCAGCCCCTTCGCCGGCGCTCCCCTCGGCGCGCCCGCCGCTCTCCTCCATGGCGCCCTTCCTGTGGCGGCTGCGGGTCCTGAAGGCTCGCGCGGGCCTTCTCGGCGCCTTGGGCGCGTTCGATCCCGCGCAATGGCGCGACATCGCATTCGATCCTGACAGAGTAGCGTTCCGTCATGCGTTTCCTGAGCGTCTTCCTGCCGAGGCTCCCGACCGACCGCTTATTGCGCCGTCGCGGCGGCAAGCCTGAAGCCTTCGCCCTCTACGCCCGCGTCAAGGGCGCGGAGCGCCTGACCGCCGTCGACGCGGGGGCGCAGAAACGCGGCCTTGCGCCCGGCATGGCGGTCGCGGACGCCCGCGCGCGCTTCCCCGCCCTGGCGCTTGCCGAGGCCGACCCCAGAGCCGACGCCGCGCTCGTCGAAGGGCTCGCCGACTGGAGCCGCCGCTTCACGCCGCTCGCCGCCCCCGATCCGCCCGACGGCGTGCTGCTCGACGTCACCGGCGCGGCGCATCTTTTCGGCGGCGAGGCGGCGCTTCTCGACGACATCGAAAACCGCCTGCGGCGCTTAGGCTTTTCCGCCCGCGCGGCGATCGCGCCGGGGCCCGCGCTCGCCCGGGCGCTCGCGCGCTTTTCCAATATCCGCAACGTCGCTTCGGAAGCCGGGCAGGAAGAACTCGACTGCCTCGTCGCCGCTTTCCCCATAGAGGCGCTGGAATTGGAAGGGGAAGCCCTCGCCGGCATGCGGCGCGCCGGCCTTCGCCGCCTCGGCGATCTTCTCGCGCGCCCGCGCGGCCCGCTCGCCGCCCGCTTTGGAAAGGAGGCGCTGACGCGGCTCGACGCGCTGACCTGCCGCACCCGCGACCCCATTACCCCCCGCTTCGAGGCGCCCGCCTTCATCGCCGAGCGGCGCTTTCCCGACGGGCTGACGCGGCAGGCCGATCTGGAGACGACGCTAGAGCGCCTTTGCGCCGATCTCTGCCCCATGCTCGAACGCGCCGGCGTCGGCGCGCGGCGGCTTGAAGCCGTCTTCTACCGGGTCGACGGCGCGGTGAAACGCATTGCGGCTGGAACGAGCCGGCCGCTGCGCGAGCCCGCCCGCCTCGCCGCGCTCCTCGTCGAGCGGCTTTCGGCGGTCGCGGAGGAAGGACTCGATACGGGCTATGGCTTCGACGTGCTGCGGCTCTCGGCGACCGAAGTCGAAAGCGCCGGAGCTGCCCAGACGAATCTTGCTCCGCCGCCGCGCGGCGCCCATGACGACGCGGACCTCGGCGACCTTCTCGACCGGCTCGGCGCGCGGCTCGGCCTGCGTCGCGTCTTGCGGCTCCATCCAGAGGCCGCGCATCTGCCGGAATTCGCCGTGGCCGCCATTCCCGCCGCATTTGGGCCGCCGGCGCCTTTCCCGGCGCAGGAAGCGATGCGCCCCCTGAGGCTTTTCGAGCGCCCCGAGCCGATCGAGGCCATCGCGCTTTTTCCCGACGGTCCGCCGCTCAAATTCCGCTGGCGGCGCGTTCTGCGCGAGATCGTTGCTTTCGAAGGGCCTGAGCGCATCGCGCCCCCTTGGTGGGGCGACGCGCCGGACGGCCTCACGCGGGATTATTTTCACGCCCAGGACAGGGACGGACAATTGTTCTGGCTCTTCCGCGAAGGTCTTTACGGGCGGGAGACCGACCGTCCCCGCTGGTTCGTGCATGGCCTGTCGTAAGGGCCCTTGACTTCGCCGGCGCCGCGCCCAAGCTAAAAGGCGGTCGTCCGTCATTCTGGCGTCATCTTTTGGAGGACGAAGTCACTGGGCTGCGATCCGGTTGCAAACCGGCCGCCACTCCCAACGAGCGTTAGATGCAACAAGACGAGGACCTCGCCATTTCGTCACAATCGGGCCTGCCGGCCGTCGTCCGGCGCAAGACCTTTCTGGAAACGCTTCAGGATCGACTCCCCCACGGCGCGACCCACATTCTCGGCGCTCTCGCCAGCCTCGCGCTCTTCGGGGTCGCCGCCTATATCCTCGCCAATGTGCTCTCGCATGTCAGCTTCGGGGATGTCGTCGGAGCGCTGAAGGCGACGAGCGGCGGCCAGATATTGGCGGCGCTTTTCTTTACGGTTCTCTCTTATTTTGCGCTCACCGGCTATGACGTCTCGGCCCTTCGCCAGATTCGCCATTACTCTCCCTATCGCGTCACGGCGCTCGCCTCCTTCGCGAGCTACGCCATCTCCTTCAATCTGGGCTTTCCGATCGTCACCGGCGCGGCTGTTCGCTACTGGATCTATTCGCGCGTCGGCATGAGTGCGCTGCAGGTCGCCAATCTCACGGTGATCACCGGCGTCACCTTCTGGCTCGGAATGACGACCGTTGTCGGCTTCGCCCTGATGAAAGCGGCGGAAACGCTCGCCGCGTTGGATCATCTGCCCATCGCGCTGCATGTCGCGCTCGGCGTTCTTATTCTCGCGACGGTCGCTGGCTATGGCGCGTGGGTCGCGCTCGAGCCGCGGCGCATACGCCTGCGAGGCCATGTCCTGCAACTGCCCGGCGTCCTTGCGACGGTCGAGCAGCTCATCGTCGGCGCCGCCGATCTGTGCGCCGCTTCGGCCGTGCTTTACATGCTGCTGCCGCAAAGCATCCAGCTCGACTATACGGCGTTCCTCGCGATTTACGTCTTCGCCTGCATTCTGGGCGTTGTCAGCCACGCCCCCGGCGGCCTCGGCGTCTTCGAGGCGACAATGCTCCACGCGATGCCAGGCGGATCGCAGGAAAGCGTTCTCGCCTCGCTGTTATTGTTCCGCCTCATCTATTACTTCCTTCCCTTTATCGTCGCTCTGGCCATGCTCGGCGCCGACGAGGGCGCACGCCGCTGGGGCGCATTGCGCGAGGCGGTCGCGCGCATTATCGAGGAAAGAACGCCCTGACGTTGGGCTGAGGGCACGCCTCCATGACGCACCCCAGATGGCCCGCGGAAGATATGCTCGGCCCGGTGATCGACGCGCTGCCCGAGCCTGTCTTCATCATCGATGCGGAGACTCATGCGCTTGCCTTCAACAGCGCGGCGCGCATCCTCGCGCCGACATTGCGCATTGGCGAGCCTTTGTCTCGGAGCCTGCGGTCGCCCGATATGCTCGACGCCGCCATGCGCGTGCTCGCCGGCGGAAACGCGGAAAAGGCCTCGTGGGTGGAGCGCCTTCCGCTCGAGCGCTGGTTCGAGGCGCATATCGCGCCCATCCGTTTTCCGGGCTACGAGACCGCCGCGATGATCAGCCTGCGCGACTTGACCGAAGCGCACCGCGTCGAACGCATGCGCGTCGATTTCGTCGCCAACGCCAGCCATGAGCTGCGCACGCCGCTCGCCTCTCTCCTGGGCTTTGTGGAGACGCTGCAGGGTCCGGCCAAAAACGATCCGGCCGCTCGCGACAAATTCCTGGGGATCATGCGCGAGCAGGCCCAGCGCATGGCGCGTCTCGTCGACGACCTTCTCTCCCTCTCGCGCATCGAGCAGCATATGCATGTGCGGCCGGCGGAGGCGGTCGACCTGACCATGCTGCTCGCGCATATCGTCGACACGCTCACGCCCATGGCGGAAGAAAACGATATTCCTCTGGCGCTCGATCTCGAGCCCAACGTCATCGTTCCGGGCGACAGGGACGAGCTGGCCCGCATTCCTGAGAATCTTATCGAAAACGCCCTGAAATACGGCCGCAGCGAAGACGGCCCGAAGGCGGTTGAAATCTCCCTCGTTCGTAAAGGAGCCACCGCCGTTCTTTCCGTTCGCGACCACGGGCCGGGCGTTGCGCAAGAGCATATTCCACGCTTGACCGAGCGCTTCTATCGCGTCGACGCCGGCAAGAGCCGCGCGAAAGGGGGTACAGGGCTCGGCCTCGCTATCGTCAAGCACATTGTGCTGCGCCATCGGGGCCGGCTGGGCATCGAGTCCGCGCTCGGGGAGGGCTCGCTGTTTCGAGTGATTTTGCCCGCCATCGACGCGGGCGCCCAAAAGACATGACGTTAGTCATTTGATAACACAGGCAAAAATCAAGGCTATCTTATGTCATAATATCGTAATTTTGATGTCACAAAACTCTATTGCCCCATCGTTAGAAACTGGGCTGTGACAGGCGCCCGGCGCCCTTCTATTGTTCTCGAGCTGAAAGCGATCCACAAATGATCTCCAACCTTTTGAAACGCGTCGCCGTCGCGACGGCGGCCTTCGCCGCCGTGGCCGGCGCGGCGGTGACGAGCCCGGCGCTGGCGCTGGACATTTCCGGCGCGGGCGCGACCTTCCCTTATCCGATCTACGCCAAATGGGCGGAGACCTATAAAGCCGAGACCGGCAACGGCCTCAACTATCAGTCGATCGGCTCCGGCGGCGGCATCAAGCAGATCAAGGCCCGCACCGTGACGTTCGGCGCAACCGACAAGCCGCTGACTGGGCAAGAGCTCGACGCCGACAAGCTGATCCAGTGGCCGCAGGTCATCGGCGGCATCGTGCCGGTCATCAATCTCGACGGCGTCAAGCCGGGAGACCTGGTCCTCGACGGCCCGACCGTCGCCAAGATCTTCCTCGGCCAGATCACGAGCTGGGACGACGCCGCCATCAAGAAGCTGAATCCGAAGGCCAAGCTCGCCGCGACGCCGATCGTCGTCGTTCATCGTTCGGACGGATCGGGCACCACCTTCAACTTCACCAACTATCTCTCGAAGGTCTCCGAGGACTGGAAGAGCAAGGTCGGCGAGAATACGGCGGTCGAGTGGCCGGCCGGCATCGGCGCCAAGGGCAATGAAGGCGTGGCCAACAACGTCGCCAACACCAAGGGCGCGATCGGCTATGTCGAATACGCCTACGCCAAGCAGAACAAGCTGACCTTCACCAAGCTCGTCAACAAGGACGGCAAGACCGTCGCCCCGACGACGCCGACCTTCCAGGCCGCGGCCTCCAACGCCGATTGGGCCAACGCTCCGGGCTTCTACCAGATCCTCACCGACCAGCCGGGCGCGCAGTCCTGGCCGATCACCGCCGCCACCTTCATCCTGCTGCCCAAGGCGCCGCAGGACACGGCCGCGGCCGGCGAGGCGCTGAAATTCTTCGGCTGGGCCTTCGCCAAGGGCGGCAAGGCGGCCGAGGAGCTCGACTATATCCCGCTGCCCGCCAATGTGGTGGCTATGATCAAGAAGAGCTGGACCGCCAATGTGAAGGATGCGAGCGGCAAGCCGCTGGCCTCGAACAACTGATCCATCGACGCGCGCCGGCGAAATGTCCTTGCGGATATTCCGCCGGCGCCCCTCGACGCGAGACGCACGAGACACAGGCAGCGGAATGGCGCGCAACGAACCAACCGAGGACGAGCTCCGCCCGCTTCCTTTCGACGCGGCGCCTCCAGGCGTAGTGAGCTCACCCACGACCTGCGCTATGACCTCACATGAAAATTCCGCCTTCGGGAGCGCGCGATGGACGCCGGCTTCAACCGCCAAACGAGAGACAATAGCGTGTCGGACCTAGCAATCGTAGAAGCGCCGCCCCGCGCCGCCGAAGTCGACCGCGGGAAAGTTCTCGGCCGCATGGCCCTGTTCGACTTCTTCTTCCACAATCTGACCCGCGCCGCCGCCGTCCTCGTCCTGTTGATCCTCGGCGGCGTGATCTTCTCGCTGATCTATGGCTCTCTGCCCGCCATACAGGCTTTCGGCTTCGGCTTTCTGACGACCGAGTCCTGGAATCCGGTCACCGAGAAATTCGGCGCCGTCGCGCCCATCTACGGGACTCTGGTGACCTCGGCGATCGCCATGGCCATCGCCGTGCCGCTGGGGCTCGGCATCGCCATCTTCCTCACCGAGCTCTGTCCCCATGCGCTGCGCCGCCCGATCGGCGTCGCCATCGAGCTGCTCGCCGGCATTCCGTCGATCATCTACGGCATTTGGGGCTTGTTCGTGCTCGCCCCCTTCCTGCAGCAGCATGTGCAGCCGGCGCTGATCTCCCTCACCGGCGACATTCCCGTGCTGTCGAGCCTGTTCGCGGGCCCGCCCTATGGCATCGGCATGCTGACGGCGGGATTCATCCTCGCCATCATGGTGCTGCCCTTCATCACCTCCATCTCGCGGGACGTGTTCGACACCGTGCCGCCGATGCTGAAGGAGGCGGCCTCGGGCATCGGCTGCACGACCTGGGAAGTCATGCGCTACGTCGTGATTCCCTATACGCGCGTCGGCGTCATCGGCGGCGTGATGCTCGGCCTCGGCCGCGCGCTCGGCGAGACGATGGCCGTCACCTTCGTCATCGGCAACGCGCATCGGGTGTCGAGCTCGCTGCTCGCGCCCGGCACGACGATCTCCGCGACGATCGCCAATGAATTCACCGAGGCGGTCGGCGATCTCTACACCTCCGCGCTGATCGAGCTCGGCCTCATCCTCTTCGTCATCACCTTCTTCGTGCTGGCGGCGGCGCGCTTCATGCTGATGCGCATCGAGCAGAAATCGGGAGCCTGACCCTTGTCCATCTCCGCCTCCCGCCGCCGCACCAACGCTCTCGCCACGACGCTGTGCTGGGCCGGCACCGTCTTCGGCCTCGCCTGGCTGGTGCTGATCCTCGGCGCGCTGATCTATGAGGGCGCGCGCGGCCTCACGCCGGCCGTCTTCACCGAGATGACGCCGCCGCCGGGCTCCACCGGCGGCCTGCTCAACGCCATCGCCGGATCGCTGGTGATGACGACGATCGGCGTGCTGCTCGGCACGCCGCTCGGAATGCTCGCCGGCACCTATATGGCCGAATATGGCCGCTATTCGAAGCTCAGCATGGTCGTGCGCTTCATCAACGACATTCTGCTCAGCGCGCCGTCCATCGTCATCGGACTGTTCGTCTATACGGTGGTGGTGGCGCAGGTCGGGCATTTCTCCGGCATCGCCGGCGCTCTGGCGCTCGCCGTGCTGGTGGTGCCCGTGGTGGTGCGCACCACGGAGGACATGCTGCTGCTGGTGCCGAGCCCGCTGCGCGAGGCGGCGGCGGCGCTCGGCCTGCCGCGCTCGCATATGCTGCTGCGCGTCGCCTATCGTGCGGCGAAATCGGGCATCGTCACCGGCGTGCTGCTGGCCATAGCGCGCGTCTCCGGCGAGACGGCGCCATTGCTCTTCACCTCGCTGAACAATCAGTTCTGGAGCACGGATCTCAACGCGCCGGTCTCCAGCCTGCCCGTCGTCATCTTCCAATTCGCGCTCTCGCCCTACAAGGATTGGCAGCAGCTCGCCTGGACCGGCGCTCTGCTCGTCACCATCGCCGTCCTTCTGCTCTCCATCACCGCGCGTGCGCTCAGCAGCCAGGGAAAACACCAATGACCGCCATGCCGGTTGTCGAAGCCACTATTCCAACCAAGGTCTCGGTTCGCGATCTGGACTTTTATTACGGCCAGTCGCGCGCGCTGAAATCGATCTCGCTGCCGCTCTACACCAATAAGGTGACCGCCTTCATCGGCCCGTCGGGCTGCGGCAAATCGACTCTGCTGCGCATCTTGAACCGCATGTACGACCTCTATCCGCGGCAGCGCGCCGAGGGCGAGGTGCTGCTCGACGGCGAGAACATCCTCGACCCGCGCATAGACCTCAACCTGCTGCGCTCGCGCGTCGGCATGGTGTTTCAGAAGCCGACGCCCTTCCCGATGTCGATCTACGACAATATCGCCTTCGGCATTCGCCTCTACGAGAAGCTCTCGCGCAGCGAGCTGGACGGGCGCGTCGAGGCGGCGCTGCGCGGCGCCGCGCTGTGGGACGAGGTGCGCGACAAGCTGAATTCGAGCGGCCTCGGCCTCTCGGGCGGCCAGCAGCAGCGCCTGTGCATCGCCCGCACCGTCGCCATTCAACCGGAGGTGATTCTGTTCGACGAGCCCTGCTCGGCGCTGGACCCCATCTCGACGGCGAAGATCGAGGAGCTCATCGACGAATTGTCGGAGCGCTACACGATCGCCATCGTCACGCACAACATGCAGCAGGCGGCGCGCGTCTCCGATTTCACCGCCTTCATGTATCTCGGCGATCTCGTCGAATTCGGCGAGACGAACAATCTGTTCACCGCGCCGCAGAACAAAAAGACGCAGGATTATATCACCGGCCGCTTCGGCTGAGCGCGACACGCGCACGAGGAATATGAGACATGAGCGAACATATCGTCAGCTCCTATGACCGCGACCTCGAAGTGCTCGGCCGCCGAATCGCCGAGATGGGAGGCATCGCCGAAAAAATGCTCGCCGAAGCCATGGATGCGCTCGCCAATTTCGACATAGAGCTCGCCCATCGCGTCGTCGCCACCGACCAGCGCCTCGACGCGCTGCAGCGGGAGATCGAGGAAAACGCCATCCTCACCATCGCGCGGCGCCAGCCGCTCGCCATCGATCTGCGCGAATGCATCGCCGCGATGCGCATCGCCGCCGATCTCGAGCGCGTCGGCGATCTCGCCAAGAGCATCGCCAAGCGCACGGTGAAAATCCTCTCCGAGGCGCGTGTGCCGCGCGCCGTCATCGGGCTGAAGACCATGGCGGAAGTCGCCGCCATGCAATTGAAGGACGTGCTCGACGCCTACGCCCAGCGCGATGTCGAGCGCGCCCGCGCCGTCTGGACCAATGACAGCGAGCTCGATGCGCTGGAAGATTCGGTGTTCCGCGACCTCCTGACCTTCATGATGGAAGACCCGCGCAACATCTCCTTCTGCACGCATCTCCTGTTCTGCTCGAAGAACATAGAGCGCATCGGCGATCACAC
Organism: Methylosinus sp.; assembly: GCF_036560965.1. Lineage (NCBI taxonomy): Bacteria > Pseudomonadati > Pseudomonadota > Alphaproteobacteria > Hyphomicrobiales > Methylocystaceae > Methylosinus > Methylosinus sp. Next base: position 41,151 of record NZ_DATBQF010000068.1, on the reverse strand, counting down.
CACCAATGTCGCCGAGACGATCGTCTATCTCGTCACTGGCGAGGCGATGCCGACCGACCGACCGAAGGGACGGTCGCCGAGCCTCCCCGCCAGCACGGAAACGGATGAGCCCACGCAATGAACGAGATTCGCGTCGCAACGCCGCGCGATGCGCCGCACGACCGCGCGCCGCGCATTCTCGTCGTCGAGGACGAGGCGGCGCTCGCTCTGCTGCTCGCCTATAATCTCGAATCCGAGGGCTTCCAGGTCGAGCATGTCGAGCGCGGCGACGAGGCGGAAATCCGCCTCGCCGAATCCGTTCCCGATCTCGTCATTCTCGACTGGATGCTGCCCGGCGTGTCCGGGTTGGAGATTTGCCGCCGCCTGCGCGCTCGCGACGACACGCGGACCATGCCGATCATCATGCTCACCGCGCGCGGCGACGAGAACGAGCGCGTGCGCGGCCTCTCCGTCGGCGCCGACGATTATGTGGTGAAGCCCTTCTCGACGCCGGAGCTGATGGCGCGCGTTCATGCGCTGCTGCGCCGCGCGCGGCCGGAGCGCGTGGCGACGCGCCTCGTCGCCGGCGACATCGACCTCGACCGCGAGACCCGCCGGGTGAAGCGCGGCGGGCGCGAGATACATCTCGGGCCGACGGAATTCCGCCTGCTCGAATATCTGATGGAGAAGCCCGGCCGCGTCTTCTCGCGCGCGCAATTGCTCGACAGCGTGTGGGGGCTCTCGGCCGAGATCGACGAGCGCACCGTCGACGTGCATGTCGGGCGCCTGCGCAAGGCGATCATCCGCGGCCGCGAGAAGGACCCGATCCGCACCGTGCGCGGCACCGGCTATTCCTTCGACGAGACCTTCGGACGCAATTGACGCCTGCGACTCGCTGTTCGTCACAGCGAGCGCAGCGAAACGATCTCATGATCGGCTTCGACGAGTCCCGAGCGCGGCGCCCTCCCTCACCCTCCCCGGCTCCACGCACGTCGTGAGGGAGGGCGCCGCGCGAATGGGCCAGACCCTGGGCCAGACCCTGGACCGCGAGCCTTTCGAGCGGCGTCACACCTCCTGCTACGCCTTGGCCTTGGCGGCCTGGCTCTTGGGCTTGCGCCTGCGCTTCTGCTCGGCGGCGCCGGGACGCGCGGCGGCGGCCGCGGCGCGCTCCTTCTCCTGACGCAACGATCCGGTCATCGCGGCGACGAGCCGCTGCGCAGCGCGCGGCGGCGACGAGCGCATCAGCGCGACCAGCGAGCGAATGCGCTCCACATCCGGCGCGTCGCGTTCGGCGCCCAGGAAAATACGGATCGCAGTGTCCTCGCCGACGGCGAGCGCGACCAGGGCGAGCGCCAGCGCCTCCCCGCCACGGTCCATGAGAATGGCGCGCGCGCGCGATTTGCGGCAGTCGAGCGCTTCGGCGAGCGCCTCGGCCAGCCCCTCGAGATCGCGGGCGATGGCGCAGGCGTCGATCTCTTCGGCGAGCGCCGGAGACGGCCGCGCGACATGCTCCGGCCCATTGGCGACCAGCGCCCGCGTCGCCGCCTCCAGCAGAATGCGCGAGCGCTCGCCCGCATCGGCGGCGAGGAACAGCGCCTCCGGGTCGAACGCAAGATCGACGCGGTCCAGCAATATGCGGGCGAGCCGCTGATCGTCGCGCGCCGCCTGCAGCAGCGAGCGCCGCGCCGCCTGATCGATATGGAGCCGCCGATTGGCCGCGAGCGCGCAGAGCACCTCGCTCTCGCCGCGCGAGGCGAGGCTCCCGACGATCTTGCGGTCGAGCGAGGCGCGGCGGGCGATGGCGACGGCGAGCTCGGCCGGCCCGTGCTCGGCGAGCGCGCGGGCGAGCCCGGCGTGAATCGCCGGCGCAAACTCGAAGGCGATGCGCGAGGCGCGCCCACCCTTGTCCAGCAGCTGCGCGACGACGCCGGGCGGCGTGTCGGGATGGCGGCACAATTCGATCGCCCGCTCGGCGACGACATCGGCGTCGAGCATCTCGATGAAGCCGCTGGCGAGCGTCTCGAACTGCTCGACATCGGCCGCCGGATGCAGCGGACGCGCGACGAACTGGTCGACGATCTCGCGGAACAGAACCGCCTCGGCCTTTCGCCGTTCGCTTTCGACTCGTGGCATTTACGCACCAATCGCAACTTTAATACTCGATCAGCGATTTTAGCGCGCGGACATTGACGCAACATTAACCCTCGGCGGCCCCTAATCGCCGCATCGACCAATCGCGCGAATTACGTGCTTCATTGCGGGGGCGATGAAATGGGCGAAATCATAGCCTTCTCCTCGAAGGCGAGACCAGCGGCCGCAGCGCCGCCCCTCGTCGGCGGAGCGCAGATCCTTTTCTTTCTCGGCGTGCGTTACGTGAGGCAGGAGGACGCAGCGGACGCGGCGAAGGAGAGCGCGGCGGCGAAGGACGCGGCGACCAAAGCGCCGAGCGGCCGGGGCGACCAGCGGCGGCCGCGCGTGACGCGGCCTCGGCATGATCGGCTCACGCGCTGAAGGCGAAGCGCGCGGGAACGCGCGTGGTCAGTCCGCCAGAATCAGCGCCCAATAGACCTTGTATTTCGTATTGGGCGCATAGGCCGTCGCGAGCCCCATGCGCCTCGCTTTCTTCATCAGCAAATTCTTATTGTGCGGCGGCGACTGCCGCCATCCCGAAAACGCCTCGGCGAGCGTGTGATAGCCGGCCGAGACATTCTCCGCCGCGCTGACGCTGCGCATTCCGCGCGCGGTGAGGCGCATGTCCAGCGTTCCGCGCACCTCGTGACTCAGCGAATTGGCGGACGCCATCGCATTGGCCTGCGCTTGCGCGGCCTCGCGCAGCGATTCGTCCAGCGCCAGCGCCGAAAGGCCGTTATTGCCGCGATAGAGCGAGATCATATCGCGCGCCGCCTCCGCGTCGACGCGCGCGCCGGGCGCGGCGAGCGAGCGATAGAAGCTCGGCTGCTCCGGCTCCTTCGGCAGGCGGCCGCCGTCGGAGCAGGAAAAGAGCGCGAGCAGCGCCGCGGCCGGCGCGACGATACGAAGGAAAGGAGACATGCGCCGTCGCCATTGAGCCGAGTGAAGCGGTTTGCGCGCGCCTTCTACACTCATTCGCCGGCGACCGCATAGTCCCGCTCGCGCCCGGGCTCGACGATGCGGGGCGACGACGGGGCCACCGGCTCGAGGCCCATGATCTGCACCACGGCGGGCGCCGGCGCCGGCGGCGAAATTTTGAGGCCGGCCTCGGCGAAGCGGCGAAAAATGTCGAAATGCAGATCGCTCTTCACCCGCGTGGCCTGCTCGACATCGTCGACGAAGCACCAGAGCTCGAAGCGAAACGCCGTCTGCTCCATCGAGAGGAACATCACTTGCGGCGCCGGAATGCGCAGCAGCCCGTCCTGCGCCTTGGCGGCGGCGAGGAGAATCGCGCGGATCTCCTCCGGATCGACGCCCGCATGCGGCGCTATGGCGATCTTGATGCGGCCGACGCGATCATTGCGCAACCAATTCTTCACCACGCCGGAAACGAGATTGGAATTGGGCACGATCATCGTCGCGCGGTCGAAGGTCTCGATCTCCGTGGAGCGCACATTGATGCGCTTCACATAGCCCTGCTCCTCGCCCAGCACGACCCAGTCGCCGACCCGGATCGCCCGCTCCCACAGCAGGATGAGGCCGGAGACGAAATTATTGACGATCGACTGCAGGCCGAAGCCGATGCCGACAGAAAGCGCGCCGGCGACGATGGCCAGCCGCTCGAGGCTGAGGCCGAGCTCGGCCAGCGCCACCGAGACGGCGAGCAGGAATCCCGCATAGCCGAGACTGGCGCCGATGGAGTGGCGCAGCCCCATGTCGAGCCGCGTCAGCGGCAGCAGCCGCTGATCGAGCCAGCGCCGCAGCGCCTTGGCCGCCCCGTAGGTGAGCGCGAAGAGCGCCAGCGCCGTCGCCATGCCGGCCGGCGAGATGGACACTTCGCCGATCTTGAAGCCGGCGAAGGCGGTCTGGAGATTGCCGAAGAAATCGCCGGACTGGAAGCCATAAGGGACCAGCGCGACGAAGAGAGCGAAGGCGTAGAGGCCGAGCGTCGCGACGCCGGTCAGCAGCACGGCGAATTGGCCGAGCGATTCGGCTTGCGCGCCGAAGCCGGCGATCATCGCGCGGCCGAGCGGCGTCTGCGGCTGGAAGGCGCGCGCGAGGCCGGTCTCGACGAAGGCGAGCAGCAGATAGAGCGCCGCGCCGACGGCCGCGAGCCAGGCGATCTGCAACACCAGGAAATTGGCGAAAGCCACATAGCCCGCCGCCAGCGCGCCCCCTATGACCACGATCTCCGCCCAGGCGAGAAGACGCAGCGCATAGATCCAGTCGCGTCCCTCGAGATCGGCGCCGGGGTCGTCCTCCCGCCGCTCATGGCGCGTGGCGACCACGACGACGAGAAAGACGAGGGCGATGAACAAAGCGCCGGCGCCGCGCGTCAGCACGATGACCGGCAGGCCGGCCTGCACGAATTCGGCGATCTGCTCCAGCACGCGCGTCGCCGCGGCGACGAAGCCGACGACCACGGCGAGATAGAGGAGCCGCCTCGCGAGGCGGTCGCCGAAGCCGATCAGCCGCCATTGCGGCAGGCCCGGCGCCAGCAGGCCGCGCGCCAGCCCGAAGGAGACGGCGACGAAGGTCACGGATTCCGAGAGCCGCCGGCCGAGCGGCGCGAGAAAGGCGTCCTCGAGCTGGAAGGCCTCCAGGGCGAGCGCTATGGCCCCGACGAGCACGACCGGCAGCGCCGCCGTCACCACTGTCGTCGTCACCGCCGCCGCCGCCTTGCGGAATCGGTCCGGCGCCTCGACCGCGGCTTCGCGGGTCGCGAAACGGCGGATGAGAAAGGTCGCCGGCGCCGCCAGCAGCAGCACGCCGAAGATGGTCGCCAGAAAGCTCGCGAGCTGGCCGTCGCGCAGCCGCGGCGCGATCGCAGCGCCACGCTGCTCGAGCATCAGGCCGAAGACTTTCGCGTCATAGGGCAATTCTTGCAGCGCGGCGCTCCACAGCGTGGGGGAGAACAGCCCGCTCGTGCGCAGGAACAGCGTCTTGGCGAAGAGCGCCCGCTGCCGTCCCCGGATCACCAGGGCGATCTGCCGCGTCTCGATCGACAGCGCCCGCGCCCGTTTCAGAGTCGCGTCCACCTCGTCGTAGAATTTTTTCTGCTCCGACCATTCGGCGTTGACGCTCGCCGTCGCCAGCGAGCCGCCCTCGGCCGGCGGGGCGGTCACGGGGGCCGGAGCCGGAGCCGGGCTCGCCGGCCGCGACTCGGCGGAGACTTTGGCGATGATCGCCCCCCTGGCATTGGTCGGAGCGCGCGCGCCCTTTCCGGGAGCGGCGTCGTCCTTCTTGGGCGGCGCGTCGGCCGGGGCCGGGACGGCGGGCGCGTCTTTCGTCTCGCTCGCGGGCTTGGCCGGTCCGGCGAGCTCGTCGAGTCGCGCCTGCAATGCGGCGAGGCGCGGCGTCAGCCGGTCGATGACGTCCTGGAGCTCCGCCGGCAGCGCATCGACCCGATCGCGCAGGCTCTTGAGCGTGGCGTCGTTGAGCGAGGGATCGACGAGCGTCTTCTCCACATCCTCGAGCGTCGCGCGCGCGGCGTCGAGCCGCGCGTTGAACAGATCGAGCGAGGAGGACGGCTCCGCGGCGATGGCCGCGCTGGCGAAGAGGAGGACGAAGCAAAGAGTGATAAAGCGGCGCAAGGCGAAGCTTTCGTTGATGAGACGAGCCATAGACGCGCAATGAGACGAACAATCCGTCAATCTTGCGGCGACGCCCGACTTTGCTCCCGCTCGCCCGCCGGATAGGGATGCCGCCGTCCGGCGCGATCATGGACGATCCAGCCGTTTTTCTCGTCGCCCTCGAGATGCGATCGCTGAAGCGGAACCTTACCGAAGCCGCCCGGAATGTCGAGAACGTAAGAGGGCAGCGCAATGCCCGAGAGCCGCCGCGCCAGCGCGCCATAGAGCGCCCGCCCGCGCTCGAGCGAGAGGCGGAAATGGCCGGTGCCGGGGGCGAGATCGGGATGATGCAGGTAATAGGGCTTGATCTGCGCCGTCACGAGCGCGCGCATCAGCTGTTCTAGCGTGTCGACGTCGTCATTGACGCCGGCGAGCAGCACCGTCTGCGCCAGCGTCGAAATCCCCGCCGTCTGGATGAGGGCGACGGCCTCCCGCGCCGGAGCGGAGAGCTCGCGCGCATGATTGACATGCAGCACCATGTAGACGGCCTTGCCGCTGGCCCTCAGCGCCGCGAGCCGTTCCGCCGTGACGAGGCGCGGGGCGGCGGTCGGCGCGCGCGTATGGATGCGCAGCACGGCGACATGCGGAATGGCCGCGAGCCGCTCGGCCACCGCGCGCAGCCGTCTTGCGGACAGCGCCAGCGGATCGCCGCCGGTGAGGATGACCTCGAAAATCTCCGGCCGCGCGGCGACATAGGCCAGCGCCTTATCGATCGCCTCGTCGGAGAGCGAGGCGCCCTTGCCGAGGCCGACGCTCTCGCGCCGAAAGCAGAAGCGGCAATAGACCGGGCACACAGAGAGCAGCTTCAACAGCACGCGGTCCGCGTAGCGATGCACGAGGCCTTCCGTCGGGCTGAAGGCGTCGTCGCCGATCGGATCGGCGCGCTCCTCCGGGCGTGTCTCCAGCTCGCGCAAATCCGGCAGAAATTGCCGGGCGATCGGGTCGGCGGGATCGGCGGGGTCGATCAATGCGGCGACCTCCGGCGTGACCGCGACGCTGTAGCGCGCCTCGACGGCGCGGAGAGCCTGCGCCCGCGCCGGGTCCAGCAGGCCGGCGGCGGCGAGCTCGGCGACGGATTTCGACGTCGCGTCATTGCGCGTGGGGGGCGGCGATCCAGAAACGTCGGGCGGCCCCTGGATCGCCTCGCCCCACGCGCGATGACAGCTGTCTTCGTTCATGACGCCGCTTATAGTGGCATAACCACCCCGCCGCCACGCGCAGGACCGATATGCCCGCCTCCACCAAACGCGCGCCTTGGGAGATTTTGGCTGTCCTGCGGCTCTTTCTGGCGTGGGTCGTGCTGTCCGGCCATTTGACCTGGTATCCGGACGCCCCCGGCGGCTGGGTCGAGACATTCGATGATTTCAGCGGCAAAGCCGCGGTCATCGGCTTTCTGCTGGTCTCGGGATTTTCCATGTCCGCCTCGCTCGAGCGAGACGAAAAGGGGTTCTATCTCAGACGCTTCCTGCGGATTTATCCGCTCTATCTCGGCGCCGTGCTCATGTCCCTGCTGATCGAGGCCGCGACCCGCGGGCATGTCCAGATCGGCGCATTCTCCATCGACGGCGAGACATCATCGGCGGCGCTCGCCCATCTGTTTTTCCTGCAGGGGTTTTTGGTGAAGCCGCTGCAATTCGACGGACCGCTCTGGTCGCTGGCGATCGAGGTCTTCTATTACGCGCTCGCGCCGTTTTTCCGGCGCGCCGAGCCGCGGCTGCTGCTCGCGCTCATGTCGCTGTCGCTGCTGTGCTATCTGCTGCCGCGGCAGGGCGATTCAGGGCTCCTCTACCACGCCCTCGTCAAATCCAATGCGCTGGATTATCTCTGGTGCTGGCTGCTCGGCTTCCGCTTATGGCGGGATCGGACGCTTCCCATGCTCGCCTTCGCCGGCCTCGGCGCGGCCGCGGCGCGTTTCGGTCCCTATACGCCGGAGCCTTTCGCCGTCGTGACCTATCTGCTGACGCTCGCCGCGCTTCTCCTGGGCGATCGGATCGCGTTTCCGCATCGGCTACGGCGGCTCGCGACCAGTCTGGGCGCGTTTTCCTATCCGCTCTATCTCTTTCATTTCCCGGCGATGATCATGGGCTACGCGATTTTCGGCCTCGAAACGCCGGAGGCGCTGCTGGCGGTCGCTCTGGCGACGACTGTCCTGGCGTTTGCTTTCGACCGCGCTTTGGAACGCTGCCGTCGTCTGCTGCTCGCCGGCTCCGCCCCGGGCGCGCGCTATGTCCCCGTCTCCGCCACAGGCGTCCACAGCACCTGCTCGATCCGCTCCGCCCCGCTCGCCAGCATGACGAGCCGATCGAAGCCGAGCGCCACCCCGCTCGCCGGCGGCATATGGGCGAGCGCCGCCAGAAAATCCTCGTCGATCGGATAGCGGTCGCCGTAGATGCGGGCGCGCTTTTCCATCTGCTCCTCGAAGCGGCAGCGCTGCTCGACGGGATCGGTCAGCTCGCCGAAGCCATTGGCGAGCTCCACGCCGCAGGCGAAAAGCTCGAAACGCTCGGCGAAACGGGGGTCCTCGGCCTTGGGCCGCGCCAGCGCCGCCTCGCTCGCCGGATAGTCGCAGAGCAGCGTCGGCCGCGCCCGGCCGAGCTGCGGCTCCACTTTCTCGCAGAGAATCTTGCTGAACAGGTCGGACCAGTCATCATCCGCCACGACCCTGATCCCGTCCCGCTCGGCGGCGCGGGCGAGGCCGTCGCGATCGCCGATCAGCGCGGCGAGGTCTATGCCCGCATAGCGGTCGAAGGCCTCACGGCAGGAGATCGCCTCCGGCTCCTCATAAGGATCGACGCTCGCGCCGCGATAGGCGAATCGCTCCACGCCCAGCGCCTCGGCGACGACGGCGAGCAGGCCGGCGCAATCCTCCATCAGCCGCTCGGGCGGCTCATTGGCCCGATACCACTCCAGCATGGTGAATTCCGGATGGTGGAGGGCGCTGCGCTCGCGGTTGCGGAACGCGCGGGCGAAGGTGAAGATGCGCTCCTCCCCCGCCGCCAGCAGCTTTTTGCAGGAAAACTCAGGCGATGTATGGAGATAGAGCCGGCTCGCCGCGCCCGCGGCCGAGACCAGATCGACGCCGAAGGCCGAGATATGGGTCTCATTGCCGGGCGAGAGCTGGAGCGCCGCCGTCTCGACCTCGGCGAAGCCTTGATGGACGAAAAACTGCCGCAGGGCGGCGGCGATTTTCGCGCGAGCCTTGAGAAATGGCTTGCGATCGGCGTAAACATCCCGGGCCCACCAGGGCGACACTCGCGTCATTCGTCGAGCCGTTCAAAGGTTCGAGGGCGGCGGCAGGGTTCCGTGCGAGACGCGCGGATCGAGCCTTCAAGAGCGATCAGGTTTCGCTCCAATGCAAATTAGACCCTTTTCCGATCCTTTTCGGATCGGAAAAGGGTCTAAGGCGTTCATAGACCCGCCGCGCGCGGCCAGCAATCGAGGATAAAAAATCGTGAAAGTCATCGCCAGTTCGATCCGAAAGGGCAATATCATCGAGAAGGAAAACGGCCAGCTCTATGTCGTTCTGAAAGCCGAGAGCTTCTTCCCCGGCAAGGGCACGCCGACGACGCAGATCGACATGCGCCGCCTCGCCGACGGGGTGAAGATCGCCGACCGCTACAAGACCACGGAGCAGGTCGAGCGCGCCTTCGTCGAGGATCAGGATTTCAGCTATCTCTTCGGCGACGACGATGGCTTCACCTTCATGAACACCACATCCTATGACCAGGTCCTCGTGCCCAAGGATGTGCTCGGCGATCAGGCGCAATGGCTGCAGGAGGGCATGGTCTGCATCCTCTCGCTGTTCAACGGCGCGGCGGTCGGCATTCAGCTCCCGGCGCGCGTCACGCTCGAGATCACCGAGACCGAGCCGGCGATGAAGGGCCAGACGGCCTCTTCCTCCTATAAGCCGGCGATCGCCTCCAATGGCGCGCGCGTGATGGTGCCGCCGCATATTCAGGCCGGCACGCGCATCGTCATCCAGACGGAGGACGGCTCCTACGTCGAGCGCGCCAAGGATTGATGGCGGCGAGCGGCGAATAGCGAGTAGAGGCTTTCTATTCGCTATTCGCCAAAAACTCTCTGAGCTTCGCTTCCACCGCCGCGCGATCCTTCAGCTCGCATTCCCATACGACGAGCGCGCGCCAGCCGAGCGCGGCGAGGCGCTCCTGATGCGTCAGATCGCGCGCGCGATTGCGGGCGATCTTGGCGCGCCAATAATCGGCGTTGGTTTTCGGCATTCGCGCGCCGCGCGCGCAATCATGCCCGTGCCAGAAACAGCCATGCACGAAGATGGCGCGTTTTCTCCCCACATAGGCGATGTCGGGATTGCCGGGCACATCCTTGCGATGCAGCCGATAATGCGGCGCGAAGCCACGCAGCAGCGCGCGCACGGCGATTTCGGGCGAGGTGCCGCGCGATTTCACCGCGCGCATTATGGCGGAGCGGCGGGCCGGGTCTTCGGGAGAGTCTTCGGCCATCGCCGTCAGGCGGCGGCTCTGGCGAAGCGGCGCGACGATCGGAGCAATGGCTCGAGGATATGCGCCGCGAGATGGCGCGCCGCCGGCACGACGACGCCATCGCCGGTCAGATGATAGGCCTCGTTATAATTGCGCGGCAGAATGTAATCCTCCGGCAGGCCCATCAGCCGCGCTGTCTCGCGCGCCGAGATCAACCGCGAGCGCACGCGCCCCGTCTCGACGATCAGCACGAATTGCCGGCTGGAGCCGCCGGCCGGCGTGCGCAGGCAGCCGGCGAGATCGTCGAAGCGCGCTTCGGCGCGCTGGATTTTCTCGCCGTCGGCGCCGTAGCGCGTGCGCCGATAGAGCGCTCCCACCATGCGCCGCCCTGCGGCCTTCGCCGCCTCCACCTTGGCGCGATTGACGTCGCTCATTTTGTCGAGCAGCGCCTGCGTCTCCTCGCGACTGCGCCAGGCGACGCCCTGCGGCTGCTCGTCGATGATGTCCGCGAGCGAAATGTTGCGCGCGGCGGGCGCGGCGAGGCGCCACCAGATCCATTTTTCGCGCAAGCCGCGCGGCAGGCGCTCATGCGCGGCGATCAAGGCGCGCGAATGCCAGAGCGGCGAGGGCTCCGTCATCGTCAATTCCGGCGATGGCGCGCGATCGCCATGCAGCGCGACGATGAACAGACGCGGCCGCGATTGCGGCACGAATAGCGCGGCGTCTATGACCAGCGCGCCGAATCGATATCCTTCGCCGGCGAGCGCGCCGCAGAGCGATTCGAAATCTTTGCCCCCATGCGAGGTCAGCGCGCCGCAGACATTCTCCAGCACCAGCAGCGGCGGATGGCGCCCCTCGGCGCGCAACGCTTTGACGATCTCGAAAAACGGCCAGAAGCTTCCCGAGCGCTCGCCCTTCAGCCCCGCGCCGGCGCCGGCGAGCGAGAGGTCCTGGCAGGGGAAGGAGGCCCAGACGAGATCGGCCCGGCCGGGGAGATCGGCGGTCGTCACCTTGCGCACATCGCCGGGGAAGAGCGTCTCGCCGCCCCAATTGGCGCGATAGGTCTCGCATTTCTTGAGATCGAAATCATTGGCGAACAGGCATCGCCAGCCCGCGCCGAGCCCGGCGCGGGCCATGCCGCCGCCGGCGAAGAATTCATAATAGCCCGGTTGCTCCATGCGCCCATGCTACCGCGATTCGAGAGGCGAAAGCGATCCAGAGCGGAGCCCGTTCTGGATCGCTGACGCGCTCACGCGTCCTTCACATCCGGCGGCGTCGCCTCGGCGGCGAGCGCGGCCAGCGCTTCGGCGAGGCTCGCCGAGCTCTGCGCCTGCGAGCCGAGGCGGCGGATCGAGACCGTGCGCTCGGCCGCCTCCTTCTTGCCGACGACGAGCAGCGCGGGAACCTTGGCCAGCGAATGCTCGCGCACCTTATAGGTGATCTTCTCGTTGCGCAGATCGAGATCGACGGCGAGGTCGAGCTTGCGCGCCTCCGCCGCCACCTCCATCGCGTAATCGTCGGCGTCCTGCGTGATGGTGCAGACGACGATCTGCAGCGGCGACAGCCACAGCGGCAGATGGCCGGCGTAATGCTCGATCAATATGCCGGTGAAGCGCTCCAGCGAGCCGAACATGGCGCGGTGGATCATCACCGGCGTCTTCTTCTCGCTGTCCGCGCCGATATAGAAGGCGCCGAAACGCCCCGGCAGATTGAAGTCCACCTGCGTCGTGCCGCATTGCCACTCGCGGCCGATGGCGTCGCGCAGCGTATATTCGAGCTTGGGCCCATAGAAGGCGCCCTCGCCCGGATTGACGCCGGTCTTCAGGCCCCGCGAGGCCAGCTCCTCCAGCACCTTGTGGAGCGCGGCCTCGGCCTTGGCCCAGGCCTCGTCCGAGCCGACATGCTTCTCCGGCCGCGTGGAGAGCTTCACCACCACATCGTCGAAGCCGAAGTCCTTGTAGATCGTCAGGATGAGGTCGTTGATCTTCAACGCCTCCTCCATGATCTGGTCCTCGTTGCAGAAAATATGCGCGTCGTCCTGCGTGAAGGCGCGCACGCGCATCATGCCATGCAGCGCGCCGGACGGCTCATAGCGATGCACGATGCCGAATTCGGCGATCTTCACCGGCAGGTCGCGATAGGACTTCAGTCCGTTCTTGAAGATTTGCACATGGCCGGGGCAGTTCATCGGCTTCAGCGCGAAAATGCGCTCGTCCTCGGTCTTGGTGAGGAACATATTCTCGCGATAGGTCTGCCAATGGCCGGAGGTCTCCCACAAAGCGCGATCGAGCACCTGCGGCGTGTTCACCTCTTTGTAGCCCACGGCCTTCTGGCGCCGGCGCATATAGGAGACGAGGGTCTGGAACAGGGACCAGCCCTTCTCGTGCCAGAAGATCGTCCCCGGCCCTTCCTCCTGGAAATGGAAGAGGTCCATCTCGCGCCCCAAACGCCGATGGTCGCGGCGCTCGGCCTCCTCGAGGCGATGCAGATAGGCGTCGAGGTCCTCCTGTTTCGCGAAGGCGGTTCCATAGATGCGCGAGAGCATCGGGTTGTTGTGATCGCCGCGCCAATAGGCGCCCGCCACCTTCATCAGCTTGAAGGCGGTGCCGACCTTGCCGATCGACGGCAGATGCGGGCCACGGCAGAGGTCGAGCCAATGGCCCTGGCGATAGATTTTCAGATCCTCGCCGCCGGGAATGCTCTCGATCAGCTCACGCTTGAAGGCCTCGCCCTTCGCCGTAAAGTAGGTCTTGGCCTGATCGCGGCTCCAGACTTCCTTGGTGATGGCGGCGTCGCGCCCGACGATCTCGCGCATCTTTTTCTCGATGGCGGGAAGATCGTCCGGCGTGAACGGCTCGGAGCGATAGAAGTCGTAATAGAAGCCGTTCTCGATCACCGGGCCGATGGTGACCTGCGTGCCGGGAAACAGCTCCTGCACGGCTTCCGCCAGAAGATGCGCGCAATCGTGACGGATCAGCTCCAGCGCGCGCGGGTCCTCGCGGCCGACGAACTCGATTTTGGCGTCGCGGTCGATCGTGTCGACGAGGTCGCGCAGCTCTCCATCGAGAGCCATGGCCACGGTTCGCTTGGCGAGTGAGGGGGAAATGCTCTTGGCGATATCGAGGCCGGAGACGCCGGGCTCGAATTGACGGGACGCCCCGTCGGGGAAGGTGACGGCGATCATATGCTCTCCTTTGCGCCCACTCGCCGATACAAGTCGGCGTAAGTCGCGTGTCGCCCGAATTGGACTGGGCGCATTGATAAGGCAAGCCTGTCGCGCTTGGCAATCGGCCCCCGAATCGAGAAGCGACCCGAATGAATCGATTTCTACCCCCCGCGCAACACCCCTATACTCACCTGCGATAACCCTGACCTGGAGGGGGCAGGACCCTGACCTGGAGGGGGCAGGTCGAGCGCCGCAGGCGATCGGGAGGGGCGTTTCCGCCGAGTCTCTCGCGTGGAGCCCCGCCCCGGACGGCTTCGCCTTCGGTCCCTCGCCCTAACGGGGAGGGGGAACACGCCCGGTCCTGCGTTCGCCCGGTCGCCCGGTCGCACGCCGCCCCGCCGTTGATTTCGCCCCGCGAACCGACTATCCGCCTCTTTCCCCTTCGCCCGACCGAGGACGCCGCCCATGCAAGCCCCCTCCGCCGACGAGCTGAAACGACAGGCCGCGGCCGTGGCCCTCGAGGCGGTCGCGCCGGGAATGCGGCTCGGCCTCGGCACAGGCTCGACGGCCGCGCATTTCGTCGATCTGCTCGGGGCGAAGGTGAAGGCGGGACTCGACGTGCTCTGCGTGCCGACCTCCGAGCGCACGCGCGCGCAGGCGCAGGCGCTGGGCGTCCCGCTGGCGACGCTGGAGGAGGCGCCGGAGCTGGATCTCTCCGTCGACGGCGCCGATGAGTTCGACGCGCGGCTGCGCCTGATAAAAGGCGGCGGCGGCGCGCTATTGCGCGAAAAAATCGTCGCCGCGGCGTCCCGGCGCTTCATCGTCATCACCGACGAATCGAAGAAGGTCGCGACGCTCGGCGCCTTTCCGCTGCCCGTCGAGATCGACCGCTTCGGCGCGAAGTCGACGCGTCTGCATGTGGAGCGCGCGGCGCAAGATCTCGGCCTGCCGGGGACGATCGCCCCACGGCTGAAGCCGGACGGCCATGTTTTTGTCACCGACGGCGGCCATTTGATCCTCGATTGCGCATTCGGCGCGATTTCCGATCCCGAGGCGCTGGCCGGCCGCCTCTCCGCCATTCCCGGCGTCGTCGAGCACGGATTATTCATCGGCCTCGCGACGGCCGTCGTCGTCGCGGGCCGCGCCGGCGTCGAGACGCTCGGCCGGCTCGAGCGGACGACGCGCTGAAAAATCCTTTTCCGAGGAGAAAGCCCGAAGTGTTTTTTCGTCCGACGATCTGTCTCGCCGCCATCATTCTGGCGACCGCCGCCTTTGCCGGCGAGCAACGGACCGGCGCCGCTCCAGCCGCCGCCGTGGCGCCGCCCATCGCCTCCGTCCCGCCCCTCGTCGCCTCGCCGGCGCAGCTGGCGCTGGCGCGCGCCGTCCTCGTCGATTCCGGCGTCGCCTCGTCTTTCCGGCTGATCATTCCGCAATATCTCGAGCAGATCGCCCTTTCGGTGACGCGCACGCGGCCCGATATGGTTCCCGACCTCAATCTCGTGCTCGCCGCCGTGCGGCCGGAATTCGACAAGAAGGTCGACGAGATGATCGACAGCGCCGCGCAGCTCTACACGCAGCGCTTCTCGCCAAAGGAGCTCGAGGACGTCGCCGCCTTCTTCAAAAGCCCATCGGGCCGCAAATATGTCGGCATGCTGCCCGTGCTGATGAGCGACATGTTCGTCGCCATGCAGGCGTGGTCGCAGAAGATTTCCGTCGACATGATGTCGCGCGTGCGCGAAGAGATGCGCCAGAAAGGCCACGAGCTCTAGCCGCCCCAACGGAGAACTCTGGAGCGGGAGAACTCTGGCGGGACCCGGGCGGGCCTTCGCCCCCGGGTCGGAAACTCCGGGGTTCTGAATGACGCAATATGATTATGATCTCGTCGTCCTCGGCGCCGGCTCGGGCGGCGTGCGGGCGGCGCGCATCGCGGCCGGCCATGGCGCCAAGGTCGCGATCTGCGAGGAGTTTCGCATCGGCGGCACCTGCGTGATTCGCGGCTGCGTGCCCAAGAAGCTCTATGTGATGGCGAGCCGCTTCCGCGATGATTTCGAGGACGCCGCCGGCTTCGGCTGGCGCGTCGGCCCGGCGGAATTCGATTGGAAGGCGCTGGTCGCCGCCAAAGAGGCGGAGATCACCCGCCTCTCCGGCCTCTATGCGCAAAACCTCGATCGATCGAGCGTCGAGATCATCCGCGAGCGCGGCGTCATCGCCGGCCCCAATGACGTCGCCTTCGCCGGCGGAAGGCGCGTCTCGACGCGCTATATTCTCGTCGCCACGGGCGGCGCGCCGGTGCTGCGGCCCAAGATTCCGGGCCTGGAGCTCGCCATCTCCTCGAACGAGATTTTCGATCTGCCCGAATTGCCGAAGAGCCTGCTGGTCGTCGGCGGCGGCTATATAGCCGTGGAATTCGCCAGCGTCTTCGCGCGATTGGGCTCCAAGGTGCATCTGTCGCTGCGCGCCGATCTGCCGCTGCGCGGCTTCGACGAAGAGCTGCGCCGCCGGCTCGACGAGGGCCTGACTTCCGCCGGCATAGAGATCCACCGCGGCGCTCTGCCGACCAAGCTCGAGAAGACCGCCGGCGGACTCGTCGCCACATTGGAGAATGGCGCGTGGCTCGACATAGACGCCGCTCTGCTGGCGACCGGGCGCGCGCCGCTGACGCAGGGGCTCGGGCTCGAGGCGGCGGGCGTCGCGATGAAGGAGAGCGGCGCGATCATCGTCGACGATTATTCGCGCACCAATGTTCCGTCCATCTACGCTGTCGGCGACGTGACGGACCGCCTCAATCTGACGCCCGTCGCCATTCGCGAGGGCCATGCCTTCGCCGATACGGTGTTCGGCGGACAAGATGTGAAAGTCGATCACGCGCTGACGCCGACGGCGGTGTTCACCACGCCGGAGATCGGAACGGTGGGTCTCGGCGAGGCCGAGGCCCATGCGAAGCACGGCCGCCTCCTCGTCTTCGAGACCAGCTTCCGCCCGATGCGCGCGACGCTGTCGAAGCGCGCCGAAAAAGTCTTCATGAAGATATTGGTCGACGCCGCCAGCGACGTCGTCGTCGGCGTGCATATTCTGGGACCGGAGGCGGGCGAGATGACGCAGCTTCTCGCCATCGCGCTGCGGCTCGGCGCGCGCAAGGCGGATTTCGACGCCACGATGGCGCTGCATCCGACGCTCGCGGAAGAGCTGGTGACGATGCGCGCGCCGAGCCGCATCGTCGAATAGAGACCAGACGACGCGGCCGAATGCTCGCATTCGAGAGGCGATCCGGGACGGCCCCGGATCGCCTCGCCGCTTCACTTCACTTCACGAAGGACACGTCGAACAGCGCCGGCTCGCCGCCCTCGAAGAAGATCCCGCGCTCGCCCTTGGTGCGCCCGAACTCATATTTGGCCGAGGCCGTGAACGTGCGCTGCGGGAAGGGGTGGAACAGGAAATATTTGTAGTTGCCGATATTGTCGACGCCGAAGTCGAAGGAGACGTGACTGTTCCACTTGTAATGGATCTTCGTGTCGACGACGAAGAAGCGGTCGAAGCTCTGATAGACGCCATGGGCGATGTCGTTGTTGGCGAGCGTCGTCCACATCTGGCCCTGATAGCGGGCGGCGACCGTGAAGGCCCAATGATCGTCGGGCCGATAGGTCGCTTCCATCGTCGCGCGCCAATCGGGCACATTGGGCACGCGCTTGCCGGCCACCGAGAGCGCCCAATTGTCGTAATTCGTGCCGCCGGAGGGCGACCATTTGCTGTCGGAGATGACGCGGGCGTTGAGATAGGTCGCGCTGCCGATGAGCTCGAGACCCTCGACCAAGACATTGTTCTTGCGCGCCGCAAGCTCGACGCCGCTGTTGCGGACGCGATCGACATTGGTCGTCTGCGAGGCGGTGAAGTTCTGCGCGGTGACGAAAGCGCTCTGCGAGATGATCGCGTCGCGCACCTCCTCGTCGAACAGCGACACGCGCACCGAGCCGTCCTCGCCGATCTTGCGCTCGACCGCGAGCTCCTTGCTGAGCGCCACTTCCGGCCGCAGATTGGGATTGGGATTGACCACGGTTCCGGTCGCGCCGGGGATGGTCGTCAGATTATAGAGCTCCTTGGCGGTGGGAAAGCGATTGGCGAGGCCGATCGAGCCGGTGACCGTCCAATCCTCGTCCGGCGTCCATTGCAGCGAGCCCTTGGGCGAGAAGCGCGTGTGATAGAGATGGGGCTGATAGAGCGGCGCCATGCTGGCGGCCGAGGCCGTCGAGCCGAGGCCATTGGCGGTGATGCCGCCGAGCGACTGATTATAGCCGTCCGTCGCCTCCCAATGCTCCCAGCGCCCGCCGACCGTGAATTTGAACTCTTTCGAGATCCTCCACGCGTCCTGCGCCCAGAGCGCCTGGGTGCGCGTCGTGCCATTGCCGATCGAGGCCACGACGCCATAGGACGAGGCCATGCCGCTCGTCCAATTGGTGGTGAGCCAGGTGGGATTGTTCAGATGGAACTGATCCCCATGCACGCCGAAGCTGATGTCGTGCCCGGCGAGCGCGCCGTCCGGCCGCAGAATGCCCTTGAGGTCGAGCAGCGTCCAATAGGTGCCGTTGTAGCGGACGTCCTTGCCGGTCGAGGAATAGCCGACCGGCGCCGCCGTATAGGGCGAGCGCTGGTCGGATTGCAGATAGGTGAAATGCGAGGCCGAGACCTCGAAGTCAAAGGGTCCGCCGCTGTTGGATTTCACCGCCAGCGCATTGGTGAGCATCTTCTCCTGGATGCGGTAATAGCCGCTTCCAAAGCTCTGCATCGCCGCGGAGCCGATGGAGCCCGTTCCGCTCGCCGCGCCGAAGGCCTGCAACCCGCCGGAGACATAAGATTGCGGAATCGAGAGTCCGTCATTGCTCCAGAAGCCGAGCGTGTAGGTGGCGCGGATGGTGGGCGTGAAGTCGTAGGCCAGCTTCAGCTTGGCATTGATCTGATCGTTCTCGAGATTGCCGGAGGAGCCGAGAACAGTGGCCGGCCCGCCGAATTTGGTGTTGCCGAAATAGGCGCCCGGCCAGCCATAGAGGCTGCTCGACGTCACATAGGTGAGCGGCTGCGTCGTGCCATGGGCGTAATTGCCGGTCACGAGCCAGGAGAAGTCGCCGATCTTGTCGCCGACGGTGGCGCTCGTCACCTCCGTATGGAACAGCTGGCTCGTTCCAAAGAGCGAGAAATCCTGCAGCGAGACGCTCTGCTTGGCGGTGACTTCGAGCTTGTCGGGCATTCGTGTGGTGATCTGCAGCACGCCGCCCATGGAATTGCCCGGATAGGCCGCTGAGAAGGGCCCGTAGAGCATGTCGACGCGCTCGATCTCCTCCGGCGCGACGAGGCCCCAGCGCGGGGCGCCGATGTTGTTGTCGTTGCCGATGAGGGCGGTGAGCAGCAGATCGTCGGCATAGACGAGGCTGCGGGCGCTGGACGAGACGCCCCATGTGCGCGTCTGCAGCACGGCCTGCGTGTCGCCGTTGTTGCGCTTGCGCAGGAAGAGGCTCGGCAGATATTTGACCACGTCTTCCGTGTCGATGACGTTGATCGTCTCCTCGATCTGCTTGCGGGTGACGCTGGAGACGGTGTTCGGCAGCTGGAATTTTTCGACGAAGGCCGGCTTGCCGTCGGGCAGCGTCGGCGACCAGACGGAGGCCGGCGCGGGCCGGCGCGATTGCGCGGGCTGCGCCTCGCCGCTGATGTCGATCGCCGGCAGCGCCTCCTGGGCGTGGGCCGGGAAAATCGCGGCGGAGCAGACGATGAGGAGAGCGCCGGCGGAGACGCCGCGCAGCAAGTGATGGCGATGCATAGTCTAATGTCCTTCCCCTGACGCCCTTTCCAGAGGGCGCGCGTCGAATTGCGGCGAAACAACGCCGCGCAGCGGTGTCGCGTCAGGAGAAGAAGGGCGGCGCGCGGGTCCGCGCATTGTCGTCGTCGCGCGAGAAGGGAAGGACGGCGTAGACGCTCGCGACGCCGGCGTCGCGAGCCCGCGGCGCGAGCGCGTCGACCCATCCCGCCGTCACGAGAAGCGGCGGGCCGCTCGCGGCGAGCTCGCAGAAAGCGCATGCGCCATGACGATGCGATCGATCGTTCGTCGGCGCCTGCTCGGCGCGCTCGCCGACGACGGACGAGGCGCTCGCATCGGCATGGGCGACGAGGCAGAGCCGCGCCGCTTCCGCGCCCGCGGCATGCATCCGCCAACCGCCGCCGGACGCCGACAACGCCTGGCCCAGCAGGGCGAGAAGGAAAAGGATCTTTGCGGTCGTCGCCGCCATCGCGCGCGTTAACTCTATCGATAAACCAGCTGCGAATTAGCGCGCACTTCCAAATAAATCCAAGACCCCGCAGATTGTCAGAAGTTAAAAAATCCGTTAAGAGACATTTATGTCACAGACGGGGGGACAGCGCATAGAAATGCGTGCGATCTGCGCGATCGCCGCCGTTTGCGCGCTCGTTTTCGCTCTCCTCGTCTCCGGCGCGCCGCATCGGCTTTCGAGCGCCGCCGCCGATGGACGCGCGGGCGAGCATGTCGCCGCCCGCAGCATGTGCCACGAGTCGCTCTCCGACACGCGCGACGGAACGCCGGACAGTCCCGTCAAGAAGGGCGCGAGCTGCCCCTGCTGCCTCGCCGCGCATTCCGGTCCGGCCGTGCTTCCCGACCGCATTTCTGTCGCCCTGCGCCGCGAGACCGCCGCACGGCCCGCCGTCTATCGAGCCTTCGCCGCCGCGCCGCCGCCTTTCGCTCTGTCGCAAGCGGTCAATGGGGCCCGAGCGCCGCCCGCCGCCGGCCTCGCTCTCTCCTGACGACAGACCAGCTCCGCGCCATGGCGCGCGGAAGCGGCGAAAAGAGTTTCGACGGCTTCTCCCCCTCCGAGCGGGACGCCGCCGCCGGGCGAACAAAATCATAAGCAAAAACAAAACGCTGATCCGCGGCGGCCGCCGCGCGATCGGGGAACCCCAAGCGCGAGTGCGTCCCATGGATTACGGCTCAATTTCTCCTGTCACCATGTTCCTGAACGCCGGCCCTGTCGGCAAGGTGGTCATGGCCGTCCTATTGTTGGCGTCGGTCTGGACCTGGGTGCTGATCGTCGAGGGCGTCGTCGCGGTCGTGCGCATCGCCAAATCGGCGCGCGCCGCGCGCTCGGGCGGCGCCGCGGGTCTGCTCGCGCCGATCGAGGCCGCCGGCGAGCACGCCGCGAGCTTCGATCTTCCCGGCGAGTCGATCGGCGAAAAACGCGAGCGCGTCGCCGAGATCATGAGCCGCGTCGGCCGCGAGCTGATGACCAAGGCCGAAGGCGGCCTGCCCAATCTGGCCGTCATCTCCTCCGTCGCCCCCTTCATCGGCCTGTTCGGCACCGTATGGGGCATTATGACGAGCTTCGCCGGCATCGCCCAATCGCAGGACACCAGCCTCGCGGTCGTCGCGCCGGGCATCGCCGAGGCGCTCGCCGCCACCGCCTATGGCCTCGCGGCGGCCATTCCCGCCTCGGTCGGCTACAACCGGATCGGCGCCGCCTTCTCGCGCGCCGGCCAGCAGGTCGCCCATTATGTCGAGGATAAGGCGCTCGCGATCACCAGCGGGCATCTGTCGGCGACGAGAAAGCGGGAGGCCGCGTGATGGCTGGACTTCCGACGCGCTTCAAGAATGGCGACAGCCTCTATCAGCCGCTCGCCGACATAAATGTGACGCCGCTCGTCGACGTCATGCTGGTGCTGCTCATCATCTTCATGGTGACGGCGCCCCTGCTCGCCAAGGGCATGAAGGTCAATCTCCCGCAGGCCAAGGCGGCGCAGCCGCTCAATCCCAAGGAGCCGATCGTCGTCGCCGTCTCCAAGGACGGCAAGGTGGCGCTCGGCACCGATGAAGTGTCGCCCGAGGCGCTGGTCGACGGCATCAAGGCGATGATGGGCACGGACACGAGCCGCGTCGTCCATGTGCGCGGCGACAAGGAGGCCAATTACGGCGAGGTGATCGCCGTGATGGACAAATTGGCGACCAATGGCATCACCCATATCGCCATTCTCACCGACTCGCGTCCGAAGGGCGCGGCCACGCCGGTGGGAGCGCCGCCCGCTGCGGCGATTCCCGCTCCGGCGGCTGCGTCGGCGGTTCCCGCTGGAGGGGTGGCGAAATGACGGACGCCACACTCTCGTCCTTCGCGGGCGGCGCGCCATCGGACGCTCCGCCGCCCGTCAAGCCCGTCTGGCTGCGGCCGGCGAGCGTCGCCGGCGTCATCCTGGCCCATGTCGCCGTCGGCTGGCTGCTGTTGAAGCTGGCGATACCGAGCATCGCCAGCCTCGACGCCGTCAGCATGGAGCTCGTTCCACAGGGCGACTTCTTCGAATCGCAGGAAATGAGCGCCGCGGATGAAGAGCCGCCGCCGCCCGAGGAGATCGAGCAGCCCGATCTCGCCATTCCGCCGCCGCAGGTGATGGCGCCCGAGGCGCCGGCGCTGCCGCAGCAGAAGGAGATCGTCGAGAAGAAAAAGAAGGTCGTCGAGAAAAAGAAGGATGTCGACCACGACAAGAAGCGCGAGGCGCAGGCCAAGCGCCGCATCGGCGCCCCGGAAGGGCAGTCGCAGAGCGAGGGAATGTCGCAGAGCGTTTATAAAGCCCTGCTCGCCAAAGTGATCCGCGAGCACACGCCGAGCACAGCGGGGCTGGGCGAGGGCACGGCGCATTGCACCTTCCATGTGACCGCGGGCGGCGGCATCACCGGCATTTCCTCTTCCGGATCGTCCCCCGCCCACGCAGCGCTGGCGCGGCGCGTATTGAGCTCCATCCATGCGCCCGCCCCGCCGACCGGAGCGTTCTTCGCGAGTCAGAGCTTCCATTTCCATTCCCAGTGAGTCGAAATCCGGGGACGCGAAATGAGGCTGTCGTCGTTTTGCATGGTCGCTGGTCTGATTTCCGTCTCCGCCCTCGGCGCTGCGGCGGCGAAGGATCGCGCCCATGCGGCGCCGTCCCGCTCCGCGGCTCCGGCGATCGTCCAAGGTTACAAGTCACTGCTGGCGATGGCGATCCGTCGCCATACGCCGAGCCTCCAGTCGATCGGCCGGGGGCATGCTTTCTGCTCTTTCGAGGTCGGGCGCGACGGTCGCATTATCATCTTGGAGGCGACGGGCTCGTCGCCCGCTCACGCGATGTTGGCGAGGCGCATCATCGAATCGGTGCATGCCCCGCCGCCGCCGGGCGGCCCATTCCACGCGGAACAGAGTTTCCATTTCTTCTGAGCGTAGCAAAAACACATCGAGGAACGTTCCAATGAAGAGAACCGCTATATTGCTGATCGCCGGCCTGATCTGCAGCCCTGCCCTCGCGGTCGAGGGCGACTCGGCCGCCCCCGCCGCGACGCCGACCGCGGCCGAATCCGCCGCCCCCGCGCCGGCTCCGGTCGCGAGCGAGACGAAGGCCATGGACGCCATGCCCAAGGCCATGCCGCACAAGGCCGCTGAAAAGGCGAAGGACAAGAGCAAGGACAAGAGCAAGGACAAAGAAAAAGACAAGGACAAGAAGCAGGCCGAGAAGGCGAAGCCCGCCATCTCGAAACAGGCCTATGTCAAGCTGCTGGCGGCGGAGATCAAGCGCCACACGCCGAAGGCGTCGGACGCCCAGACCGGCTCGATCCATGTCGCCTTCACCATCGGCTCCGGCGGCCGCGTCGTGTCGCACAAGGTGCAGAGCGCCTCGAATCCGGCGCTCGAGCCGGTCGTCAATCAAATCCTCGCCGCGGTCCACACGGTGACGCCGCCCGGCGGCGCCTTCTCGGCCGTGCAGGAATTCAACTTCCACTGATCGGCGGGACGTCTCGTGAAACCTCTGGCCCTCGCGACAGCGCTCTCACTCTGCGCGGGGGCCGCCCTCGGCGGCGAGCCGAAGCATCCGACCACTTATGTCCTGCTCGTGAACGCCGTGCTGGACCGGCAGACCTTTCCGGCGCCGCATCCCGAGGGAAAGGTCGACGCAGAAGTCGACATAAGCGCGGACGGATTTGTGGTCTCCGCCCGCCTGCGCGGCTCCGATCCACGCCTCGTGGCGTTGACGCGCAGCAAGCTGGCGCGGGTCAGCTTGCCGCCGCCGCCGGGAGGCCGCTTTCACCTCCGGCATCGTTTCGTTTTCGCGCGTGAAGGACAGGCCAGATGAGACGCTCGATCTTCGTTCTCGCTTTTTCGCTCCTCGCCAGCGCGGCGCAGGCCGCCGGCGAGGCCAATGGCCCGGCGCCGGCGACGCCGGCCCCCTCCGGCCTCTCGCAGAGCAAATTCCTCGGCCTGCTCTATAGCGAGATCGCCAAGCGCACGCCGACGACGAGTCCGGCCGGCGCCGGCTCGGCGACCGCCAGTTTCCACATCGACGCCGCCGGCAAGGTCGACAAGGTGACGATCGCCCAGTCGAGCAGCCCGAAACATGCGGAGATCGTCCGCAAGATCCTCACCGGCCTCGAGACCCCACCGCCGCCCGGCGGCTCCTTCGAGGGCTCGCAGAGATTCAACTTCCACTGATCGCAAGGATCGGAGACATGATGGCCCGCCTTTCGCTCGCCCTCCTCGCTTTATTCGCCGCATCGAGCGCTCTCGCCCAGGAGAAGGGCGGCCGCGAGGAGAGAGGAAGCCAGATGGGCCAGATGGGCCATGCGGCGCCGCCCGCCTGCGCCGATCCGCTGCCCAGATGCGCCGTCAGCGCGACGCCCTCCTTCGGCGCCGACGGGCGGCTCTGGCTGACCTACGCCGTCGCCGGCAAGGTCTATGGCGCGCTCTCGGGCGACAATGGCAAGAGCTTCGCGCCGCCCTTCGTCGTCGCGACGCCGCCGGGAACGCTGGACGACAATGGCGAGGCGCGCCCCAAGATCGTCGCGCTCGCCGACGGGGCGCTGCTGGCGAGCTACACGACGCGGCCGGAGAAGAGCTACGACGGCACGGTCTATGTCACGCGCTCGACGAATGGCGGAACGAGCTTCTCGGCGCCGCAGCCCCTCGTCGACGACAAGGGCCAGCGCTTCGAGACCTTCATCGTCGGCCCGAAGGGGCGCATCTACGCCGCCTGGCTCGACAAGCGCGACGCCGCCAAGGCCAAGACCGCCGGCGAGAGCTTCGAGGGCAGCGGCATCGCCGTCGGCTGGTCGGACGACGGCGGCAAGAGCTTTGCCGGCAAGAGCATATTGCTGGATCATTCCTGCGAATGCTGCCGCATCGGCGCCACGCTCGATCGCGACGGCCAGCCCGTCTTCATCTGGCGCCATGTGTTCGAGAACAATCGCCGCGACCATATGGCGGCAAAGCTCTCCGCTGACGGCAAGACGCTCGTCGGCGCGCGCGTCAGCCTCGATGATTGGTCGACGAGCTGCCCGCATCAGGGCCCGGCCATGGCGATCGACGCCGCCGGGCGCTGGCACGTCGCCTGGTTCACGCGCGGCAAGACGCGCCAGGGCCTGTTCTATGCGCGCAGCGTGGACGGCGGGAAAAGCTTCTCCGAGCCCGAGCGTCTCGGCGACGCCGAGCGCGCCCCGCAGCGGCCGCAGCTGCTCGTCTCCGGCGGCAAGCTCTATCGCGCCTGGAAGGAGTTCGACGGAACGACGACGACGATCGTCGCCCAGACCTCGCGCGACGGCGGCGAGAGCTTCGATGCGCCGCGCCTGCTCGCGCAGACCGCGGACGCCTCGGACCATCCGCTGCTCGTCGAGAGCAAGGGCGTTGTCTATCTCTCCTGGCTGACGCATGCGGAGGGATATCGGCTCATCCCGCTGGAGCGCGGCCACGCCGAGGCGCCGGCGCGCAAATCCACGGCCGGGCTCGCGCAGAAAGCGCGGTGAGCCGCGCGAGAGAGCGCTCTCCGATGAAAGAAACGAGAGCGTTCGACGCTAGCAGGCGTCGACCTGCTCCGCCGTCAATTTGACCTTGACCGGGCGGTTCAGCAATTCCATGAGAACGATGATGCGATCGCGCTCGTCCATGTCGATGACGGTCGCGACGAAATCCCGAAACGCGCCGCCGGCGATGCGCACCTGCTGGCCGATCTCGAACGGTCGCTCCGGCTTGGCGATGACGCCATCGATCTCTCGCATTCTGAGATCGTCGACGAAATCTCTGGGAAGCACGCTCGGCTGCTCGCCGGAGCGAACCAGCGCTCTCACGCCGAAGGTCGAGCAGATCGGCCCCCAGCGCGTATCGGGGGCGATCTCGACGAAAATATATCCCGGAAACAGCGGCCGCGCGACCTCTTGCGTGCGACGCGCATGGCGAATGCGCTTGAGCGTCCATGGGCAATAGGCATGGAATTGCTGACGCATCAGATTTTCGAGAGCGAGGCGTTCTTGATGGGGCTGTGTATTCACCACGCTCCATCCATGCGGGCGAAGCATGGAAGCGGCTTCGGCGACATTCTCACTGTCGCGGTCGCGGTCTCGGTCTCGGTCTCTATTTCGGAACGACGCCATTTTGGACCTCGATGGCTCGGCGATCCGGCCGCGCCGGACGCGCTCCGAAGCGGATCGTCCGCGCCGGATGAAATGAGGCGACAAAAGCTCGAAGACGCGGGAGACGACGGCTGCGCTCATGGAGCGGCGAGACGTCGAGTCTGTGCGCGCGAGATTGCTTCAGGAGCTCGTTGCGACGAGCGGCGGCTCTATGGCTGAACTGGTCATGATCAATCCGCTTTCTGTTCAGGCAATGCGGCGATCATATACAGGCGTGTCCCGTGTGGCAATCGCGAGCGCCTGTGGACAAAGTCGCGACGCGCGGGACGGCGCCGGTCACGCCGGCTCGATGAAGCTCTCGAGCACCATCTTTCGACCGGCCTTGTCGAAATCGACCTGCAGCTTGTTGCCGTCGACATTGACGACGGCGCCGGGCCCGAACTTCTGGTGAAACACCCGCGCGCCGATCGCAAAGCGCGCGCTCGCGGAGGATTTCGCCAGCACCTCCCCTTCGATCATCGGCGGCGCGCGGCGTCCGGGCTGGCGCATCGTGTTCTGGCGCGCTCCGGTCTGGCGTGTCGTGGTCTCGCGCGCGGTTTGCGCGCGCTTCCAGCCCGGGGTCGAATAGCTCGAGCCATAGCTGTCCATATTGGCGAAGCGCGACACGCCATAGGAGCCGTATTGCGAGCCGCCGGAGGCCTCGGTGACCTCGACATTGTCGGCCGGAAGATCGTCGAGAAAGCGCGAGGGCAGAGTCGTCTGCCACAGACCGTGAATGCGTCGATTGGTGGCGAAGAAAATCCTCAGCCGCCGTTTCGCGCGCGTGATGCCGACATAGGCGAGGCGGCGCTCCTCCTCCAATCCGGCGCGGCCGCTGTCGTCCAGCGAGCGCTGATGCGGGAACAGCCCCTCTTCCCATCCGGGCAGATAGACGGTCTCGAACTCGAGACCCTTGGCGCCATGCAGCGTCATGATCGACACGCGCTGCTGACCGGCGGCCTCGTCGGTCTCCATCACCAGCGACACATGCTCGAGGAAGCCCGCGAGATCGGGGAACTCCTCCATCGCGCGCACCAGCTCTTTCAAATTCTCGAGCCGGCCCGCCGCTTCCGGCGTCTTGTCGTCGCGCCACATCTGCGTGTAGCCGGACTCGTCCAGCACCGTTTCCGCGAGCTCGTTCTGCGGCGTCGTCTCGATGAGATTGCGCCAGCGGTCGAAATCCGCGAGCAGCGCGCGCAGCGTCGCACGCGGCTTGGGCTTCAGCTCCTCGGTCTCGACGATCACGCGCGCCGCCTGCATCAGCGGCGCATTCTCGCGGCGTGAATATTCGTGCAGCACCTGCAGCGTGGCGTCGCCGAGCCCACGCTTGGGCGTGTTGACGATGCGCTCGAAGGCGAGATCGTCGAAAGGCTGCGCGACGCAGCGCAGATAGGCGAGCGCGTCGCGTATCTCCAGCCGCTCATAGAAGCGCGGGCCGCCGATCACGCGATAGGGCAGGCCGAGCGTGATGAAGCGCTCCTCGAACTCGCGCATCTGAAACGATGCGCGCACGAGAATGGCGATCTCGTCGAGATTATGCCCCTTGCGCTGCAATTGCTCGATGTCTTCGCCGACCGCGCGCGCTTCCTCCTCGCTGTCCCAGACGCCGGTGACGCTGGGCTTGTCGCCGTCGGCGCCTTCGGTGAACAGCGTCTTGCCGAGCCGCCCCTCATTGCGCGCGATGAGATAGGAGGCCGCCGCGAGAATATGTCCCGTGGAGCGATAATTGCGCTCGAGCCGCACGATCTTCGCGCCGGGAAAATCCTTCTCGAAGCGCAGAATATTTTCCACCTCGGCGCCTCGCCATCCATAGACGCTCTGATCGTCGTCGCCGACGCAGCAGACATTGTGCCGCCCCTGCGCGATCAAGCGCAGCCAGAGATATTGCGCCGTGTTGGTGTCCTGATATTCGTCGACGAGAATATATTTGAAGCGCTGACGATATTCGTCGAGCACATCGGCGTTCTCGCGAAAGAGCCGCAAAGTCTCGAGCAGCAGATCGCCGAAATCGACGGCGTTCAGCACCTTGAGCCGCTGCTGATAGAGCGCATAGAGCGCCTTGCCCTTGCCGTCCGCGAAGCTCTGCGCCTCGCCGGCCGGGACCTGCTCCGGCGAGAGGCCTCTGTTCTTCCAGGCGTCGATCTGATGCGCGAGGCCGCGCGGCGGCCAGCGCTTGTCGTCGATGTTCTCGGCCTTCAGCACCTGCTTCAGCAAGCGGATCTGATCGTCGGTGTCGAGAATGGTGAAGCTCGACTTCAGCCCCACCAGCTCGGCGTGGCGGCGCAGGATTTTCGCGCTGATCGCATGAAAGGTTCCGAGCCATTGCAGCGCCTCGGCGCCCGGCCCTGCGAGCGTCTCGACGCGCTCGCGCATCTCGCGCGCCGCCTTGTTGGTGAAGGTGACGGCGAGGATTTCCCAAGGCCGCGCCCGCCCGCTGGCGAGAATATGCGCGATGCGCGTCGTCAGCACGCGCGTCTTGCCGGTGCCGGCGCCGGCGAGCACCAGCAGCGGTCCGTCGATCGTCTCGACGGCGGCGCGCTGCTCGGGATTGAGCGCCTCCAGAAATCGCCCGCGTCCGACGAGCGCCGCGGCGCGCGCGGCGACGCCGCCCTCGATCGGCGTGAAATCTTCCGGCGGCGCAGGACGTGACAAGGCGGCGGGTCTCCTTCGGCGCGTGAGGATACAGGAGAACGGAAGGCGAATCATTGTCCGATTCGCGATTTGTCCCCAATGTGGAGTCCGCGAGGCCGCCTGTCACCATGGAAAAGCCGGGCGCGGCGGTCCATGCTCCCTTCGCAGGGAGTGGAAAAACCGCCTCTCGACGGAGAACGCCCATGCCCGCATCGCCGCCCCGGTTCCGCTCGCGCCACGTCGCCGCTCTGATTTTCAGCCTTCTCGGGGCTGTCGCCGCTCCAGCGACGGCCGCGCCGCTCTGCGCGGCGGGGGCGAATTCGACGCCGCGCACGGCCCCAGCCTCGCTCGCGCCGGCGATTCGCCGCGCTTTCGGCCTCTCGGGCGCTATCGGCGCCGCCTATTACCGCTGCTCGGGCGGGCGGACGCTGGCCTGCGTCGTCGGCGCGAATATCCCCTGCTTCAAGGCGAGCAAGGCGCGCTCCCTGCCCGGCGCGACGCAATATTGCCGGCAGAACCCGGGCTCCGATTTCATTCCCATGGCCGCGACCGGCCATGACACGATCTACGAATGGAAATGCGTCGGAACGAAAGCGCGGCCCGGCAAGCCGGTCGCGCCGCTCGATGCGGAAGGCTATTTCGCCGAGAATTGGAAGGCTGTGGAATGAAACACGCCGCGTCCGGCGAGCGCCGGAATCGATCCCGCCGAACCCGAGCCGAAGGGCGTCTGCCTATCATATTGTTCTGATGTCGAGCGACCTGAGACATGGGTGACAGTGTGTTCCGGACACATGGGTGACATCTCCCGCCAGGCTAGCCTGCGGGAGATGTCGAATGCCCTGGAAGGAGCGTTCGGTTATGGATCTTCGGTTCGTCGCGCGCCTGCTCGACGGCGTGGCGATGAGCGACGTGCGCCGGGAACTCGATCGAGACCGAGCGTAGAATGACGCTGGTCCCATCGCGCTCGGCGTCGGCCTCGGCGATGTCCGCCAGGCGTCATGCATCTTTCCGATCGAGATGCGACCGCATCGCCAGTTCCGAATAGGCGCGCCCTCGCGAAACGAGCTCGTCATGCGTTCCGCGCTCGACGATACGGCCTTTCTGCAAGACGATGATTTGATCTGCCTGTTGCACCGTCGAGAGACGGTGGGCGATCGTGATGGTCGTGCGTCCCTGCGATAGCGCCGCCAGCGCGGACGCCATGGCGTGCTCCGTCTTGGCGTCGAGGGCGCTGGTCGCTTCGTCGAGCAGCAGGATCGGCGGATCGCGTAAGATCACGCGCGCGAGCGCCAGCCTCTGCTTCTCGCCGCCGGAAAAGCGATAGCCTCTCTCTCCGACCAGCGTCTCGTAACGCTCGGGCAGAGCCATGATCGTCTCGTGGATCTGGGCGATGCGCGCGGCGTTCGCGAGCTGATCGTCGGACGCCTCCGGGCGGCCGAAGCGCAGATTTTCGGCGACGGTCGCATGGAGCAGATAAGGCTCCTGCGTCACGACGCCGAGCATGTCGGCGAGCGTCTCGAAGCGAAGCGCGCGAATGTCGACGCCGTCGAAGGAGATGACGCCCGCATCCGCGTCATAGAGTCGGGCGAGCAGGTAGCCGAGCGTGGTCTTGCCCGAGCCGGTTTCGCCGACGATGGCCACATGGCCGCCGGCCGGGATGTCGATGGAGACATCGCGCAGAGCGGGAGCCGCGGCGCCCGGATAGAAAAACGAGACATTCTCCACCCTGACCGCGCCGCGCATGTCGGCCCGGTTCAGCGCGACCGTGTCGGCGCGCGGCCTGATCTCGACCGGTCTATCGAGATAAGCGAAGATCCTCGCGAAGAGCGCGCGAGTCGTTCGCATCTCCCGTCCGATTTCCAGGAGCTGCTCGAGCGGCCACAATAGCTGCTCCTGCAGCGCGATCATGGCGACGAGCGTGCCGATGCTGATCGGTACGCCGGTCTGCATGAGCAATCCGCCGACCAGCAGCGTCAGCGCCGGAAGCACGGAGAGCGCGAGGTTGATGAGCGCCCATTGCCATTCGCCCGCCGTATGCGCGCGAGCTTCGAGCTTCGCCACCTCTCCGGAAAGGCTCGAGAAGCGATGCGACAAATGCTCGCCGCGGTTCATCGTTCTTGCGAGGATCACGCCGGAGATCGAAAGCGTTTCCTGTATGGCCGACGACATGTCGGCGATGCGCTCCTGCTGCTCGAAAAGCAGCTTTTCGCGCATTCGCGCGACCCGATTGCTGATCGCCACTGTTCCGGGAACGATCAGAAAGACGAAAAGAGCCAATCGCCATTCGAGCAGCAGGATCGCCGCGGCGGTCATGATCACCGTGGCCGACGCCCGCGCCAGCTCGTTCGCGCTGGTGGTCACGAGAGACTGCAACCCGGAAATATCGCTGGCGATGCGCGATTGAATTTCTCCCGCGCGCGTCGCCGTGAAGAAGCCGAGAGACAGGGATTGAAGGTGCGAATAGACCCTCACTCGCAGATCATGCATGATCGCTTGCCCGATCCCGACCGACAATATCACCTGCGCTGTGCTGAGGCAGGTCGACAGGACAGCGACGAGCAGCAGCCCGACCACCAGCACGACGAGCTGATGCAGATCGGAACGGGGCAGAGCTTCGTCGATGATTGCGCGCAAGAGAAAAGGTGACGACAGGCCCGCGCCCGCGCCGAGGAGCATCAAGGAGGCGACCATTGCGATCTTGGCGCGGTAAGGCCTGAACAGCTCGAGAACGCGGCGCAGAGACACGTGCGTTGCGGCGACTTTCTCGTAATCGCTATCGGTTCTGTCCATTGCAGGTGTGGCGGTCATTCGATTGTCCATGGTCGTTCGATCAGTTTCGTGGCGGCGCCGTCATTAGGCCGGCGCGTCGCCGCCGATGCGATCGCGCGCTCGGGCGAGCGGCAGAACGATCTCGAAGATCGCGCCGCCGGCGGCGGAGGCTCTGTATTGCGCGCGGCCGCGATGCGCCTCCGCTATGGCGCGCACAACGGAAAGGCCGAGGCCCGCGCCGCCATGGCGCCGTGAGCGTGAGGCTTCCGCCCGGCTGAATGTGTCGAACGCATGGGGCGCGAAGTCGGGCGCGAGGCCCGGCCCATGGTCCTCGACCGCGATCACGATGTCTTTCTCCTCCGCTCTCATCCAAATCTGCAAGAGCCCCGGCGTCGCATAGCGCTTCGCATTGTCGAGAAGGGCGAGCAGCGCCTGCCGCAGCCGAACGCCGTCGCAGGCCAGAACGATGGGGCGCGCGTCGATCTCGATGGTGAAGCCGGCCTCGACGAGAGCGGGGCGCATCGCCTCGACAGCCTGTCGAATCTCCTGCTCGAGATCTGTCGGCTCGAAACGCATCTCCAGCCGGCGGCTCTCCGACAGGGTGACGATACGCAAATCGTCGACGAGACGCGACAAGCCCTCGACTTGCGACAGGAGATTGCGGAACAATTCGTCGCTCGGCGTGAACACGCCATCGGCGAGGCCGTGAAGCCGACCTCGCAGTATCGTCAATGGCGTGCGGAGCTCATGCGCGATGGCTGCGTTCCAGGAGGCCATCGCCGCGACGCTGTCCTCGAGGCGTTGCGCCATCGCGTTGAAATCGTCCACGAGCCGAGCTGTTTCGCCGAGCGATCTGTCGCCCGGCGAGGCGCGCGCGGAGAGATCGCCGGTGGCGATGCTGCGCGCGCCTTCGGCGAGCGAGTTGAGCGGAACGAGAATCCGTTTCGTCAGGCGCAGCGCCGCGAAAATCGCGAGAATGAGAGCGACGAGAAGGAGGATCGCGATCAGCACGAAATCCGGCGCCTCGGGAAGAAGCGGCGGCGGGCCGGGCGGCGGCGGGTAATAGGTCAGATAGACGCCATAGAAGACGAAGGAGCCGACGAACACGATCATCACGGCGGTGGCGACGACGATGCTCATCGACAGCGCGATCTGCCGGCTCAAGCGATGGCGGGTCGAGCGATGGCGAATCATGGCGCCGCCAGCCGATAGCCGACGCCGCGCACGACAT
The DNA here is from genome assembly GCF_036560965.1 of Methylosinus sp. NCBI lineage: Bacteria > Pseudomonadati > Pseudomonadota > Alphaproteobacteria > Hyphomicrobiales > Methylocystaceae > Methylosinus > Methylosinus sp. Next base: position 8,708 of record NZ_DATBQF010000068.1, on the reverse strand, counting down.
TCATCAGGCCGGTCGCGCCGGCCTCGTCTAGCTTGCGGCGCAGATTGCTGACATGACTGTCGACGGTCCGCTCGAGCGCGTCGCCGCCCGGCAAGCAGGCGTCGACCAGCTCGCCGCGGGTGAACGCGCGCGAGGGCGATTTCGCCATATGGGCGAGCAGGCGGAATTCGGTCAGAGTCAGAGGCAGGGACGTTGCCGCTTGGCCGTCCCTCACCTTGGCGATAAAGCTCTCGAGGTCGATCTCGAGCTTGCCGATCCGCAACACGGCGCTGTCGCCGCGCGCGTTGGCGCGCCGCAGAACCGCTTTCACGCGGGCGACGATTTCCGCCGGGTTGAACGGCTTCACCACATAATCATCGGCGCCGAGACGCAATCCCTGCAAGCGTTCTATATCCTCGTCGAGCGCGGTGATCATGATCACCGGCGTGTCGCCGCGGCGCCGCAGCTCGGCCAGAGTCTCCCATCCGTCGACATTGGGCATGTTCACATCCAGCAGGACGATATCCGGCTTCAGAATCGCATGGTGATCGAGCGCGATCCGGCCGTCCGCCGCGCTCACGGTCCGCAATCCCTCCCGCGCCAGATAGGCTTCCAGAATCGCGGTGATTTCCGCTTCGTCATCGGCGATGAGAACGAGCGCATTCATGGTCGAGCTCTCGGCGGCTTGCTGACTGGCCTCATGTCGTTTCCCGCACATCAATGTCGTTCTGGAACGACTTTGGTCACGCGTCGAAATTATGGCCGAATTTCCGACCGGTCGAGTCGCTCCCAAATTCCCTGCAAAGAATTGGGTCTGCGGCGATATTTGATCGAGGATTCGACAATTTCGTGCGCCGGCGTCGACGAGTAGTCGCACATTCCAAGATCCTGGCTGGGCTTCTCCATGCAAAATCGCCCGACCAATTCGTCGATATGCGCCCGCTGCTCTTCGCGTCGCTCGTTCTGCGATTTCGCCGATATCAAGGGCAGGACGAAACCCTCACGTGCGCGCAATCCTCCGCGTTCGAGCCAAAAGGCGTCGTAATCGGCGCGCATTCGCCGACGCTGCCAACAAGCGTCGGCGTTGATCGAATGCGTGTCATTGGATACGGCGAGGATCCGCCGGGCGCCCAACGCCCGGGACAAGGCCGTCGCCGCCAGAAAGACCGCCATTTTGGGACGCAACCCCCGGAGGGCTCGCGTTGCTTTCACGATCCGCGCCTTGGCGTCCGGCCCGCAATGCGACGAAGGTCCTTGCAATCCGCCGATCAGAACGGAGGGCGTCCCATCGTCTTCGTTTCCGAGCACGAACGTCAGCATCGCGAGCTTGAGGCCATCGGCCGTGTCGCTCAATACGAAGCTCAGCTCCCCCTCCTTGTAGCAAAACGCCGCGCACGCTAGCGACAACCGATATGCTTCACCGTTCTTGCCGCATAGGAGGCCGAGCTCTGCATTGCCCAACCCCCAAGAAATGGCGATTAGAGACGGAATAGAGTCGCAGATGAGACTATAGTGACCTTTAAGAATCGAGGCTCGCTCGGAGCATGAGAGACCATGCACGGCGTAATTGAAAAACGGCTTTCTGACGCATTGTGTCGGAGCCGTTCCAAATGGATGCTTGCCTTTGAAATCCTCGAGAAAGGTCAGCCAGGCGGCCGCGGCGCGAATGTCCTGCAACGACGACAGGCAGAATACTCCCGCCTTAAATGTCGATTCCTTTGCTGCGATCACACAGGCGTGCCGCCATATCGTCCGCATTGCTTCTTGCACCGCGCCTCCAGCATAAACGATCGCTTCGATACGGCTTCGCAGCGATCGTCAGCAGCTCGAGCCGACGACCAGCCAATCGAGATAAGCGTCGACTGTCAGTAACGAGACGCACACATTACAGCAATCATTTGTCCGCCAGCCTCGACGGCCTCCATCAATTCTCCATCAAATCTGCACGCCCCACGAACAACGACGGCGTAGGTCAGGATGGAAGACAAAACGCCCCGGCGACGTCCAGGGCGATCCCCCAGCCACGACCTCGAGAGCGCGCCCCATGAATATTCGCTCGGCGATCGTCGCCTTCACCGCCGCCGCCGCCCTTGCCGGATGCGACTTTCGTTCGAGCGACCGAAGCGCTGCTCCGCCTGCGCGGCCCGAGGTCGGCGTCGTCACCTTGCATCCTCGAAATGTCGCCATCTCTTCCGAGCTGCCCGGCCGCGTCGTCGCGTCGCTGGTGGCGGAGGTGCGGCCGCAGGTCGGGGGGATCATTCAGAAGCGGCTGTTCCGGGAAGGCGGCGAAGTGGCCGAGGGAGCGCCGCTCTATCAGATCGATCCCGCTCCCTATCGAGCCGCTCACGACAGCGCCGTCGCCGCCCTGCGGAAAGCCGAGGCCACGGCGCCCAGCGCGCAGGCCAAGGTCGATCGCTATCAGGGACTGATCAAGAAGAACGCCGTCAGCGCGCAGGATCTCGAGGAGGCCGTCGCGGCGCTGGCCCAGGCGCGCGCCGATGTGGCGACGGCGCAGGCGAATGTCGCGAGCGCGAAGATCAATCTCGACTATACGACGATCAAGGCGCCGATCGGCGGCCGCGCCGACAAATCCTCGCTGACGCAAGGCGCGCTGGTGACGGCCGGCCAGGCCGATACGCTCACCACGATTCGCACGCTCGATCCGATCTATGTCGACCTCGCCCGATCGAGCGCCGCCATGCTCGATCTGCGACGGGCCATAGACGAGGGCCGAGTCGAATTGCCGGGACGCGCTGTCGAGGTGAGGCTGAAGCTGGAGAATGGCTGGGTCTATCCGATAACGGGTCGGCTCGAATTCACAGAGGCCAAGGTCAGCCAGACGACCGGAACCGTGACATTGCGCGCGACTTTTCCCAATCCGTCGCACCTGCTGCTGCCGGGCATGTATGTCCGCGCGATCGTCGAGGAAGGCGTCGCGCCCGGCGGCTTCCTCGTCCCTCAGCGCGCCGTCGCCCGCAACGTCAAGGGCGAGGCGACCGCGCTGGCGCTGGGCGAGGACGACAAGATCGAGGAGCGCGTGCTCACGATCGGCAAGGCCGTCGGCAACAATTGGCTGGTCACCGCAGGGCTCGGCGATGGCGACCGCGTGGTCGTCGAAGGTCTTCAGCTCGTGCGCGCCGGGCAGCAGGCGAGAGGCGTCGAGGTCGTGATCGACGACGCCTCCGGCGAGCTGCGCGAGCGCGAGCCGACGACAGCGAAAATCAAAGCGAAAGGCTGACGCGCGTGATCTCGGCATTTTTCATCGTTCGTCCGATCTTCGCATCGGTGATCGCGATCGTCGTCATGCTCGGCGGCCTGCTGGCGCTCCTCGGCCTGCCGGTTTCGCAATATCCGGAGATCGCGCCGCCGACGATCCAGATCACCGCCAGCTATCCTGGCGCCGATGCGCGGACGGTCGAGAATTCGGTCACCAAGATCATCGAGCAAGGCATGACCGGCCTCGATCATCTCGATTACATGACCTCGACGTCGACATCGACCGGCCAAAGCGAGATCACCCTCACCTTCACCAACGCCGCCAATCCGGATGTGGCGCAGATGCAGGCGCAGAACAAGCTGCAGCTCGTCACCTCGCTGCTGCCTGCCATGGTCCAGTCCAATGGGCTCGCGGTCGCCAAATCGTCGAGCGCCTTTCTGATGGTCGTCGGCTTCGTTTCGACAGACGGCAAGATGGCCGGCGCGGATCTGTCGGATTACGTCAAGAGCGCGCTCAATGACACGCTGAAGCGCGTCGAAGGCGTCGGCGGCACGCAGCTCTTCGGCGCCGGCTATGCGATGCGCATATGGCTCGACCCCGACAGGCTCGCCCAATATGCGTTGATCCCGAGCGATGTCGCGAGCGCGATCCAGGCGCAAAACGCGCAAGTGTCTGCAGGACAGATCGGGGGTCTGCCGGCGCGCAGAGGGCGGCAGCTCAACGCCACCGTCACGGCGCAGAGCCGCTTGCAGACGCCGGAGCAGTTTCGGAACGTCATCGTGAAAAGCGCGGCAGACGGATCGCTGGTTCGCGTCGGCGATGTCGCGACGGTCGAGCTCGGCGCCGAGGATTATGTCAGCGCCTCGACCTATAATGGCGCGCCGGCGACCGGCCTCGCCATCAATTTAGCGACCGGCGCGAACGCGGTCCGCACGGCCGCATTGGTGAAGGCGGCGATCGAGCGGCTCGCGCCGACTTTCCCGGAAAGCGTGAAAGTCGTCTATCCCTACGACACGACGCCTTTCGTCAAAATCTCGATCGAGCAGGTGACGCACACGCTGATCGAGGCGATCGCGCTCGTCTTTCTCGTCATGCTGGCCTTTCTGCACAATATCCGCGCCACGCTCATTCCGACGCTCGCCGTCCCGGTGGTGCTGCTCGGAACCTTCGGCGTTCTGGCGGTGGCGGGATATTCGATCAACACGCTCACAATGTTCGCCATGGTGCTGGCGATCGGGCTCCTGGTCGACGACGCCATCGTCGTGGTCGAGAACGTCGAGCGCATCATGCATGAGGAAGGGCTGTCGCCACGCGAGGCGACGACCAAATCCATGAGCGAGATCACCGGCGCGCTCATCGGCATCACGACGGTCTTGTCCGCGGTCTTCGTGCCGATGGCGTTCTTCGGCGGCTCGGTCGGCGTCATCTACCGCCAGTTTTCTATCACCATCGTTTCGGCCATGGCGCTGTCGGTCGGCGTCGCATTGATCCTGACGCCGGCGCTCTGCGCGGCGCTTCTGCGTCCGCCGAAGCCGGGCGCCGAAAAGGCCGGCTTGTTCCGCTGGTTCGATCGCGAGATGGAACGCGGCGCCGACGCTTATCGAAATGGCGCGCACGCCGTTCTGCAGCGCCCCAGACGCGGCTTCGCGGCTCTCGCGGCGATGACGATTGCGGCGGCCTTTCTGTTCGCGCGCCTGCCGAGCTCCTTCCTGCCACAGGAGGATCAAGGCTATCTGATGGTCAGCGTGCAGCTGCCCGTCGGCGCGACCAGCGATCGCACGGAACGCGCGCTCGATCAGGTGACGCGCTATTTCCTCGACCATGAGAGCAAGGCCGTCGATGGCGTCATGACGGTGAGAGGCTTCGCCTTCAGCGGCCTCGGCCAGAATGTCGGCATGGCCTTTGTCGGCTTGCGCGATTTTTCGGAGCGCAAGGCGCCCGACCTCTCCGCGACGGCGGTGACGGCGCGCGCGACTGCGGCGCTCGCCACGATTCGCGACGCGCAGGTCTTCGTGCTGGCGCCGCCGGCGATCGAGGGATTGGGCACGAGCAGCGGCTTCGATTTCTATCTCGAGGATATGACCGGCGCCGGCCATGAAAAGCTCTTGGCCGCGCGCGACCATCTGCTCGCCGCGGCGGCGCGGAGCCGGCTCCTGAAGGGCGTGCGGCCGAACGGCCAGGACGACACGCCGCAATTTGCGATCGAGGTCGATCAGGATAAGGCGAGCGCCCTCGGCGTCGGCCTCGCCGACGTCAACGCCACGCTGTCGACGGCCTGGGGCGGCGCTTATGTGAACGACTTCATCGATCGCGGCCGCGTCAAAAAAGTCTATCTGCAATCGGCCGCCGAGTTCCGAATGCAGCCGGACGATCTCGACCGCTGGCATGTCCGCGCCGCATCGGGCGAGATGGCGCCTTTCTCGTCCTTCGCGTCCGGCCGCTGGGCGTTCGGCTCGCCGCGCCTCGAGCGCTACAATGGAGCGCCCGCCGTTCAGATACAGGGCGAGGCCGCCATCGACGCCAGCTCCGGCGACGCCATGACGGAGATCGACCGTCTCGTCGCCGGACTGCCGCCCGGATTCTCCCATGAGTGGACCAGCCTCTCGCGACAGGAGCGTCTTTCGGGCAATCAGGCCATGGCGCTCTATGCGATCTCGGTCCTCGTGGTTTTCCTATGTCTCGCCGCGCTCTATGAGAGCTGGACGGTCCCTCTCGCCGTCATGCTGTGCGCGCCGATCGGCGTGCTCGGCGCGCTCGTTGCAGCGCTAATGTTCGGACAGGCCAATGACGTCTATTTCAAGGTCGGCCTGCTGACGACGATCGGGCTCGTCGCCAAGAACGCCATTCTGATCGTCGAATTCGCCATCGACCATCAAAGGGCGGGCCTGGATGTGATCGAGGCGACGCTGCTCGCGGCGCGCCAGCGGCTGCGCCCGATCGTCATGACCTCCTTCGCCTTCATCCTCGGCGTCGCGCCGCTCGCCTTCGCCGGCGGCGCCGGCTCGGCCGCGCAAAATGCGATCGGCGTCGGCGTCATGGGCGGCATGATCGCGGCGACGGCGCTCGCCATCTTCTTCGTTCCGCTGCTGTTCGTCGGCGTTCATCGCGTCTTCGCAGGCCCCCGAGCGGAGAACATCTAGTCGGGGCGCGTCAGGAGAATTTCAATGTTTTCGATCGTTGGACACGTGCGCGCGAATTCTCGCCGTTTTTGTCGAGGGCATGGTCGTCGTCAAACGAGCAAAGGCCCTATCGGAGGCGGCGTCCTTCCGGCGTGGGGGAACGCGGAAAAGCAATGATGATAGCTTATGCGCGCGTATCGACCGACGAGCAGAAGCTCGATTTACAACTCAGAGCGTTGGAGGCTATGGGATGCAAACGAGCGCCGAGGGAGATCGCTTCGAAACGTCGCGGCAACTGGGGCGGATCGCGTTCTGCAATAGATTTCGGGCGCCTGCGCCGCGACATGGCGACACCGCACTATCTGCTCCTTTTCGGGGCGATGGCGTTTCTCGCTTCAGGGCGAGGCGGAACGAAGTAAAAGTTGCGTCCGCCGAGCGATCCCTCGTATCGCACATAGTCTCGGTCGCGGCGCAGCAGTCTGAATTGGACGGTGGTGTTCGGCACCGCCAATGTCAGAACGGCGTCATCGTGCGAAATGACTTCGGCCTCTAACGTTTCGCCGGGCCGGTCCGAGTCGGCTAGAATTATCCGCCTGTTCACGACAATTTCTCCTCGAGAAACGATGATCGCTGAACGTGTCCGATCTTATCGACGAGATTTGACGTTGCGCCCAGCAACCCTGGCGTCTCGAGCGGCTTATCTTAGCGAGCGGATCCACCGAATCTGCGACCGAGAGCGGCGCCAGCTCCGCACGGTCACCGGATCCCCACCTCGCTCAGTCTTCTCCACTTCCAGACCAATCGCTCCAATCGTCTTGCAAGATTGGAACGCGGTCACCGTCCCACTCGTCTCTCCAGTGATCCATTTCGTTGGAGAACGGGTAGTCTCGGTAGTGATCCTCCCAGTAACTGTCGATATGGAAGGTCACCACCGGAAAGTTTTCCCCATGCGAATATGCGGGCAACTGCACTCTCCGCGCATCGCTTACGATCTCGATGTATGCGCCCGACACCCAGCCACGAAGGCCTGACGCCGTCACATCGCACCAAATGTAGCGGACGAGGCAGCCGTGAACGGTTATGGGGATTCCTGCGCCCAACATGCCGACTGCTGGAAACCGCGAACCGGGACCCGCCCTTACGTTGAGGTTCACGGCGGAATAGGCAGCGGCGCTTGCAACAGCTGTTGAAATGCCGCAGATCGGGAGAATCGCCGCCATTGCGCGAACGATAGAGATCATCTTTATCATGCACGTGCTTCTCTGACATTGCCCACCGCCGCTACGGTAAGCTCTCCTTGTCGAGATTTCGCGGAGATTGTGTGGATGTTTGGTGGATGCGCTGGTTATCGGCGCGCCCGTCGGCTCGAGATGAACAGCAACGGCTCGCATCGGCGCGGAGCCAATCGTTTGCTTATGGCGGCACGTGCATTTCGATGATGCTCTTTCGATGCATGACATTGGCGTCGACACGTCTTGCGAGATCGTGAACGCATGCTGACATGCCTCTGAAGTTTCATCTATCGGCGAGTTGCGTCCCAGCGGGGATACGCCCGCGGGCGTGGCATAGCCGGCGACGACCGAGGCGCTCTGGCCGGGCCGAATGCGCTGCATGCGATTCTCCCACAGGTTCGCTTCGATCCACAGATGATCGAGCGGCACGATCGTCGAGTGTTGATCGCCGGGCTTCACGCGATCGCCGATCTGCGCCTTGCGCTTCGCGACATACGACGTCGCTCGCTCGGACCTTCCTCCTCTCGGTCGGCGGTCGGTCGAACCGACGAGACGCTCGCACGCGCCAGGGCAGGACTGAGGCTCGCGGCCGCAGGCGAAAAGCCGGGGCCTCGCGTCCCGAAAGCGCGCCCTCGGCGAATGAAAGCGCGGACTGGAGAAGCGCCGGGAAAGCGCTCGGCGACCGCCCGGCGTAGCGGCAAGGCGCTCCGATGCGCTATACGGCCGACCGCTCGATGTAGGCGAAAAAGCCGACCTCTTCCGTCAAGAAGGGGATAGATTCCCAATCTCGAGCTTCCTTTGAGTTTTCACCTGGCCGATCTCGTCGAGCGGCATCCGCCCTTGAACGAGCGCCGCCCCTGCGCCTCGATGAAGCCCTCGTAGCGTTCGCGCCCCTTCCCTTGGGCGGCGGGAACCTGGACACCCACGAGCCGTATGCGATCGCGGTGGACGCCAGAGCAGAAAAGCGAAAGGCCGCCTCGCGGCGGCCTTCTCACAATTCTCTGATTTCGATGAGTTATTTTGGAGCGGGCGAAGGGATTCGAACCCTCGACCCCAACCTTGGCAAGGTTGTGCTCTACCCCTGAGCTACACCCGCATCCGAGCCGCGTCGCCGCGACGGGGCCCTTATGCCGTAATCGAAGCGGCATTGCAACTGTCTCG